>NZ_JABWRY020000001.1:3812142-4129821 GCF_014269205.2 Pseudomonas kermanshahensis
GCACCATGGTGCTGTCGACCCAGTACAACGAACCGTCCTTGGCGCGGTTGCAGATCTCGCCCTTCCACACCTTGCCCGCCGTTAGCGCCCGCCACATGCCGAGGAAGAATTCCGGCTCGTGCAGGCCGGAATTCAGAATGCGGTGGTTGGCGCCCAGCAGTTCGTCGCGGCTGTAACCGGAGATGCTGCAGAACTGCTGGTTGACGTAAGTGATGCAGCCACGCAGGTCGGTTTCGGAAAAGATCGCGGCCGCGTCCACGGCCGCGCGATAGTTATCGTCCATAAGCATCCTGCCCTAACGGTTGAAGCGCTCCACGAGGGCGCGCAATCCGGCGCACACCTCTTCCAGCTCGGCACCGCGCGAGGCGGCAGCGTTGGCGCTATGGGCGCTGTGCTGGGCAATGCCCGCCACACCGTTGATCTGCCGCGACACCTCTTCAGCCACGGCAGACTGCTGCTGCGAGGCTGTGGCCATCTGCTGGCTCATGCCGCTGATGCGTTGCACCGCTTCACGAATACCGTGCAGCGCCTGTTGGGCCTCCTGCACCTGGGCAACGCCCTGCTCGGCGCCCTGAATGCCTTGGCTGGCAATGGCCACGGCTTCTTCAGCACCGCTGCGCAGGCCATCGATAATGGCCTGGATATGCAACGTCGACTGCCGGGTCTTGTCGGCCAACGCCCGCACCTCGTCGGCCACCACGGCAAAGCCACGGCCCTGCTCACCGGCACGGGCGGCCTCGATAGCGGCATTGAGCGCCAGCAGGTTGGTTTGCTCGGCAATGCCCCGGATCATCCCCGTCGCCTCGGCGATGGCGCCGGTCTGACCAGCCAGGTGGGTGACCGCCTGGTTGATCTGGTCCACGGTGCCGGCCAGGGCGCGGATCGCCGTGCCGCTGGCATCGGCCACGCGGCTGCCCTGCTCGGCCAGCAGGTGCGCGGTATGCGCCTCGGCGGCGGTGAGTTGCACATGGTTGACCACCTCGCCGATCGAGGCGGTCATCTCGGCCATCGCGGTTGCGCTCAGGTCGGTTTCGGCGCGCTGCTCCAGCAGGGCCGTTTCGGTACCGCGCGACAGACGCCCAGCATCGTGCGCGGCTACTGCCATCTGCGTGGCCAGGTCGCTGAGCCGGGTCAACGCGGTTTTCAGGCGCGCCTCTTCACCAATCAAAATTAGCTGCAGTTGCCCGGCGGCGCCCGGCAGGTCGCTGTAGGTCAACGCCGCGGTGGGGTCGGCGAAGGTGCCTTCGGCGCCCTGGATGACCCGCCGCAACTGGCGGCCCAAGTCGTTGCGCATCCACAGGCCATAGGCCGCGAACAACGCAAGGGTTAGGCCCTGCCCGGGCCAGCCTGGCCAGAACTGGTTGGCGCTCACCGCCAACACCCCACCCAGCAGCGGCAAGGCCATGGCCTGGCCCAGCAACGCCAGGCGGCGGCCGTACGACAGCGGCGCCTGGCCCTGACGCAGTCGCGCATACAGGGCCTCGGCACGGCTGACTTGTTCGCGAGTCGGGCAGACCCGTACCGATTCGTAGCCGATCACCCGGCCGTCTTCAAGGATCGGCGTGACGTAGGCATTGACCCAGTAGAAGTCGCCATTGCGGCAGCGGTTCTTGACGATGCCCATCCAGCTTTTGCCGGCTTTGAGGTAGCGCCACATCAATGCGTACACCGCTGGCGGCATGTCGGGGTGGCGCACCAGGTTGTGCGGGCTGCCGATCAGCTCGGCCTCGCTGTAACCGCTGATGGCGGCAAATTCGGGGTTGCAGTAGGTAATGTGGCTGGCGGTGTCGGTGGCGGAAATCAGCCGCTGACCCGAGGGGAAACGTTGCTCGACCGGGGTTACCGGGAGATTGAGACGCACGATGAGACTCCATTCACTGACGAACCGGCACCCTGCCCATCGACGACCATCGGAACCGATACGCAGCGATCCGCTCCAATGTGCACATGCGCTTCCAGCCATACCGGCATGAGGCCGAATGACACTGGAAACTCGACGATGACTGTCCGGTCAAGCCGCGAATTCTACGAAATTCATCACATAAATCAAATAAAGGTGATCGATCATGGCGTTGCGCCATGCGGATAGATATCGTTAAGTTCTTGATTCTAAATGGGAATTAAGTGATGACGAGATCAGCTCTGGGTTTTGCCCTGCGCCGCTACCGCAAGCTGGCGGGTCTGACCCAGGCACAATTCGCCGAGCGAACCGGCTTCGACCCCAAGACCATCAGCCGTTTCGAGACCGGCGCCTACACCCCCAGCGTCGATGCGCTCATGGCCTTCGCAGGCGTACTGGGTATCAAACCCAAGGACTTCTTCGCCGAACCGGACGACGAAGAGGAGCAGCGCGCCTATCTGTTCGGTGTCATCCACAACGCCCCGCCCAAAGATCTTGGCAAGCTGATTGCAGCAGTGGACCAGGCGTTGGCCAAGCCCTGACCTGATTCATCGGTTTACCTGGGGGCGCTGTTCAGCCCCGATAAATGGCATGCACCGAATTAGAGCCTGGCAGGGCCAATTGCCCCACAACTGGTCAGACCGGTAAGGCCAAAATCACTTGCAATGTAGGATTTTTCGCGCTTTTATGGCCTCGCGCTGAACAAACCGGTAAGACCACAATAATTAAGTCCTGCGCTCTTTGACCCTCTCGGCATCGAAGCAAGGACACCGACCAGAGATCACTCCCATGCTCAAATGGTGCTCGCGTTCGATCTTCCTGCAAGTCGTGCTGGGCCTTGCCCTCGGCATTGCCTGCGGCCTCAGCTTCCCCGAAGTCTCCCTGCAACTCAAACCCCTCGGTGACGGCTTTATCAAGCTGATCAAGATGCTCATCGGCTTGATCGTCTTCTGTGTGGTGGTCAGCGGTATCTCCGGTGCTGGCGACTTGAAAAAGGTCGGGCGGATCGGCCTGAAATCAGTCATCTACTTCGAAGTACTGACCACCATCGCCTTGGTGATCGGCCTGGTGTTCGCCTTCACCAGCGGCATTGGCAGCGGTGCCAACATCCACCTGGACCAGTTGTCCAGCGCCGACGCCAGCAGCCTGGCCGAGCGCGGCCAGCACATCCATGGCGCCACCGCATTCTTCATGGACCTGATCCCGACGTCGGTGATCGGCGCCTTTGCTGACAACAACATCCTGCAGGTGCTGCTGTTCTCGGTGCTGTTCGGCAGCGCGCTGAACCTGGTGGGCGACTCGGCGGCAGGTATTTCGCGGCTGATCAACGAACTTAGCCACGTGATCTTCCGTATCATGGGCATGATCGTGCGCCTGGCGCCCATTGGTGTGTTCGGCGCAATCGCCTTCACCACCAGCAAATATGGCCTCGAGTCGCTGCAGCACCTGGGTGGCCTGGTGGCACTGTTCTACCTGACCTGCGCCGGCTTCGTGCTGATTGTCCTCGGTACCGTCATGCGCCTGTCGGGGCTGAAACTGCTGCCCCTGATCAAATACCTGCGTGAAGAGCTGACCATCGTCCTCGGCACCGCCTCTTCCGACGCCGTGCTGCCGCAGATCATGCGCAAGCTCGAGCACCTGGGCATCGGTACCTCCACCGTCGGCCTGGTGATCCCGACCGGCTACTCGTTCAACCTCGACGGTTTCTCCATCTACCTGACCCTGGCCATCGTGTTCATCGCCAACGCCACCGGCACGCCACTGGAGATGACCGACCTGTTGACCATCCTGCTGGTCTCGCTGGTGACTTCCAAGGGCGCTCATGGCATCCCAGGCTCGGCGCTGGTGATCCTCGCTGCCACCTTGACCGCCGTGCCGGCGATTCCGGTGGTGGGCTTGGTGCTGGTGTTGGCGGTGGACTGGTTCATGGGTATCGGCCGGGCACTGACCAACCTGATCGGCAACTGCGTGGCCACCGTGGCCATCGCGCGCTGGGAGAAGGACATCGACCTGGAGCGCGCGCAGAACGTACTCGCTGGCAAACCCGGTTTTGCCCACACGCCCCGCAAGCAGCCCAACATCCATCAACAGGAATTCTGATCGAACGCGGCCGGCGATGACGCCGGCCCTTCCAGGAGCGAACCGTGATCAGCTCATCGACCGTCGTCAACTCAGTGGTGGAAAAACTCCGCCAAGCCCTGGCCCGAGGCCAGTGGCGCTCCGGCGATATGCTGCCTGGCCAGCGCGAACTGGCCGAACAACTGGGCATCAGCCGCCCCAGCCTGCGCGAAGCCGTCACCGTGCTGGAAACCCTGGGCCTGGTGCGCGCGCTGCCCGGTAAAGGCGTGCTGGTGCTGGATGCCGATGCTGCCATGCAGGAGCCGAGCATCGACACCAGCGCGTCGGCCAGCCTGGCCGATGTACTGGAGCTGCGCTACACCCTCGAGCCCTTCATCGTCGGCCTGGTCGCGCAATCGGCCAACAGCCACGACATCGGCCAATTGCGCCTGACGCTGATGGACATGCGCGAAGCGCTGGAGGCCGATGACAGCGAAGCCGGGGTCAGAGCCTACATCGCCTTGCATGAGGCGCTGTTCGCCCTGACCACCAATCCGATCTTCCAGAGCGTGGTGCAGCAGACCAGCAACGCCCTCAAGCAGAGCGCCGACATGCTGCGCAACTCGCCCGAACACCTGGCCGCACGGCTGAAGGAAAACGATGCCGTGGTGCGCGCCATCCGCGAACGCAACAGCGCCGAGGCCAGCGCCCAGATGCGCCAGCACATCCTTGCCGAAGGCCAGCGCATGGGCATCCAACTCAACATCCCGGACGAACACCCCCGCCCTTGACCCAGGAGAGCGACCATGACTGCCTGCGCCCACGCCGCCCCCCGCCTGCCTGCCTTGCTCGCCGCCGGCGAAACTCGCCTGTCGGCCGACCAGATCTACCCACGGCTGTTCGACGCAATCCTTGAACAGCGCTTGCCGCCAGGTGCGCTGCTGCCCGAGCAGGCCTTGGGCCATGCCTTTGGTGTCAGCCGCACGGTGATACGCCGGGTGCTCGGCCGCCTGTCGGACCAACAGGTGGTGGTTCAGCGCCCCAGCCACACCGCGCACCTGGCCGCACCCGACCCCGACCAGGCGCGCCAGGTGCTCAGTGCCAGGCGCCTGGCCGAAACCACCTTGATCACCCTCGCCGCGCAACGCGCCCGGCCGGCGCAGATCCGCCAGCTGCGCCTGCTGGTCGAGCGGGAGCGCCAACACCACGAAAACGGTGAGCGCTGCGCGGCCATCCGCCTGGGCGGCGAGTTTCACCTGAAGCTCGCGCAGGTCGCCGCCAACGCCCCGCTGGCGCGGTTTCTCAACGGTTTGGTGCCGATGACCTCGCTGATCATCGCCCGCTATGAGTCGCCCTGCTGCGACCACTGTGCCTGGGAAGAACATGCGGCGATCATCGATGCGGTCGAGGCAGGTGATGCCCCCGCAGCGTTGGCGTTGATGCACGAGCACCTGGACCGGCTGCAAGACAAGCTCGACCTGGGCTGAGTTTTTTGTCGTTGTAGGAGCGGCCTTGCGTCGCGAATGGGCTGCAAAGCGGCCCCCTGCAATGTTTCGGTGAGGCTGAAATCCTGGGGCTGCTTCGCAGCCCTTTCGCGACGCAAGGCCGCTCCTACTGGCAGCCTTCTCTCTATACTCGAGAAACCACCCCAGCCTCTACCCAGGGAGGCGGCCGCGTGAGCTCGCGTATCCCCTTACTGCTACTGTGCCTGTTGCTGGCCCTCGGCGGCTGTGCGAGCAAGCGCCCGCCCGCCCCGCCACCGCCCGCCGTGCTCACCCCCGCTGCCTGGCAGCGCATCGACCAGGACCTGATCGAGGCCTCGGTCGGTGCCGCCGGGTCGGCCAACGACTACGCCCGCCGCTCGATGCGGGTGTGGAAGGAGCAGGTGCAGCAACGCACCGAGAGCGACTTCATCCCCTGGTTCACCGGCTACTGGACCCAACAATGGCTGACCCTCAAGGTCGCCTGGTACAAGATCGACAGTGGCGAGGGCCGTGAGCCTGCAGAAAAACGCCTGGCGCTATACCTGCAGGAGCAGTACCACGAACGGGTGATCGAGCCCGTGGCCGAGCAGATCAACCCCGAGGGCATTCGCGACCGGGCCTGTGAACTGTACGTGCAACTGTTCGGCCAGCAACTGCCTGGCATCATCGCCCGCTACAACGCACCGGCTGAGCAATTCAGCCAGCGCCTCAACCGGATACCTGCCATCGCTCTGGGCCCGCCCGCTGCACGCAACGCCAGCCTCTACCAACTGCTGCGGGCCAAGTCGCTGGACCAACAACCGGCCTGGCAAGCCATGCGTGAGCATTTGCACCAACAAGCCAGCAAAGGCCCGGGGCAGACCGACGTGGGCCTGTCGTCGGTGGCCACCCGCGCCAGCGAGAAGCTCGGCGCCACCCTGGCCCCACGCGGCATCGCCAGTGCCGTGGCCTCTGCGGTGGGCAAGGTGGCTGGGGCGATGATCTCGGTGGCGGCAACCGGGTACGGCATGATCACCCACGGCCGTGAACAACCGCAGATGGTCGAACAGTTGCGGGTGATCCTCAACGTGGCGCTGAACCAGGAATGGCAGGAGTTGATGGAGAACCGCCAGAGCGGGGCGATGGCGGGGGTGTATTACCTGTCGGGGCAGGTCGAGGACAGTTTGCTGGCCAGTGCGCCGCGGCCGGTGGAGCAGCCGATAGCGCCGCAGGCGGAACAGCGGCAGGCGCCTTTGTTGATACGCCTGCCGCCTTAGGGGTTGCTTGTGCGGGCCTCTTCGCAGCACAAGGCTGCTCCTACAAGGGGCGTTTCAGCAACCTGTCAGGCAGTGGCCAGCGCCGAGGTGGGCAAGCCGAAGAGCCTGTCGAATGCCCAGTTGTAGGCAAAGGTGTAGCACGGCACCAGGATGATGAACGCCAGGTCCACCAGAAACGCCTCGACCAGGCTCATGTCCAGCCACCAGGCAATCAGCGGAATCAGGTACACCACCAACGTCAGTTGAAAACCGATGGCATGCGCCACGCGCCGGGCCACGCTGCGCCCGCGTTTGGCCTGGCGGGCCTCCCAGCGCTCGAACAGGGTGTTGTAAATCAAGTTCCAGAGCATCGCGATGGTGGTGATCATCACGGCCAATGGCCCGGTGTGGGAAGCCTGGGTGTCTGACAGATACGCCAGCCCGAGGGTGGACATGCACAACCCGATCAGTTCATAGAAAGTCACATAGACCAGTTTGCGTTTGAGCCCCTGCACCTGGGTTTACCTCCAAAGTCAAAAAAACGATGGGGCGAGCATGCTTCAATCTTCTTGACAGTAAAAGTCGGCAGCTGTCAGATCAACTGACAGGAGGCTGCCATGAACTTTTCCAGCGACAATATTCAGCTGTTTCTCGCCGTGCTCGACCGCGGTTCGTTCTCCGCTGCCGCACGCGCCCTGCACCGGGTGCCGTCGGCCGTGAGCATGGCCATCGGTAACCTTGAGGCAGAGCTTGGCTACAGCCTGTTCGAACGCGGCCCGCGCGAAGTGCGGGCGACGGCCCAGGCCTTGGCCCTGGAACCCCACGCCAGGTTGATCGCCGAACAACTCGGGCTGCTGCAGGTGCATGCCCTGGAGTTGTCCCAGGGGCTTGAGAGCAGCCTGACCATCGCAGTGGTCCCCGACGTCGACCATCGCCCGCTGTTAGGCGCCATCGCCCAGCTCGGTGAGCGCTACCCGCTGCTGGACATCGCGCTGCTCAGCGCCCCCCAGGAAGAAGCCCTGCACTTGCTCGACAGTGGCCGCGCCGACCTCTGCGTGGCCTTCGCCGGCCTGCAGGTCGATGCCCGTCGCGGCTTTCAGTACATCGGCATGGAGTCGCTGGTGGCTACCCTGTCACCCACCCATCCGGCGCTGCTCGACGCACGCATTCACTACCTTGAAGACCTGATCAATGTGCGCCAGATCCTGGTGCGCAGCCGCGACCTGCCGCTGACCGACCCGCGCGCCCTGATCGGGGCCACGCACTGGTCCACCGACAGCTTCGACGTCGCCCTGCAGATGGTCGAGGCCGGCCTGGGCTGGGGTGACCTGCCGCTTTCGCGCATTGCACCGCTGTTGGCGGCCGGGCGGCTGGTGCGGCTAGAGTTTCGCAATACCCGTAATGAACTGCAGTTGCCCGTGCACATCCTGTGGCGCAAGCAGCACCCGCTGCGCCAGGCAGCGCGGCTGTTGATCGAGCAGCTGTGTAAACGCTGAATGCCGTTCGTCGAAACGGCCTAAAGAAATTTCGCTAAGTGTTTCAATTTTTTACCCCTCAAGCCGATAGCCAGACGACAGGGCGCAGCGCGTCATGAGTGCGCTGTGCCCTCCCCCCTGATTGGCTCAAGGTCTCGAAACATGAACCTGAAATTTCGCCACAAGATCCTGCTCAGCGCGTGCGGCGTCGTGGTCCTGGCTTTTGCCCTGTTCACCCTCTACAACGACTACCTGCAACGCAACACCATTCGCCAGAATATCGAGTCCTCGGTGCAGCAATCCGGCGCACTGACCGCCAGCAGTGTGCAGAACTGGATGAGCGGGCGCATCCTGGTGCTGGAAAACCTGGCCCAGGACATTGGCCAGCAAGGCGCCGGTGATACCCTGAACGGCCTGGTCGAGCAGCCGTCCTATACGCGCAATTTCCTGTTCACCTACCTGGGCCAGGCCAACGGTGCATTCACCCAGCGCCCAGACGCGCAGATGCCCGCTGGTTACGACCCCCGCCAACGCCCGTGGTACAGCACCGCGGCAAGCGCCGGGCAGACCGTTTTGACCGCACCTTACCAAGGCGCCGTCGGCGGCCTGATGGTCACCATCGCCACCCCCGTGAAGGGCAAAGGCAACGGTGAACTGATCGGTGTGGTCGGCGGCGACGTGACCCTCGACACCTTGGTCGAAATCATCAACTCGGTCGATTTCGGCGGCATCGGCCATGCCTTCCTTGCTGACAGCAATGGCCAGGTCATCGTCAGCCCGGACAAAGACCAGGTGATGAAAAACCTCAAGGACATCTACCCCGGCAGTGGCCTGCGCGTCGCCTCGGGCATGCAGGATGTCACCCTCAATGGCCAGGACCGCCTGATCTCCTTTGCCCCGGTCAACGGCCTGCCGTCGGCCCAGTGGTACATCGGCCTGTCGATCGACAAGGACAAGGCCTACGCCGCCCTTAGCCAATTCCGCACCTCGGCGATCATCGCCATGCTCATCGCCGTGGCCGCCATCGCCGGCCTGCTGGGCTTGTTGATCCCGGTGCTGATGCAACCGCTGACCACCATGGGCCGTGCCATGCGCGACATCGCTGAAGGTGAAGGTGACCTCACCCGCCGCCTGGCCGTGCAGAACAAGGACGAGTTCGGCGAACTGGCGATGTCGTTCAACCGGTTCGTTGAACGCATCCATGCCTCGATCAGTGAAGTGTCGTCGGCTACGCGGCTGGTGCATGACCTGTCGGAAAAGGTCGTCAACGCCTCCAACGCTTCGATCATCGGCTCCGAAGAACAGAGCATGCGCACCAACAGTGTGGCGGCAGCCATCAACGAGCTGGGCGCTGCCACCCAGGAGATCGCGCGCAACGCCGCCGACGCCTCGCAGCATGCCAGCGGCGCCAGCGAGCAGGCCCACGGTGGCCGCGAAGTGGTCGAGGAAGCGATCAGTGCCATGACCGCCCTGTCGCAGCGCATCAGCGAATCGTGCGCGCAGATTGAAACGCTCAACGCCAGCACCGACGAAATCGGCAAGATTCTCGATGTGATCAAAGGCATTTCCCAGCAGACCAACCTGCTGGCGCTCAACGCCGCCATCGAAGCCGCGCGTGCCGGTGAAGCCGGCCGTGGCTTCGCCGTGGTCGCCGACGAGGTGCGCAACCTGGCGCACCGCACCCAGGAGTCGGCCGAAGAGATCCATCGCATGATCACCAGCCTGCAAGTGGGCTCGCGCGAGGCGGTGCACACCATGAACACCAGCCAGGTCTCCAGCGAACAGACCGTGCAAGTGGCCAACCAGGCCGGTGTGCGCCTGGCCAGCGTGACCCAGCGCATTGGCGAGATCGATGGCATGAACCAGTCGGTGGCCACTGCCACTGAAGAGCAGACTGCCGTGGTCGAGAGCCTCAACCTGGACATCACCCAGATCAACGCCCTCAACCAGCAAGGCGTCGAGAACCTGAACGAGACACTGCTGCACTGCGATCAGTTGGCCCAACAGGCTGGCCGATTGAAGCAGCTGGTGGGCAGCTTCAGAATCTAAGTGTCACGTTCGCCAGCAAGCCCTCTCCCCCTGTGGGAGCGGGCTTGCTGGCGAATGGGCTGCGCAACAGCCCCCCCCTAAACCACCACCGCTTTTACCGCCTTACCCCGCCGCACCCAGGCCAGCAACACCGCCGCCATCAGCACAAAACCCAGGTAGCCAAACAGCGGATACACCTCGCCCACCAGGCTGATGAACCCCACCAGGCTACAGCCAAACGCCACCACCCCGGTCACCACCGAGCCCCAGCGAAACGTCGCCGTGCCCGCCGGCAACAGCCGCGAAAGGAACGAGAACATAGTGCCCACCGCCGTGTTCACGATCATGCCGAAAATAATCAGGCACATCACCAGCCCCAACAGCGGCGACACCTCATTGGCAATCGACAGCATCGGCATCGGCAGATCGGCAACACTGTCCAGGCGCGACAACAGCCCGGCGCTCATCACCAACATCAAGCCACCGAGCGCTGCACCGCCCAGCAACCCGCCCCACACCGCAGTCTTCTCGCCCTTGGCCGAGCCCCCCAGAATGGCCAGGATCGGCGCACCGGCAACGATGTTGTAGGACACATACAAGAAAGCGCCCAACAGCCAATGACGGGTACCGGCCTGCTGCTGGCTCGCCAGGTGATCGAGGTCGGCAAAGCTCTGCTCGCGGGTAAACACTGCGTACAGTGCAATCGCCGACGCCACCAGGATCAACAACGGGGTGATCGCGCCGATGGCCAGGATCACCTTGCGCACGTCCAGGCACACGATGCCGACCACTACGACCGTCATCAGCACGCTGCCGGTCAACGCCGGGATACCGAACTGCTGCTCCAGCAGTGCCCCCCCACCGGCCAGCATGACCACGGTGACGGCGAACATGAAGAAGGTGATCAGCCAGTCGACGAACAGGCCCAGGTGACGGCCACAGATGGCCTGTATCACATCCTTGTGCGATGTGGCCCGCAGCCGGTTGCCCAAGCCCGCCAGGGCCATGCCGAGGAAGGTGAACAAGGCGGCACTGACCAGCGCGCCGACCAGCCCCCACACCCCGAAATCGACAAAGAACAACAACAGTTCCCGCCCCGAAGCAAAGCCCGCCCCCACGATCACGCCAACGAAGGCCCCGGCGATTTTCAGCTGCTCTTGCATGTGAACCTCTGGTTTTATTGTTGTTGTGTGTCACTGCGGCAAAGAACCCCTGTAGGAGCAGCCTTGTGCTGCGAAGAGGCCAGCAGCACCACAGCAATGCCATGGGCAATCCGGGCCCTTACGCAGCACAAGGCTGCGCCTACAATTTCCTGCTGGATCAGTGAACGGTTACGCTTGGCCGATAAACGCCTGCACCTCGATCTCTACATCCACCCCCAGCGCCAACGCCGAGGCCACCGTCGAACGAACCGGCAAGGCGGCGCCGAAGAATTCCTTGTAAACCTCGTTGAAGCCGGCGAAGTGGCTCATGTCCGACAGCCACACCGTGGCTTTCACCACTTGATCGAAGCGTGCCCCGCACGCCTCCAGGCTCTCGGCGATGCGTTCGCAGGCCGCGCGGGTCTGGGTCTGGATATCACCCCGCACCACTTCGCCGCCGGCACTCATCGGTACTTGGCCAGACAGAAACAGGAAGCCGCCGGCTTTTACGCCACGGGAAAACGGAAATGGCAGGCTGCTGGGAAAACGCTGGATATCATTGCTCATAAAAAGCTCCATTCACGGTTGCTGGAAACGTGCCGGGGACAGGCGTTCAGGCGCCACCCCCTGGCTGACAAGGCTAGGGCACAGCGGCTGGCCAAGCAGCAGGTCAGCTGCCAGGCGCGAAGCACCTGCTGCCGACTGGATGCCATAGCCACCTTGCGCCGCCAGCCAGAAAAACGCAGGCATGCGTGCATCAAAACCAATCACCAGGTCGCCATCGGCAACAAACGAACGCAAACCGGCCCAACTGTGGCTTGGGCGGCGGATAGTCATCGTGGTCATGGCTTCGATGTTGTAGATGCCCACCGCCACATCGAGCTCTTCGGGCGCGGCGTCCTGGGGTTCGACCGGGTCGGCGTTGGCGGGCGAGCCGAGCAGTTGCCCGGCGTCGGGCTTGAAATAGAAGCTCTCGTCAACGCCTATAACCGCTGGCCAGCGGGCGAAGTCCTGCTCGGCGGGGCCGGGGAAAGTAAACGCGCTGCGGCGGCACGGCTGCAGGCCGATGGGCGCCACGCCGCATTGCTCGGCGACGCGGTCGGCCCAGGCACCTGCCGCATTGACCAGTTGATGAGCCTGGACACAGCTGCCATCGCTCAATTCCACCTGCCACACGCCATCGAGCAAGCGGGCCTTGGCCAATTCCGCGTTGCAGCGCAGTTCACCCCCGGCAGCCCGATAGCCGCGCAAAAACCCTTGGTGCAGCGCGTGTACGTCCAAGTCCATGGCGCCTGGCTCCAGCACCGCGCCGGCTACGACCTCGGGCCGCAGGCTCGGCACCAGCGCCAGCGCCGCGTCGCGGTCGAGCAGGCTGACTTCGGTGCCATTGGCCAGGTTCTGTGCATGGGTCTGTTCGAGCAGTTGCTGTTGTTCATGGCTGGCGACATAGAGGCAGCCGCGCGGCTCAAGCAAAGGGTGTTCGCAGAAGCCTGCGGGCGGCGCTTCGTAAAACGCTCGGCTGGCACGGGTCAGTGCCTGAATCTGCGGCGTGCCGTAGGCCTCCATGAACATGGCAGCCGAGCGCCCGGTCGAGTGATAGCCCGGCTGTGACTCGCGCTCGAGCAGCAGCACCCGTTGCTGGCCAGCCAGGCGATAACCCAAGGAGGCGCCGGCAATGCCTGCGCCGATGATCAGGGTGTCGTAGATCGGGGTCATGCACGCTCCTGCTTCGATAATTATCATTTATGAGAATTCTAATATATGAGAATTTAGAACTGCACAAGTGTCCAAGGTAATATGCCCGACCAACGCCGTATGCCGAGTGCCCCGAATGCCCGATGACCGTCCCGATGCACTGCCCTTGCTAGACCGCGCCGCCGTCGGCAGGCGCCTGCGCCAAGTGCGCAAGGCGCGCCAGCTGACCCTCAAGCAATTGTCCGAAGCCAGCGGCGTGCCGGTGTCGACCTTGTCGAAAATGGAGCTTGCCCAGGTCTCGGTAAGTTATGAAAAACTGGCCGCCGCTGCCCGCGCGCTGAATGTCGATATCGCGCAGCTGTTCCGTGCCAGCGGCACGGCCGATACGCCGGTGCCGGTCACCGTGGTGGTGGACTCACTGGCCGCGGTGGCAGGCTACGCGACGGGTACCTACGACTACCACCCGATCGCCGGTGCATTCCCCGAGCGGCGCATGACACCCGCCTATGCCCGCATCATCGCCCGCGAGCGCGGGCAGTTCGACGACTTTATCCGCCACCCAGGCCAAGAGTTCGCACTGGTGCTCAGCGGGCGTGTGCGCATCGAGTTCGAGACGGGTGAAGCCGTCAGCATCGGCCCGCAAGAGACGGCCTACTTCAATAGCCAGGTGGGGCATATCTACCTGTCGGAAAGCGAAGACGGCGCTGATGCGCAGGTGATGGTGGTCATGACGGACCGCTGAGCGGTGCCGTACAGGCAACACGCAGTTATAACCTAATAACGAACTAGTCTATTTGGCTATTAAAAATTCTATATGCTGGCTTCCATCCGATAACGGGCAAAGTTGGGCAGTCGAGTAGCGTATGGATGTAGGTTCTTTCGGTTTCACCCTTGCCGGGCTGGTCGTGGGTTTCATCGTCGGTATGACCGGCGTAGGTGGCGGCTCGCTGATGACCCCTATTCTTTTGTGGTTTGGCATCAACCCGGCCACTGCTGTCGGCACCGACCTGCTCTATGCCGCCATCACCAAGGCCAGTGGCGTCTGGGTGCATGCCCGCAACAAGAACATCGACTGGAAAATCACCGGCCTGCTGAGCCTGGGCAGCGTGCCCGCCGCCGCACTCACCCTGTGGTTCCTCAGCACCCTGCATACCGACACCTCGGCGCTCAACGCCATCATCAAACAAGGCCTGGCCGTGGTGTTGATCCTCACCGCACTGGCCATTCTGTTCAAATCGCGCCTGCAGGCATTCGCCAGCCGTCATGCCGGTGACCACTATCACCTCAGCGACCGCAGCCTGAACACGCTGACCGTGCTCACCGGCGTCGTGCTGGGCGTCATGGTCACCCTGACTTCCATCGGCGCTGGCGCATTGGGCACCGTGGCCTTGTTCCTGCTTTACCCGTTCCTGGTGACCCGCCGCCTGGTCGGCACCGAAATCGCCCACGCGGTACCGCTGACCTTGGTCGCGGGCCTGGGCCACGCCGGCATGGGCAACATGGACTGGTCGCTGTTGGGTTACCTGCTGCTCGGTTCGCTGCCGGGTATCTACATGGGCAGCCACCTTACCGGGCGGATTTCCGACCGCGTGCTGCGCCCGTGCCTGGCCGCGATGCTGTTGCTGATCGGCTACAAACTGGCCTTCTGACTGCCACCGCTATCAACCCAGACGCAGACGCCACTGCCCGGCGAAGCTGAGTTCAAGGCGCGATAGCGGCAGCACATCAATGCGCTGATGGGCGCTCATCGGACACCCCAATAGCTGGACCAGTACGGCGCGGATGACCATGGGGTGAGTCACCGCCAGCCATTCACCCGGCGTGTCGAACGCCGCCAGCCAAACCGCTACGCGCTGGCACAGCTGGGCGAACGATTCGCCGCCATGCGGTGTGCTGTCGGGGTTTTCCAGCCATTCGGACAACGCCTGTGGATGGGCTGCCTGCAACTGCTTGAGCGACAAGCCTTGCCAACACCCCAGGTCGCAATCCGCCAATGCCGGTTCGACCCGTGCTTGCGCCGATAAAAATGCCGCAGTCTCGCAGGCCCGCCGCTCCGGCGCACTCAGCACCTGCACGGCAGGCCCAGCTGACACGGGCGGTTGCTCAAGCGCCAGGATGCCGTCCTCCGGCCGGGGCAGGCAGCCGGTCTTCTGCGCGTGGGTCAGGGCATGGCAAACGAGGGTCAGGCGAACGGCTTTCACCGGTGCTCTCTTCATGGCAGGCGGGAGCGGATGGTTTAGCATGCCGTCACTTTTTTTGCGCGACGAAATGCGCCTGGCCTGTGCAGATCAAGCCAGCAGCAACATCACACCCCACACCGGCACTGCCGCCGACAAGCCGACGGCCAGCCGCGGCCAGTAGGGCAATAGCATCACCAGCAGCATCCCTGCCAGCGACAGCGCCCCGAACCACGCCACCGGCCCCATGGCCCAACCCCAGGCCTGGGCGCACAGCAGCAGGCTGACCAGCAGCGCCAGCCACCCTGCCCCTCGCAACCCCAGGCGTAGGCCACGTGGGCAGGGCCGATTCCAGACATGCTTGTAATGCCGCTCCAAGCCCTGGCACAACCCGAGCATCCCGACGTAGGCAAACAACATACCGCCTGTAACCCACATCATCATGCGCCCGCCTCCACGCTTCGCCCTGCCCTGATCTTCTGCGGCGCCGACGCAGCCTGACGTACCCGCCAAGCCACCAGCCCCAGCAACACGCCCAACACCATCGCACACGCCACCACACCCAGGCGCATCGCGTCAGCCATGCCACCCAACGCGGCCAAGCTGATGCACAGCAGCGCCACCAACAGCAATTGCTCGACCCAGGCGCGCCGTGCCGGCCTCACCCCCGCGTGCAGCAGCGCCAGCAGCCACGTGCCAAAGAACGCGCGCACCTCCCAGCTTTCCCGTTGCACGAGCTCAACCGGCAACAAGCGGCTGGCCCACAGCAGGGCCACGCAGGCCAGTAACAACCCGCTGACGAAGCCGACATTGCACACTTCGGCTACCCGGTACCAGCGCCGCGCCGAAGGCTGCGCCGTGGCGCTGGCATATTTGCGCCCACGCTTGACGCAGAACAGCACCAGCCCACTGGCGATCATTACGCAACTGACCACCCCGCAAATGAAGTACAGCCAACGCATCGGGTAGCCGCCGAACTGGGCAAAGTGCAAACCGACCATCACCCGCTGGGTCAGCGGGGCCGCACGCCACTCAGGCACATCGCTAAGCAGCTCGCCGCTGACGCCATCGAAGACCATCGCTTGGCCTTTGGCGAGGGCGATCCGGTTGCCTAGCTCAGGGCGGATTTCAATACGCGCGCCTGCGGTGTTGGGGTTGCGGATGTTCAAACCGCCAATCGGCCCCAGCCGCGCCTCAGCCTGGGCCAGCAACGGCGCCACATCGACCAGCTCGCCCGGCTGCCTGGCCAGTTGCCGTGGCTGCTCCAGGCGGGCATTGCCCTGCGCCTGGAAATACGCGCGACTGTTGCCTTCGAACAATGCATCAATCCCTGCCGGGATGTAGATGAGCATGAAGATCACCAAACCGGTGTAGGTGATCATCAGGTGGAACGGCAGCAACAGCACGGCGCTGGCATTGTGAAAGTCCAGCCATGAGCGCTGGCCCTTGTTGGGCCGGAAGGTGAAGAACTCCTTGAAGATCTTCTTGTGGATCACGATGCCCGTGACCAGTGCCGCCAGCATCACCAACGCCAGCGCACCGACCACGAAGATGCCCCAGTTGCGCGGCAAGTCGAGGGTGAAATGGAAGCGGAAAAAGAAGTTGCCGCCAACACTGTCACGCACCTCGATGGCCTCGCCGGTACGCGGGTCGAGCTGCACGCCACCGCCATGGCGACGCTCGCCGGTTGATACCCGCAACCCGGGCGAACGCTCGGTGGGCAGGCTGATGCCCCAGTTGCCGGCCTTCGGTTCGTGGGCTTGCAGATAGGCAACGGCCCGCCGCGCGGCGTCGGCCTGGGACACCTCGGTTGCCGGGACCTCCGGCTGCATCCAGTGATCGAGCTCCTTGTCGAACACCGCCAGGGTGCCGGTGACGAAGATGGTAAACAGCAGCCAGCCGAAAATCAGCCCGGCCCAGGTGTGCAACCAGGCCATCGATTGAGTGAAGGTATTCTTCATGCCAGCCACCTCAGTGCCTGCGGCCAGAAGCCGATCAGTGCCAGCGGTGCAGCAAGCACCAGCGGCGCCCAGGCACGCACGGCATCACGGCTGGCAAAGGACCAGAGGATTGCGCCGGTGTAGAAGACGAAGGCTGGCAGGGTCGCGACAATGACCGCGTCGGCGGACGACAGCGGCAGCAACCGGGCCAGGCAGGCACTGGCGGCGTAGCTGAACGCATAACCGCCCAGCAACGCCGCGGTGCTGCGGGAGAAGATCTGCAGCCAGGCGGGGGCTTGGATCATCGGAAGCTCCTCGAGGGTCTTGGGTGGGAGCTGCGCAACCCAATCGCCCTGTAGGAGCAGCCTTGTGCTGCGAAGAGGCCGGTGATAGCCCGAGAGTCTTCGCTGCTAATACCGGCCTCTTCGCAGCACAAGGCTGCTCCTACAGGGGATTGGGCCGCACTGCGGCCCCGGGATCAGAAGGTGATATTCAACGAAGCAAACACCGCCCGACCCGGCTGATTGTAAGTGTTGGCCCCCGAGCTGCTGGCATTGCCACCGCGCAGGATCTGCTTATCGAACACGTTGTTCACCCCCACCCGCACGTCATAGTTGGCGTTGAACTTGTACCCTGTGCTCACGTCCACCAGGCCGTAGGCTTCGACATCCTGCTGCGCCTCCTGGTCGTAGCTTTCCTGGGTGCGGTAGTTGTAGGTCGGCGACTTCTGTTTGCCGAAGTAAGTGCCTGCCACCTGGAACGACAGTTTGTCGGTGGCGCGCCAATCGAGGGTGGTATTGACCGTGTACTCCGGGATCACAGACAGCGGCTCGCCCGTCTCGCGGTTGTCATTGTCGAGCATCCAGGTCAGGTTGGTGTTCCAGTCCAGGGTCGGGCTCAGCGCGATGAAGAAGTTGCCCTCGATCCCTTCCACGCGCGCTTCGCCGGCGTTCTCCCACTGCGTCACGCGGCGGCCGCTGTTGATGGTGTAGAGCACATCGGTGTCGCCGATGATCTTGTTCTTGTAATCGTTGCGGAAGTAGGTCGCGCTGGTACGCCAGGTGCCACGGTCGTACAGCAGGCCGATCTCTTTGTTGACGCTGATCTCAGGCTTGAGGTCGGCGTTGCCCTGTAGGTAGCAACCACCCGAGTTGGTCTGCTGCACGCTGCAACCGTTACCACGGCTGTAGAGCAGGTAGTTGGGGTTGGACTGGTACAGGTTCGGCACCTTGTAGGCGCGGGCGATACCGCCCTTGACCGACAGCGCCTCGGTCAGCTTGTGCGACAGGTTAAGGCTGGGGCTGAAGTTGTCGCCGAAGGTCTCGTGGTGGTCAAAGCGCAGGCCTGGGGTGACGGTGGTGTCGCCGACAATGATGTTGTCTTCGACGAACAGCGCGTAGCTCTTGGCGGTCATCTTCGAGTTGCTGCGGTCGAAGCCGCTGATCGCGTCGTTGCCACCGCCACTGGGGTCAAAACTCTGCGGGCGGAACGAGCCCTGATCGTTGAGCGACTCGTACAGGTATTCGCCACCCAGGGTCAGTACATGCTCGGTGCTGCCCATGGCGAATGGCAGGTTAACTTCGCTGCTCAGACGAGTATTGCGCAGCCGCGACATGGCGGCGCCGCTGTCGTTGATCGCGCCTTCCGGGCCCCCGGCCAGGCCTTCGTTGAGGCGCCAGTTGCGCACGTACTCGTAGGCCAGCGTGGTCTTGCTGGTGCCCCAGGCGAAATCGCCCAGGTGGGTCAGGTCGTAGGTGTTGCGCTGCATCACGTTGGTCTCGTGGCCATACAGGCTGGAGATCAGATCGACATTGCTGCCGCCGTTGCTGTTCATGGTGTCGCCAGCATAAATGTTGCCTTGTCGGCTGTAGCCGGCGCTGGTTTCAAAGCGGTGCTCGTCGTTGAGTTTCCAGCTCAGCATCCCGTTGATGTCTTTGTTGCGCACGCCTTCGCGGCCGGCCGACAGCGCACTGTTGGCATGGCTGGCGTTGATGTCCAGGTCGTCGGCGTCGGTCTTGGCCAGGCCACCGTATAGGCGGAAACCCAAGTTTTCGGTGAGGCCACCCCCCAGGTTGAAGTTGGTACGGCGGCTGGCCCCCTCGGCGCTGTCTTCGGGCATCTGCGTGTACAGGCTGACGCTGCCTTTGAGCTCATCGGTCGGGCGCTTGGTGATGATGTTGACCACCCCGCCCATGGCGCCAGAGCCGTAACGCGCCGCCGCCGGCCCCCGCAGGATCTCGATGCGCTCGACCGCTTCGGCCGGCACCCAGTTGGTTTCGCCACGGGTATCGCGGTCGCCGTTCCAGCCATAGCGCACCGCATTGCGAGCGCTGGAAGGCTTGCCATCGATGAGGATCAAGGTGTTTTCCGGCCCCATGCCGCGCAGGTCGATCTGCCGGTTGTTGCCGCGCGCACCGCTGTCACTGTTGCCGGTCAGGTTGACCCCAGGTTCGCGGCGGATCAGTTCGGACAGGTCATTGGCCGGGGGATGACGCTTGATGTCCTCTTCGGTGATGATCGACGAACCCAGTGCCTGCCGCGCTTCGCGTTCGGCGGTGACCAGGGTGTCCTGAATGACCAGCGCGCTTTGCGCAGCAGGCACCTCCAGCACTTCACCGGCGCGCTGCTCGTCGGCCTGGGCGGCAGTCGCGACCATGGCCGGCGAGGCCAACGCAACGAACGCCAAGGCCAGGCTGTTGGGTGAAGGTCTGGATTGCATCGGTACATCTCCTGCGATTCATGAGCGAAAAGGCGCATCCCTGCCAGGAAGCCGGCGAGCCCTCGCCCACCGGCCTCGCAACGACAAAGTGGAGGCCAACAGGGGTGGTAAATATAGTGATTCTCAAATGAGTTTAAATCTTATTTACGAAACTTACATGTTTGTAACGGAACTTTGCGGAAACGCCCGTGCTTGCCCTACTCTGTGGCGGCTTCTTTGGCCCTTCGAGACCTTGTGTTCATGCTCCCAGCCGCGTTGATTTTCCTGTTCACCCTGACCCTGGTTATCTGGCAGCCCAAAGGCCTGGGCGTCGGCTGGAGCGCCACCTTGGGCGCCGTGCTCGCGCTGGTGTGCGGGGTGGTGTCGCTGCACGACATCCCCACGGTCTGGGCCATCATCTGGAACGCCACGGCGACGTTCATCGCCCTCATCATCATCAGCCTGCTGCTGGACGAAGCTGGCTTCTTCGAGTGGGCGGCGCTGCACGTGGCGCGGTGGGCGGGAGGTGACGGGCGCCGCCTGTTCGCCTTCATGGTGCTGCTGGGCGCCGCTGTTTCGGCGCTGTTCGCCAATGACGGCGCGGCGTTGATCCTTACCCCCATCGTCATGTCGATGCTGCTGGCGCTGCGCTTCTCGCCAGCCGCCACCCTGGCCTTCGTCATGGGTGCGGGCTTTATCGCCGACACTGCGAGCCTGCCACTGGTGGTGTCGAACCTGGTAAACATTGTCTCGGCGGATTATTTCGGCCTGGGTTTCAACGCCTATGCCTCGGTCATGGTGCCGGTGAACCTGGTGGCCGTGGCAGCCACCTTGTTGGTGCTGAGGGTTTACTTTGGCCGCGACATCCCGCTGCGCTATGCCACCGATGAGCTCAAGCTGCCAGCCATGGCCATCCGCGATCGCGCAACGTTTCGTGTCGGTTGGGTGGTGCTGCTGGCGCTGCTGGCCAGCCTGTTCGTGCTCGAGCCGTTGGGTATTCCGGTCAGTGCCGTGGCCGCGGCCTGCGCGGCCGTACTGTTCGCGGTCGCTGCCCGTGGTCACGTGATTTCCACACGCCGCGTACTGCGCGAAGCACCGTGGCAGATCGTGGTGTTTTCGCTGGGGATGTACCTGGTGGTCTACGGGTTGCGCAATGCCGGCCTGACCGACTCGCTGGGCAGCGTGCTGAACTGGCTGGCCGGCCATGGGGTGTGGGCGGCTTCGCTCGGTACCGGGCTGATTGCCGCGCTGTTGTCGTCGGTGATGAACAACCTGCCCAGCGTGCTGATCGGTGCGCTGTCGATCCATGCCAGCGAGGCCCAAGGCGTGGTGCGCGAAGCGATGATCTACGCCAACGTCATTGGCTGTGACCTGGGGCCAAAGATCACCCCGATTGGCAGCCTGGCCACGCTGCTGTGGCTGCATGTGCTGGCGCGCAAAGGGGTCAGCATCGGCTGGGGGTATTACTTCAAGGTCGGGGTGTTGCTGACGGTGCCGGTGTTGCTGGTGACATTGGCGGCTTTGGCGGTGCGGTTGAGTATCTAGGCGCCCAGGCCTGTGGGGTTGACCTGCGATAATTTGGACAGGGTGCCTGGCCAGGGCTACGCCCTGGTTCGCGGGTGAACCCGCTCCTACAGGAGGTACGTTGTAATCCGTGCTCAGCGATTAACCCGCCATAACCCGGCCATCTGCGTCGTGAAGCCTGCGCTCATCAACTCGCGCCGCATTGCCCATTCCGCTGCCGCCGGTACCGCTGCACTGCGTAGCGTGCCCCTGCCCCAACGTGCGTTTACACCGTCGATCACACCCATTACCCGCTCCGCCTGTACCGTCTGCGACGGGGCAAACAAGTCGCCGGTGAATTGCCCACGCTGGCACAGCTCCAGCAACAACACTTCTGCCTTGCTGTAGCGAAAGCCCTGCCGATAGATACGCCCCACCGCCTCCAGGGCCATGCGTGTGAGCAGCCGCACGTCATCTGTCGGATACGGCAACTGCACCACCACGCCGTTGGCGTACTTGGCCTCGTCCGGGTTGAACATACCGGTACGGATGCTGACGCGCATCTTGCTCGCCAGGGAGCGCTGGCTACGCAACTTCTCCGAGGCGCGCATCACGTAGGTGGCCACCGCTTCCTTGATGGGTGCCAGCTCGGTCAGGCGCTTGCCGAACATGCGGCTGCAACAGATTTCCTGGCGTGGCGGGTCGATGTCCTGCAGTTGCAGGCACGGCGTGCCCCCCAGTTCGCGCGCGGTCTTTTCCACCACCACGCTGAAGGTCTTGCGCAGCAGGCCTGGATCGGCGCGTGATAAGTCCCAGGCGGAGCGGATTCCCATGCCCTGCAGGTGCGCGGTGAGGCGTTTGCCGATGCCCCAGACCTCGGACACGTCGCACTTCTTCAACACCCACTCACACTGCGAAGCGATGCGCAGGTCGACCACCCCACCGCTGTGAACGGCCCAGCGTTTGGCCGCGTGGTTGGCCAGCTTGGCCAGGGTCTTGGTACCCGCGATGCCGACGCCGACGGGGATGCCGGTGTGCTTGAGCACCCGCTCGCGTATGCAGCGGCCCAGGTAGTCGAGGTCTCCGGGTACGCCGGTCAGGTCGGCGAAGGCTTCGTCGATGGAATACACCTCCAGTGCCGGGACCATGCCTTCGATTACCGCCATCACCCGCTGGCTCATGTCACCGTACAACGCATAGTTGGATGAAAAAGCCACCACGCCATGGCGGCGCAACAGGTCCTTCACCTGGTAATACGGCTGGCCCATCTTCACCCACTGCTTGGCCTCGGCACTGCGGGCGATGATGCACCCATCGTTGTTGCTGAGCACGACGATGGGCGTGCGCAGCAGATCGGGGCGGAACACGCGCTCGCAGCTGGCGTAGAAACTGTTGCAGTCGATCAGGGCATAAACGGGCTGTGGGTTCATTTCGAAGGCTTACGTTGACTGTATATTTATACAGTACACCTTATAAGCGCGCTATCGCCTCCTCCATTCATCCGATTTGCATCCTGCGCGCTGGCTCCTACAGTTCTGAACGTAGCAACCCCCGCGAGACGGCCAATGCGCACCACCGAAAAAACCGGCCATACGATTGCCGCCAAGGGCCTGCCAAAGATCCCGCGCAGTGTCTGGGCGCTGGGCTTCGTGTCGATGTTCATGGACATTTCCTCGGAGATGATCCACGCCCTGCTGCCGCTTTACATGGTGACCGTGCTCGGCACCTCGGTGGTCGCGGTCGGCTTTATCGAAGGCATCGCCGAGGCGACCGCATCGATCACCAAGGTGTTTTCCGGCGCACTGAGCGACCGGCTGGGCAAGCGCAAGCTACTCACGGTCGTGGGCTACGGCCTGGGCGCGCTGACCAAGCCCGTGTTCCCCTTGGCTTCGGGCCTGGACTGGTTGATCGCGGCACGCTTTGTCGACCGTATCGGCAAGGGCATCCGCGGGGCGCCGCGGGATGCATTGGTGGCCGACGTGACGCCCCCCGAATTGCGCGGCGCCGCCTTCGGCCTGCGCCAGGCACTGGACACTGTCGGCGCCTTCCTTGGGCCGTTGCTGGCAATTCTACTGATGTGGCTCACGGCCAGTCATTTCCAGACGGTGTTCTGGGTGGCGGTGATCCCTGCGCTTGTGGCGGTCGGCACGCTTGTGGTGTTCGTGCACGAGCCCGAGGCCACGGCCACGTCGCGACCGGTACGTTCGCCGCTGGCCCTGCACCAACTGAGGCGGCTTGGCGCCGGCTACTGGCGACTGATCGCATTGGCCATGGTGTTTACCTTGGCACGCTTCAGTGAGGCCTTTTTGTTGCTGCGCGCCCAGGACATGGGCCTGGCCGCGTTATGGGCACCGGCGGTTCTGGTGGTAATGGCCTTGGCCTATTCGCTGTCGGCCTACCCCGCCGGAGTGCTGTCGGACAGGCTTGGCCGCCGTGGTGTACTGATGGCAGGGCTGGGGCTGCTGCTGCTGGCTGACGTGATGCTGGCGTTTTGGCCCGGCTGGGCCGGGCTGGCGCTGGGGGTAGTGGCCTGGGGGCTGCACCTGGGTTTCACCCAAGGCGTCTTTGCCGCGCTGATCGCCGACAGCGCCCCGGCCAACCTGCGCGGTACCGCGTTCGGCCTGTTCCACCTGCTGACCGGCGTTGCGCTGCTGGTCGCCAGCGTGGTGGCCGGGCTGATGTGGGATGGGGTCGGGTTCCAGGCCACCTTTCTGCTGGGCGCAGTGTTCGCTGGGATTACCCTGACTGGGGTTGGCTTGCTGCGCTGAACGGCCGCTATTTCGGATCGTGGCTGCGCACGCTGAAGGTCACTACACCCCAGATCGTCAACTCATCGCCTTCAAGGATGTAACGTGGGGGGTAACGTGGATTCTCCGAGCGCAGCACCACCTGCCCACCCACCTTATGCAGCCGCTTGCACAGCGGTTCGCCATTGACCGCTGCGATCACGATCTGGCCATGCCGCGCTTCGAGAGAGCGGTCGACCAGCACCAGGTCGCCGTCGAAGATCCCGGCGCCCTGCATGCTGTCGCCGTCTATCCTGACCAGATACATATGCGGGGCACGCAGGTTGAACAGTTCATCGAGCGAGATGGGCTGCTCCATGTGGTCCGCCGCCGGCGACGGAAAGCCAGCCGGGATGCGGAACAGATAACGAGAAACAGCACCGCTACCGCAGGTGATGGGACCCAAGATGGAGGTCATGGCACGGCCTTGAATTTAACTGTATATAGATACAGTATCGATCTACCGAGCATCAGGTCAATTTCGGCGTAGGACATTTCGACAAGTGGGGGTACATGCCATGTGTGGACGCTTCGCCCAGTATCAAGGCTTGGCCGATTACCTGCGTGAACTGAACGCCGAACAGGACGTGATCAGCGGCTATGACAACCTGCCGATCGGTCGCTACAACGTCGCCCCCGGCAGCCGGGTGCTGATCCTGCACCGTGTCGATGACGGGCTGCGCGTCGACCCCTGCCACTGGGGCTGGGCACCGTTCTGGGCCACCGGCAAACGCCCCGCCCCAATCAACGCCCGGGTAGAGACGGTTACCACCGGCAAGTTTTTCAAAGCCCTGTGGCCGCAGGGGCGGGCGTTGGTGATGGCGGATGGTTGGTACGAATGGGTGGCCGACCCGCATGACGCCAAACGCAAGCAGCCGTACTACATCCGCCTGAAAAGCCAGGCACCGATGTTCATGGCCGCGTTGGCCGAAGTGCACTCGGGGATGGCGCCTAACGAAGGCGATGGCTTCGTGATCATCACCGCTGCCAGTGACGAGGGCATGGTCGACATCCATGACCGCCGGCCACTGGTGCTTGAGCCGGCAGATGCGCGCATATGGATTGACGCTGACGTACCCGCCGAGGAGGCCGAGCGCCTGGCACGAGAGCGGTGCCTGCCGGTCGAGGCGTTCGAGTGGTTCCCGGTGAGCAAGGCTGTCGGAAATGTGCGCAACGACGGGGCCGAGTTGATCGTGATGCAGGATGCCGAGCATCAACCCTGACGCTGCGCTGTCATTACCCTCCTACCCCTCCGCTAAACCGGAACGTGCGCCGGTTGCTGCTCCATGACCGACCAGCCCCCATGCCCATCCACCTCGAGCCGATGTGTGTGGAACGCCGCCAACGTACTGCGGTGGCCAACACTCACCAACAGGGCCTGCGGCATCTCGCTGCGCAGTAGCCCATACAACGTATGCTCCAGCCCTTCGTCCATGGCCGAGGTGGACTCGTCGAGAAACACTACTTGGGGCTGGTTGAACAGCACCCGGGCAAACGCCAAGCGCTGTTGCTCACCCACCGAGAGGATGTGCGACCAGTCGCAACTGACGTCCAGGCGTTCGACAAGGTGGGCCAGGTTGACCTGGCGCAGGGCTTGCTGCATGCGCACTTCATGCTCGGCTGCGCTGGCCGATGGGTAGGCGATAACGGTGCGCAGGTCGCCTAGCGGCAGGTACGGGCGCTGAGACAGGAACAACGCCCGGTGCCCCACGGGGCGCCTGACCTCACCCTCAGCGTAAGGCCAGAGCCCAGCCAGTGCACGCAACAAGGTGGTTTTACCACTCCCTGAAGGCCCTTTGATCAACAGCGCCTGGCCAGCGCGCAGACTCAGATTGAGGTCGGCAATAAGGGCATGGCCATCGGGGCGCAATACCTGCAAACCGGCAATATCCAGGGCATGCGCCTGTTCCTCGGTAGTGACGCGCGGCAGCGAACTGGCCTGTTCATTGGCATCGAGAAAGCCTGTCAAACGATCGAGGGTGGCGCGGTACTGGGCGAATGCGTCGTAGGATTCGCGGAAGAACGACAACGAATCCTGCACCTGGCCAAAGGCCTGTGAGGTCTGCATTACGTCGCCAAGCTTTATAGCGCCACTGAAGAAACGCGGCGCCTGAAGGATGAAGGGGAACACCACGGCAACCTGGCTGATACCCAGGTTGAAGCCGCTGAACTTCAAGTTTCGGAAGACCAATGCCCAAGCGTTGACAATCAATGCGCCAAAGCGGCCCAACAATGTGCCCCGCTCTACCCGTGCGCCTTGATAGAAGGCGATGTTCTCGGCATTTTCACGCAGGCGCATCAGCGCGTAACGGAAGTTAGCGGTGAGTTTCTCGTTGAGGAAGTTCAGACGAATCAACGGGCGCCCAAGGCGAAAGGCAATCCAAGTGGCAACGATCACGTACAGGTACACGGCAAAGACCATCGCCCGTGGGATCTCGACCCCCGCCACTGCCAGCGGTGCCGACAAGCCCCAGAGGATGCCCGTGAATGCCACCAACGACACCAGCGCACTGACTGCGCCCAGGGCAAGCGACACGGAGTTGGTGACGAAAGCATTGACGTCCAGCTCGATACGCTGGTCGGGGTTGTCTACGGGCTCGGCGAGGAACTGGCCGCGGTAGTAAGCATCGCCGTGCATCCAGTCGCGCGTCAGGCGCTTGGTGAGCCAGACTCGCCAGTGAATGCTGAAGGCCTGGGTCACGTAGAACGTGAACAGCGAGCGCAGCACGTGGATGGTGGCGAGCACCGCAAATACGCCTAGCAGGTACCAGAAGGCGCTCTGATCCAGGCCTTGCAGGGCGCTGTAGAAACCGTTGTACCAGAACGAGAACAGCACGTTCAGGCGCACCGAGAACAGCGTCATCACCAATAACAGGGCAAACACCAACAGCGGCCGCCAGCTGCGCCTGAAGCTGAAATACGACCCGGCGAGCTGCCAGAATTGGCTGCCCCAGCGTGTGAAGCGCACTGCGAGTGTCGCCGCTGCGGTGAAGCAGACCAGGGTGATGAACGAGGCGATTGCCAGCCAGCTCAGGCTCTCTTGCAAGGCCTGGTGCCAGTTCATTTCCATGATGGGTATCCATGCTGAGTATTTCCGCGAGGGTAGCATTACCTCAGGTTTTATCAGGCATGGATGACGCATGTTTCATCATCACGGCCAGTTGCCAGCCGGAAAAGACAAAACCCCTACCTGCTCGCGCAGATAGGGGTTTTGCGAAATGAATCTTGACGATGACCTACTCTCACATGGGGAAACCCCACACTACCATCGGCGATGCATCGTTTCACTACTGAGTTCGGGATGGGATCAGGTGGTTCCAATGCTCTATGGTCGTCAAGAAATTCTGTAGCCAGAATGTCCAGATGGACAGCCCAGCGAATTCGGATATGCGATTTTGTGGTTACGAACTTTCGGTTGTTTCGTCTTCACCACCGCAATTCGCGCTAGCAAATTGCTTGGGTGTTATATGGTCAAGCCTCACGGGCAATTAGTATTGGTTAGCTCAACGCCTCACAGCGCTTACACACCCAACCTATCAACGTCGTAGTCTTCGACGGCCCTTTAGGGGATTCAAGATCCCAGTGAGATCTCATCTTGAGGCAAGTTTCCCGCTTAGATGCTTTCAGCGGTTATCTCTTCCGAACATAGCTACCCGGCAATGCCACTGGCGTGACAACCGGAACACCAGAGGTTCGTCCACTCCGGTCCTCTCGTACTAGGAGCAGCCCCTCTCAAATCTCAAACGTCCACGGCAGATAGGGACCGAACTGTCTCACGACGTTCTAAACCCAGCTCGCGTACCACTTTAAATGGCGAACAGCCATACCCTTGGGACCGGCTTCAGCCCCAGGATGTGATGAGCCGACATCGAGGTGCCAAACACCGCCGTCGATATGAACTCTTGGGCGGTATCAGCCTGTTATCCCCGGAGTACCTTTTATCCGTTGAGCGATGGCCCTTCCATACAGAACCACCGGATCACTAAGACCTACTTTCGTACCTGCTCGACGTGTTTGTCTCGCAGTCAAGCGCGCTTTTGCCTTTATACTCTACGACCGATTTCCGACCGGTCTGAGCGCACCTTCGTACTCCTCCGTTACTCTTTGGGAGGAGACCGCCCCAGTCAAACTACCCACCATACACTGTCCTCGATCCGGATAACGGACCTGAGTTAGAACCTCAAAGTTGCCAGGGTGGTATTTCAAGGATGGCTCCATGAGAACTGGCGTCCCCACTTCAAAGCCTCCCACCTATCCTACACAAGCAAATTCAAAGTCCAGTGCAAAGCTATAGTAAAGGTTCACGGGGTCTTTCCGTCTAGCCGCGGATACACTGCATCTTCACAGCGATTTCAATTTCACTGAGTCTCGGGTGGAGACAGCGCCGCCATCGTTACGCCATTCGTGCAGGTCGGAACTTACCCGACAAGGAATTTCGCTACCTTAGGACCGTTATAGTTACGGCCGCCGTTTACCGGGGCTTCGATCAAGAGCTTCGCTTGCGCTAACCCCATCAATTAACCTTCCGGCACCGGGCAGGCGTCACACCCTATACGTCCACTTTCGTGTTTGCAGAGTGCTGTGTTTTTAATAAACAGTCGCAGCGGCCTGGTATCTTCGACCGGCATGGGCTTACGGAGCAAGTCCTTAACCCTCGCCGGCGCACCTTCTCCCGAAGTTACGGTGCCATTTTGCCTAGTTCCTTCACCCGAGTTCTCTCAAGCGCCTTGGTATTCTCTACCTAACCACCTGTGTCGGTTTGGGGTACGGTTCCCAGTTATCTGAAGCTTAGGAGCTTTTCTTGGAAGCATGGCATCAACCACTTCGTCGCCTAAAGGCAACTCGTCATCAGCTCTCGGCCTTGAGATCCCGGATTTGCCTAAGATCTCAGCCTACCACCTTAAACTTGGACAACCAACGCCAAGCTGGCCTAGCCTTCTCCGTCCCTCCATCGCAATAACTGGAAGTACAGGAATATTAACCTGTTTTCCATCGACTACGCTTTTCAGCCTCGCCTTAGGGACCGACTAACCCTGCGTCGATTAACGTTGCGCAGGAAACCTTGGTCTTTCGGCGTGGGAGTTTTTCACTCCCATTGTCGTTACTCATGTCAGCATTCGCACTTCTGATACCTCCAGCAAGCTTCTCAACTCACCTTCACAGGCTTACAGAACGCTCCTCTACCGCATCACCAAAAGGTGATACCCGTAGCTTCGGTGCATGGTTTGAGCCCCGTTACATCTTCCGCGCAGGCCGACTCGACTAGTGAGCTATTACGCTTTCTTTAAAGGGTGGCTGCTTCTAAGCCAACCTCCTAGCTGTCTAAGCCTTCCCACATCGTTTCCCACTTAACCATGACTTTGGGACCTTAGCTGACGGTCTGGGTTGTTTCCCTTTTCACGACGGACGTTAGCACCCGCCGTGTGTCTCCCATGCTCGGCACTTGTAGGTATTCGGAGTTTGCATCGGTTTGGTAAGTCGGGATGACCCCCTAGCCGAAACAGTGCTCTACCCCCTACAGTGATACATGAGGCGCTACCTAAATAGCTTTCGAGGAGAACCAGCTATCTCCGAGCTTGATTAGCCTTTCACTCCGATCCACAGGTCATCCGCTAACTTTTCAACGGTAGTCGGTTCGGTCCTCCAGTCAGTGTTACCTAACCTTCAACCTGCCCATGGATAGATCGCCCGGTTTCGGGTCTATACCCAGCGACTAAACGCCCTATTAAGACTCGCTTTCGCTACGCCTCCCCTATTCGGTTAAGCTCGCCACTGAATATAAGTCGCTGACCCATTATACAAAAGGTACGCAGTCACCTAACAAAGTAGGCTCCCACTGCTTGTACGCATACGGTTTCAGGATCTATTTCACTCCCCTCTCCGGGGTTCTTTTCGCCTTTCCCTCACGGTACTAGTTCACTATCGGTCAGTCAGTAGTATTTAGCCTTGGAGGATGGTCCCCCCATATTCAGACAAAGTTTCTCGTGCTCCGTCCTACTCGATTTCATTGATAAGAGATTTTCGTGTACGGGGCTATCACCCACTATGGCCGCACTTTCCAGAGCGTTCCACTAATCTCAAACCAACTTAAGGGCTGGTCCCCGTTCGCTCGCCACTACTAAGGGAATCTCGGTTGATTTCTTTTCCTCAGGGTACTTAGATGTTTCAGTTCCCCTGGTTCGCCTCTTGCACCTATGTATTCAGTACAAGATACTCAGCTTATGCTGAGTGGGTTCCCCCATTCAGAGATCTCTGGATCACAGTCTGTTTGCCGACTCCCCAAAGCTTATCGCAGGCTACCACGTCTTTCATCGCCTCTGACTGCCAAGGCATCCACCGTATGCGCTTCTTCACTTGACCATATAACCCCAAGCAATCTGGTTATACTGTGAAGACGACATTCGCCGAAAATTCGTTTTGCTCTTTCGAGCCCACAAATTTTACCTTAGCCTGATCCACTACCAGTGAAAGTAGTGTTCAGTCTATTTCTATCACATATCCGAATTTTTAAAGAACGATCTGACAAAAGCCAGAAATCAACATTCGAAGCGAATGCTCATTTCTGAGTTTGATCACGTACTGCAAGAGTGGTGGAGCCAAGCGGGATCGAACCGCTGACCTCCTGCGTGCAAGGCAGGCGCTCTCCCAGCTGAGCTATGGCCCCAAATACTGGTAGGTCTGGGCAGATTTGAACTGCCGACCTCACCCTTATCAGGGGTGCGCTCTAACCAACTGAGCTACAGACCTATATAGGGTCTTGATCGTCTTCGACAATGAATCAAGCAATTCGTGTGGGAGCTCATCAGCAGGCTGATGTCGTCGATTAAGGAGGTGATCCAGCCGCAGGTTCCCCTACGGCTACCTTGTTACGACTTCACCCCAGTCATGAATCACACCGTGGTAACCGTCCTCCCGAAGGTTAGACTAGCTACTTCTGGTGCAACCCACTCCCATGGTGTGACGGGCGGTGTGTACAAGGCCCGGGAACGTATTCACCGCGACATTCTGATTCGCGATTACTAGCGATTCCGACTTCACGCAGTCGAGTTGCAGACTGCGATCCGGACTACGATCGGTTTTGTGAGATTAGCTCCACCTCGCGGCTTGGCAACCCTCTGTACCGACCATTGTAGCACGTGTGTAGCCCAGGCCGTAAGGGCCATGATGACTTGACGTCATCCCCACCTTCCTCCGGTTTGTCACCGGCAGTCTCCTTAGAGTGCCCACCATAACGTGCTGGTAACTAAGGACAAGGGTTGCGCTCGTTACGGGACTTAACCCAACATCTCACGACACGAGCTGACGACAGCCATGCAGCACCTGTGTCAGAGTTCCCGAAGGCACCAATCCATCTCTGGAAAGTTCTCTGCATGTCAAGGCCTGGTAAGGTTCTTCGCGTTGCTTCGAATTAAACCACATGCTCCACCGCTTGTGCGGGCCCCCGTCAATTCATTTGAGTTTTAACCTTGCGGCCGTACTCCCCAGGCGGTCAACTTAATGCGTTAGCTGCGCCACTAAAATCTCAAGGATTCCAACGGCTAGTTGACATCGTTTACGGCGTGGACTACCAGGGTATCTAATCCTGTTTGCTCCCCACGCTTTCGCACCTCAGTGTCAGTATCAGTCCAGGTGGTCGCCTTCGCCACTGGTGTTCCTTCCTATATCTACGCATTTCACCGCTACACAGGAAATTCCACCACCCTCTACCGTACTCTAGCTTGCCAGTTTTGGATGCAGTTCCCAGGTTGAGCCCGGGGCTTTCACATCCAACTTAACAAACCACCTACGCGCGCTTTACGCCCAGTAATTCCGATTAACGCTTGCACCCTCTGTATTACCGCGGCTGCTGGCACAGAGTTAGCCGGTGCTTATTCTGTCGGTAACGTCAAAACAGCAAGGTATTCGCTTACTGCCCTTCCTCCCAACTTAAAGTGCTTTACAATCCGAAGACCTTCTTCACACACGCGGCATGGCTGGATCAGGCTTTCGCCCATTGTCCAATATTCCCCACTGCTGCCTCCCGTAGGAGTCTGGACCGTGTCTCAGTTCCAGTGTGACTGATCATCCTCTCAGACCAGTTACGGATCGTCGCCTTGGTGAGCCATTACCTCACCAACTAGCTAATCCGACCTAGGCTCATCTGATAGCGCAAGGCCCGAAGGTCCCCTGCTTTCTCCCGTAGGACGTATGCGGTATTAGCGCTCCTTTCGAAACGTTGTCCCCCACTACCAGGCAGATTCCTAGGCATTACTCACCCGTCCGCCGCTGAATCGAAGAGCAAGCTCTTCTCATCCGCTCGACTTGCATGTGTTAGGCCTGCCGCCAGCGTTCAATCTGAGCCATGATCAAACTCTTCAGTTCAATACTGCTTGGGTTTTTAAGAAACCCTAAACTTGGCTCAGCAATCTCAAATGACTATGTGATTTCTCGCATGGCCACTTGTGATGCTGATAATCTTTGTGACTATCAGTCCGTACTCACAAGCACCCACACGAATTGCTTGATTCAATTTGTTAAAGAGCGTTTGGTTAAGAGCTTTTCATCTCAACCGAGGCGCGCATTCTACGCTTTCCTCATTTGCTGTCAAGCGTTTATTTTGAAGTTTTTCGCGAGAAACTCGTTTAGCTTCAAACACTTGACTCGCTGCGATCTCTCGTAGCGGGAGGCGAATCATACAGCGTTTAGAAGCGCTGTCAACCACCATTTCAACCGCTGACGATCTTTCGATCGAAGCCCTTACAACACTACCTGAATCGATTAACTCGTTGATACTCAAGGAGTTTCTCGTTCCAATCACGCTGGAAGTGGGGCGCATTATAAGGGGATTCGAAACCCCGTCAACCTTTAATTTCAAAAGCGTGACATCTTGCCCTCTGCCCATGTAAGTGCGCACTATAGTGCACACCCTACCCGCCCAAGGATCGCCGCGCAGAGATGAACACCCAACCCCGCAGCCTGGCCGCTACTCTCTTCCCTATCGGCCTGCTGCTGATCGCCATGGCATCCATACAGTCCGGTGCCTCACTGGCCAAAAGCATGTTCCCAATCATCGGCGCCCAAGGCACCACAGCCCTGCGCCTGATCTTCGCCAGTATCATCATGCTGCTCATATTACGCCCATGGCGCGTCCGCATGACCGCCACCACTCTGCGCAATGTCATCATCTATGGCATGGCACTTGGGGGCATGAACTTCCTCTTCTATATGGCGCTGCAAACAGTACCTATCGGTATCGCCGTGGCACTGGAGTTCACGGGGCCACTGGCGGTGGCGATCTTCTCCTCGCGCCGTCCTATCGACTTTCTCTGGATCGCGATGGCGATCGCCGGGCTTCTACTGTTGCTGCCCGCAGGCGATGGCGGCCAGGCTTTGGACCCGGTAGGCGCTGCGTATGCCTTGGGTGCAGGGGTGTGCTGGGCGCTTTACATTCTGTTCGGGCAACGCGCCGGTGCCGAGCACGGCATCCAGAGCGCCGCCCTCGGCGTCGTGGTCGCCGCCCTGTTCGTTGCCCCCATCGGGGTAATTCATGCCGGCAGCGCACTGCTCACCCCAGCGGTCATCCCGATGGCACTGGGTGTCGCGATACTGTCCACCGCCCTGCCCTATAGCCTGGAAATGGTTGCCCTGACCCGCATGCCTGCGCGAACGTTCGGCACCTTGATGAGCATCGAGCCGGCGTTTGGCGCACTTTCAGGCCTTCTGTTCCTCGGCGAGGTGCTGAGCACCACCCAATGGCTCGCGATTCTCGCCATCATCGTCGCGTCGGTAGGCACCACGTTGTCGATGCGCCAGACGCCAACCCCACCCGTCGCCGCCGACTGATATGAGAACTATTTTCATTTAAGACGGGATTAGTGATTGTAGCGGCCCGTCTCGCTGATTAAGCTGTCACACAGAATCAATCACTTTACGCGATCTGGTGGACCGAAGACGGACGCTGGGGATTTTCAGGAAGACAGCAGTGACAACGACAGGGCCCGACAAATGATCCGCCCTGCATTTAAGGAAGGGAATGAAACGTATTTTGCTCATTCTGGCCATTTTGGCTATTGCTGGATGTGCCGCCACGGCCAAGACTGAGGTCAAAAAGGGGAAGAAAGGCCTGCATATCAATTGCTCCGGCCTCTCCTCATCGTGGGATAACTGCTACAGCAAGGCCGCCACCTCCTGCAGCACCCGCGGTTACAAAGTCATTGCTCGCTCCGGCGATACCGACGAAGAGCAAGGCGATTACCTGTTCGGTATCAATCCAGCTGGCTATACCAGCCGCAGCATGATCGTCATCTGCAAGTGATGACCACCAGGCATTGAGTTCAAAGGGCAGCGCGAGCGCTGCCCCTTGTTTATTTGCCATCACAGCGGCGCGGTACGCGCCTGCAGCCATGCCAGGGCCTCGCCCTTCAACAGCGGCGCAAGACGCTCATGCACCGTCGCGTGGTAACGGTTCAGCCACGCCAACTCTTCCTTGGCAAGCAGCTCGGGCAACAGGCAGCGCGTGTCGATCGGGCAAAGCGTCAAGGTCTCGAAGTTCAGGAAATCGCCGAACACACTCTTGCCCGCTTCCCGGCTAACCACCAGGTTCTCAATGCGTACGCCCCACTCACGCGGCCGGTAAGTACCCGGCTCGATCGAACTGATCATGCCCGCCTGCATGGCCGTCTGTGGCGTAGGCGCCGCCTGATAGGCAATCACCTGCGGCCCTTCGTGGACGTTCATGAAGTAACCCACGCCATGGCCGGTACCGTGGCCATAGTCCACCTGATCGGCCCAGATCGGTGCCCGGGCAATGGCATCGAGCAGCGGCGAGAGGATCCCGCGGGGGAAGGTGGCGCGCGATAGCGCAATCATGCCCTTGAGCACACGCGTGCAATCCTGCTTCTGCTCAAGCGTAGGATTACCCACCGGCACCATCCGGGTAATGTCGGTGGTCCCCCCCAGGTACTGCCCCCCGGAATCGATCAGCAGCAAACCGTCACCTTCGATGATGGCATGCGACTGCTCGGTGGCGCGGTAATGAGGCATCGCGCCATTGCCATTAAAGGCGGCAATGGTCGAGAAACTCAACGACACGAAGTCTGGACGGCGAGCACGGGCGGCGCTCAATCGCTCATCGACCGTCAGCTCGGTAATGACCTCATGGCCCAGAGACGCCTCGAACCAGGCGAAAAATTCGCACAAGGCGGCGCCGTCCTGCTCCATGGCCCGGCGAATATGCACAAGATCATCCTCACCCTTGCACGACTTGCTCAGCGTGGTGGGGTTGACCCCCTCGACCAGCTCAACGCCTGAGGCCAGGTTTTCCAGCAAACCGCAGGTGACCCGCGCCGGGTCGACCAACAGGCGACTGCCTGAAGGCACGGCGCCCAGGGCCTGACCGATTTCGGCATAGTCACGCACCTCAATGCCATCAACCGACAACACATGGCGCAGATGATCATCGACCTTTTCGTGGCCAACGAACACCGTCGCCTGCTGCTGACTGATCAGGGCAAAGGAAACAAAGACTGGGTTGTAGGACACATCGCTGCCACGCAGATTGAAGAGCCAGGCGATATCATCCAGGGTGGCGATGAAATGCCAGTCAGCGCCCTTGGCCTTCAAGGTCTCACGCAACTGAGCGAGTTTGTCTGCCCGGTTCTGCGAGGCATGCGGCGGCAAGTGTTGGTAGACCGGGTTGCTCGGCAGCGACGGGCGCCCCTCCCAAACCTTGCCAAGCACGTCCTTGTCCGTGACCAGCCGCACATCCCGGGCCTTCAGACGCTCGCTCAGCAAACGCGCCGACGCCAAGGCCATGACAGCACCGTCCACTGCCACGACACCCTGTGGCTCGACATGCTCACCCAGCCATTCCAGCGCGCCCGGCTTGCCTGGCAGCAGCTTCATCAACTCGATGCCGCTGCCTGCCAGCTCGTGCTCGGCCTGCTCCCAATAGCGGCTGTCAACCCAGAGCCCGGCAAACCCCGCCGTGACCACCAGCGTGCCGACCGACCCTTGGAAACCGGACAGCCATTGACGCCCCTGCCAGAAACCAGGCAGGTACTCGGAAAGATGAGGGTCGGCCGAGGGCACCAGCAGCGCATCGACCCCCTCTGCGGCCATGGCCTGACGCACCCGCGCCAGGCGCTCCGGCACAGCTTGCTCTATCGTGGTCTGAACGTTCATGCGCACTCCTGCGAAAACATCTCTACTGATTTCAGACCATCGATAATGGTACAGCCACCCCTACCCTGCAATCACTGCGACCGGCCTGCGGCATGCATTGCCCATCACGCCCTCAGCAATCAGGACATTTCCTACAGCAGAACCAGGACCACCGATCACATCCTGCTGAACTTCCCAAAAACCACGGCTTCACACCAAGTACATTCATTGCAGACAGGCCACCCCCTATGCCCGCTGCCGGTGACGCGAAAACCGCCGTTGTGCTGCTCGACACCCGCCAGCACACGCCTGACCATGAACATGCTGTACACCTCAAGCTTGCCGATGGCCTGGCGCAACTGTTGGGTTGCGCACACGTGTATCTCGACCCGCCCTCCACGCCCAGCGACCGCTACTACTACCTGCCGACCGAAACGCTGATCGACCCGCAGCGCCAGGCAGCCTTGGGTATCCGCACCGAACAGGACCTGTTCGGCGGGCTGGTCGCTTTTCCTTATATGGCGACCAAGGCGATTTCCCACCCGCTGCCGGCCGCCGCCAGCTTCCCCCCAGGCTGGACCGACGCCTTCGCCCTTCAGGCCAGTGATGCGCTGTTGCGTGGCTATACCGTATTCAGCAAGGCCGACGCTCGCAATGCCGCACGCTTGCTCCTGCTCGATGGCCCGCTACGGATCAAGCCAGTACTGGCCTGTGCCGGGCGGGGGCAGCAGGTCATCGACACACTGGATGCGCTGGAGCCGTTACTGGCCGACATGGACGACCAAGACCTGGCCGTCTGGGGGTTAGTGCTCGAAGAAGACCTGAGCGAGGTGCAGACCTTCAGTGTTGGCCAAGTGCGTGTCGCCGGCCTGACCTGTAGCTACCACGGCACTCAGCAACTGACGCACGACCACCAAGGCACAGAGGTCTATGGCGGCTCTGATCTACTCGTGGTGCGCGGTGACTACCAGGCGTTGCTGCAACTGCCGTTGGAAGACCACCTGCGCCTGGCGATCAACCAGGCCATGGTCTACGAACGTGCCGCGGAGCAGCACTTCCCAGGCTTCGTGGCGTCAAGACGTAACTACGACATTGCCCGCGGCACCAACGCCCAAGGCCATGTACGCAGCGGCGTGCTTGAACAATCCTGGCGTCTGGGCGGTGCCAGCAGTGCAGAACTGCTGGCCCTGCAGGCCTTCGCTGCTGAGCCGACACTGCAGCGGGTGCGTGCTTCGACCCATGAAGTGTTCGGCACGCCCGACCTGCCCACTGACGCCACTCTCTTCTACCAAGGAATCGACAGTGAACTCGGACAACTCAGCAAATTTGCGCGGATCCGCGAACATGAGCATTCAGAGTGAGACCATTGAGCTGCACGTCGAGAATGACAGCATCGTCGGCACCCTGGTCAGCCCTGGCAGCAAGATGCCCGGCATACTCTTCGTCCACGGCTGGGGCGGTAGCCAGCAACGCGACCTGGCCCGCGCCCGACACATTACCGGGCTGGGGTGCGTGTGCATGACCTTCGACTTGCGCGGGCACGAAAAGACCGAAAGCCAACGCCTGACCGTCAGCCGCGAACAGAACCTCAACGACCTGCTGGCAGCCTACGACCGCCTGGTCGGTCACCCCAGCGTGGACAGCAATTCCATCGCCATCATTGGCAGCAGCTATGGCGGTTACCTGGCCACCTTGTTGACGCGGTTGCGGCCAGTACGGTGGCTGGCAATGCGGGTGCCTGCCCTGTACTGGGACGATGAGTGGGACACCCCCAAGCAAACCCTTGATCGGCAGCGGCTGAACGCCTACCGCCAGCGCCAGCTTGGCCCGGCGGACAATCGCGCACTGGCCGCGTGCGCCGAATTCGGCGGCGATGTGTTACTGGTGGAGTCCGAGCATGATGACTATGTACCCCACAGCACACTGATGAGCTATCGCTCGGCATTCATCAGCGCTCATTCGCTGACCCACCGCATCGTCGACGGTGCCGACCACGCCTTGTCCAGCGAAGAAAGCCAGAAAGCCTACAGCTCGATTCTTGCGTCGTGGATCAGCGAGATGGTCATTGGCGCACGCCTGGACCGCTACCCACACTACGCGCCCTGGTATGCCTAAGGCTCACCGACCTGGCAGTGCAGGCCACCGTCGGCATTGCGGACCAGGCTGCGCAATGTCTGGTAGGCCGCGAAGTTGACGCCCCGCGCCTGATGCTGGCACAGCAGGTCGAGAAAGGGTTCTTCAACGAAATGGTCGGCGGCCGCGGCCCATGCCTGGCGCGATTGCCACTGCAGGTACTGGAGAACCCGGCTGCCATCGTCACTGGCCTGGATGCTCACGCCCTGCAAGCCCTCACAACCTGCGGCCAACGCTTCGCTGCGCACCACCAAGGCCTGGGCCAACGCCACTTGCTGCAGCGCAGGCACTTCGTATTCGATCATCTGGGTAAACCACAGAGAATGAGGCGTTGCCGTCATGAAAAGTCTCCTTGCTCCGGACGCCAATGGCGTGATGGTGAGCAGGGTAAAACCTCAAGTTAAGTCAAGGTCAAGTGTTTTTTGCTGCCGCACGAGCGGTCGCTGGTTCAACCTGAAACCGCAAAGCGTCGTCGATATTCACTGGGCGTCAAACCGGTGATGCGCTGAAACACTTTGCGAAAAGCGCCGGGGTCCTGATAACCCACACCCCAGGCGATTTGTTCGACATTGCGCCGGGTAAATTCCAGCAACCGACAGGCGCGCCCAACCCGTACTTGCTGGCAATACTCGGTCGGGCGTAAACCGGTGGCAGCCCGAAAGCGCCGCAGAAAGGTCCGCTCCTCAAGGCCTGCACAAGCGGCCATGGCGGCCAGGTCGGCATCCTGTCCACCATTGCCCTGTAACCAGTGCTGCACTTTGAGCACTGCCTCATCGCCATGGTCCAGGCGGGGGTTGAACAATGCCCCCGGCAACGGCGCCGCCACGGGCTCGACAGCCAGGTAGCGAGCCGTCTCGCGCGCCACCGTCGCCCCCATGAACCGCTCCAGCAGGCGCAAGCCCAGCTCGGTCCAGGCCATCAGCCCGGCCGACGTCATGATGTCACCGTCGTCCAGCAGCGGCTGGTTCGCCTCCACCTGCACCAGGGGAAAACGCTGTGCAAGCGCTTGCACGTAGTTCCAGTGGGTACAGGCCGGGCGCCCGTCGAGCAGCCCACTGGCCGCGATGAAAAACACGCCGATGCACACCGACGCCAGCACCGTGCCGCGCCCGTGGAGCTGATTCAAGGGCAGGCGATGGCGCGCAAGCAGCTCAGCGTGTGGCGCCGAGTCCAGGCTTGGCGGAATGATCATCACCCTCAGCGCCGTGGCCGCCTCAGAGCCACTATCCTCAACCCACTGCAACAACCCCGCTTCATCGACCTGCCAGTGGCTGACGCGGATCTGCGGCAGCTCGACAGCGCCCAACTCGGCGGCAACTCGGTTGGCCACCGTGAACAGGTCGGTCAGGCCATGCACGGCCGCACGCTGCGCCCCTGGGTAAAGCAGCAGGCCGATGTCCAGGCGCGCAGGGTTGTCAGTTTTTGCCCTCATTGTGTCGGTCGTGCCAATCCTCAGGTCGAAGCGCACAGCCTATAACTATCGTCATCCAACGACCACTGCCGCAGGAGGCAACATGAGCAAGCAAGCACTGATCATCATCGACATCCAGAACGACTATTTCCCCGGTGGCAAATGGGCCCTCGACGGCGCAGACCAGGCAGCCGACAACGCCGCCCGGCTGTTGGCAGCCGCGCGTGAGCGGGGCGACCTGGTGGTGCATGTGCGGCATGAGTTCGAAAGTGCCGATGCGCCGTTCTTCGCACCGGGCTCCCCCGGCGCGGCCATCCACGCCAAGGTGCAACCCAAGGCGGGCGAGCCGGTGGTGCTCAAGCACAAGGTCAATGCGTTTCTCGGTACCGACCTCAAGCACACGCTGGACCAGCAAGGGATCGAGGCACTGACCATCGTCGGCAGCATGAGCCACATGTGCATCGATGCAGCGACCCGCGCCGCCGCCGATTATGGCTACGACGTGACTGTGGCTCACGACGCCTGCGCGACCTTGCCGCTGGAGTTCGATGGCAAACAGGTGCCGGCGGCCCATGTACACGACTCGGCAATGGCGGCCCTGGCGTTTGCCTACGCCAAGGTGGTGAAGACCGATGAGCTGCTCGGCAAATGATCGCGCCTTGCCTTTAAAGCGAGTGTCAGATCACCACATTTCGCACAAAGCGCACCGCCACGGCGCCATCGTTGCGGTAGGCGTAGCGGCAGTTGCTAGGGAAGACATGAAACTGGCCAACCTGCAGGCAATACTCGGCCTGCTCGATGACTAATGTGAGCTGCCCTTCGGCCACGTAGATCTGCTCGCTCCAGCCATCGGCATCGGCCTCGCTGACATAGCACTCGCCCGGTGCCAGGGTCCACTCCCAGAGTTCGACCTCACGCCGGGCGGTGCTGCTACCCAGCAGCACTGCCTTGCTTTGCGGATGCTCACCGGCCCAGGCCAGTTCGTCGATGCGGCTGGGGTCGCGCCGCTCGGGCGCCTGGATCAACGTACTGAACGCCACCCCCAAGGCCTCGGCGATCAAATCGAGCGTAGTAAGGCTGACATTCTTCTCACCCGCCTCGATCGCCACCAGCATTCGTCGGCTGACGCCAGAACGCTCGGCCAAGGCAGACTGGCTCATACCCGCTGCGTGACGCAGGCTGCGTACGTTGAGGCTAACATGCTGTAACACCGATGCCCGGTGCGTGGAATTTTTGTGCACTGTATTGCTCGCTGATCGTGACTGCGCAGTATACTGCCCACTTGGCGCAGATTGTGCGCCGCCCCCTCCGAGTGCGCAAGACCATGAACCAACCCACCTGCAAGCCCTATACACGCGTTTCTTTGCGCCTGAGCAAAGCCGAACTGATGCTGGTATTCATCACCATGCTGTGGGGTGGCACCTTCTTGCTGGTGCATAACGTGATGACGGTCAGCGGCCCGATGTTCTTCGTCGGCCTGCGCTTTGCTGCGGCGGCGTTGTTCGTTGGCGCGATCTCGGCGCGCGCGCTGTCGGGGCTGACCTTTACCGAACTCAAGGCGGGCGTACTGATCGGCGTCTCGATCATGCTCGGCTACGGCTTGCAGACCATGGGCCTGCAAACCATCAGCAGCAGCCAGTCCGCATTCATCACCGCGCTGTATGTGCCCTTCGTGCCGTTGTTGCAATGGCTGGTGCTTGGCCGTCGCCCCGGCCTGATGCCAAGCCTCGGCATCTGCCTGGCATTCCTTGGCCTGATGCTGCTGGCAGGGCCGGAAGGCGGCAGCTTGCACTTCAGCGAAGGCGAGATGGTGACCCTGGTCAGCGCCATCGCCATCGCCGGCGAGATCATCCTGATCAGCCGCTATGCCGGCCAGGTCGATGTGCGCCGCGTGACCGTGGTGCAGCTGGCTACCGCGTCGTTGCTGTCATTTCTGATGATCGTGCCGACCCAGGAGCGCCTACCGGACTTTTCCTGGCTGCTGGTGATGAGTGCGGTGGGGCTCGGCGCCATGAGCGCAGTGATCCAGCTGGCCATGAACTGGGCACAAAAGTCGGTTTCACCCACCCGCGCCACGCTGATCTATGCGGGCGAGCCTGTGTGGGCCGGGATCGTTGGGCGCATCGCCGGCGAGCGTCTGCCCGGTGTGGCGTTGATTGGCGGGCTGCTGATCGTGATCGCCGTGGTGGTCAGTGAACTGAAGGTGCGCCGCCCCCGCGAAAGCGCCACAACGCGCGAAGCGCAGGATGAAGCCGAGCACCAAACAGGCCTGTAAACCGGCCAACTCCAGCTATGCTTTGTAAAAAACTGTTATAAAAAAATACCTTGTAACACCGTATTTGTACGATTCTGCGACAGCTTGCGTGTTGGTGATCAACTGCTCGGCACGTATGATCCTTGGCAAACCTCTCCAGAATAGAACGCTATGTCCTTGATAGTGCTATTGCTTCTGCCGTTCGTGGGCAGTTGCCTGGCAGCCGTGCTGCCGCACAACGCACGAAACGCCGAGTCCATACTCGCCGGGCTTGTCGCCTTGGTCGGTACGGTCCAGGTAGCACTGCTGTACCCCCAAGTTGCCCACGGTGGCGTGATTCGCGAGGAATTCCTCTGGCTGCCCAGCCTGGGGTTGAACCTTGTATTGCGCATGGACGGCTTCGCCTGGCTGTTCTCGCTGCTGGTACTGGGCATCGGCACACTGGTGTCGCTGTACGCCCGCTACTACATGTCGCCGCAGGATCCGGTACCGCGCTTCTTCGCCTTCTTCCTCGCGTTCATGGGCGCCATGCTGGGCCTGGTGATCTCCGGCAACCTGATCCAGCTGGTGTTCTTCTGGGAGCTGACCAGCCTGTTCTCGTTCCTGCTGATCGGCTATTGGCACCACCGCGCCGACGCCCGCCGCGGCGCCTACATGGCGCTGATGGTCACCGGTGCCGGCGGCCTGTGCTTGCTGGTCGGGGCGCTACTACTGGGCCATGTGGTCGGCAGCTACGACCTGGACAAGGTCCTGGCTGCCGGCGACCTCATCCGCCAGCACGCGCTGTACCCGGTGCTGCTGCCTTTGATCCTGATTGGCGCCTTGAGCAAGAGTGCGCAGTTCCCCTTCCAGTTCTGGCTGCCCCACGCGATGGCAGCACCCACGCCGGTCTCGGCCTATCTGCATTCGGCAACCATGGTCAAGGCCGGGGTGTTCCTGCTGGCGCGGCTTTGGCCTGTGCTGTCAGGCAGCGAGGAGTGGTTCTGGATCGTCGGCGGCGCCGGCGCCATCACGTTGCTGCTCGGCGCCTTCGCCGCGATGTTCCAGAACGACCTCAAGGGCCTGCTGGCTTACTCCACCATCAGCCACTTGGGCCTGATCACCCTGCTGCTGGGCCTCAACAGCCCGCTGGCAGCGGTCGCCGCGGTGTTCCATATTCTCAACCATGCCACCTTCAAGGCCTCGTTGTTCATGGCCGCCGGCATCATCGACCACGAGAGCGGCACACGCGATATCCGACGGCTTAGCGGCCTGATCCGCCTGGTGCCCTACACTGCGACCCTGGCCATGGTAGCCAGCGCTTCGATGGCCGGCGTGCCGCTGATGAACGGTTTCCTGTCCAAAGAGATGTTCTTCGCCGAAACGGTATTCATCAGCTCCACCGCCTGGGTCGAAACCGCCCTGCCGGTAATCGCCACCCTGGCCGGTACATTCAGCGTGGCCTACGCCCTGCGCTTCACGGTCGATGTGTTCTTCGGGCCACCCGCCCAAGACCTGCCCCATACCCCCCACGAACCGCCGCGCTGGATGCGTGCGCCGGTCGAGTTGCTGGTGCTCACCTGCCTGGTGGTCGGTATTTTCCCCGCGCAGTCAGTAGGCCCGCTGCTGGCGGCGGCAGCCCTGCCGGTGGTGGGCGGTACGTTACCGGAATACAGCCTGGCCATCTGGCACGGCTGGAATGCACCCTTGATCATGAGCCTGATCGCCATGAGCGGCGGGATCGTGCTGTACCTGCTGCTGCGCAAGCAGTTGCGCCTGGGGCGCTTCCCTTATCCGCCGCTGATCGAGCGCTTCAATGGCAAGCGCCTGTTCGAGCATGGCCAGGTCCACCTGATGCTGCTGGCCCGGCGAATCGAAAACCTGCTGACCACGCGCCGCCTGCAATCGCAGTTGTTCATGCTGGTGCTGGCGGCGTTTCTGGCCGGCCTCACGCCCATGCTCTACAGCGGCCTGACCTGGGGCGAGCGCCCGAAAATCCCGGGCTCCGGTGTATTCGTCGCACTCTGGCTGATCGCCATCGCCTGCGCCATCGGCGCCGCCTACCAAGCCAAGTATCACCGCCTGGCCGCCTTGATCATGGTCAGTGTCTGCGGCCTGATGACCTGCATCACCTTCGTCTGGTTCTCGGCGCCCGACCTGGCCCTGACTCAACTGGTTGTGGAAGTGGTCACCACCGTGCTGATCCTGCTCGGCTTGCGCTGGCTGCCGCGCCGTATCGAGGGCGTTTCGCCGCTGCCCGGCAGCCTGGAACGCGCCCGCATGCGTCGCCTGCGCGACCTGTTGCTGGCAGTGCTGGTGGGCGGCGGCATGGCGGTTCTGTCCTATGCCATGCTGACCCGGCCGACCCCCAACGACATTTCTTCGTTCTACCTGAGCCGCGCCCTGCCCCAGGGCGGCGGCACCAATGTGGTCAATGTGATGCTGGTCGATTTCCGTGGCTTCGACACCCTCGGTGAAATCACCGTGCTGGTCGCCGTGGCCCTGACCGTATTCGCCCTGCTGCGACGCTTCCGCCCACCCAAAGAGAGCATGCAGCTGCCCGCCCAGCAACGCCAGCTGGCGCCCGACGTGGTCACTGACCTGATCAACCCGCGCCACGCTACGGACACCGCGCTGGGCTTCATGATGGTGCCCGCGGTGCTGGTGCGGCTGTTGCTGCCGATCGCCCTGCTGGTATCGATGTACCTGTTCATGCGCGGCCACAACCAGCCGGGCGGCGGCTTTGTCGCAGGCCTGGTGATGTCGGTGGCGTTCATCCTGCAGTACATGGTCGCCGGTACCCAGTGGGTCGAAGCGCAGATGAGCCTACGCCCACTGCGCTGGATGGGCACTGGCCTGCTCTGCGCGACCCTGACCGGGGTAGGCGCCATGCTGCTCGGCTACCCCTTCCTGACCACGCACACCGCCCACTTGCACCTGCCTGTGCTGGGTGATGTGCATGTGGCCAGCGCGCTGTTCTTCGACGTCGGCGTGTACACCGTGGTGGTCGGCTCGACCCTGCTGATCCTCACTGCCCTGGCGCACCAATCGGTGCGCGCCTACCGCCCGGGCAACCCGTCGAAATCCAGCCAAGCAGGAGCCGCCTGATGGAAGAAGTCATTGCAGTCGCCATCGGTGTACTGGCCGCCTCCGGGGTGTGGTTGATCCTGCGCCCACGGACCTACCAGGTGATCATGGGCCTGTGCCTGTTGTCGTACGGGGTCAACCTGTTCATCTTCAGCATGGGCAGCCTGTTCATCGGCAAGGAACCGATCATCAAGGACGGCGTCACTCAAGACTTGCTGCACTACACCGACCCGCTCCCGCAGGCGTTGGTGCTGACTGCCATCGTCATCAGCTTCGCCATGACCGCGCTGTTTCTGGTCGTGCTGCTGGCCTCGCGCGGCTTGACCGGTACCGACCACGTCGATGGCCGGGAGCGTGACGAATGAGTGGTATGAGTCAACTGATCGTCGCGCCCATCCTGCTGCCCCTCATCACGGCGGCGATCATGCTGTTGTTGGGCGAGAAACACCGGCGCATCAAGGCGCGGCTTAACCTGCTGTCCACCTTCGCGGGCCTGGCCATCGCGGTCAGCCTGCTGCTGTGGGTCCGTACCCAGGGTCAAGCCGAATCGATCGGTGTCTACCTGCCGGGCAACTGGCCTGCACCGTTTGGCATCGTGCTGGTGGTGGACCACCTGTCTGCCTTGCTGCTGACCCTGACCGGCATCATCGGCTTCAGCGCCCTGCTGTTTGCCCGGGCCCGCTGGGACAGTGCCGGCGCCAGCTTCCACGCGCTGTTCCAAATCCAGCTGATGGGGCTGTACGGTGCCTTCCTGACCGCCGACCTGTTCAACCTGTTCGTGTTCTTCGAGGTGCTGCTGGCCGCATCCTACGGTTTGCTGCTGCATGGCTCGGGGCGTGCCAGGGTCAAGGCGGGCCTGCACTATATCGCCATCAACCTGTTCGCTTCGTCGTTGTTCCTGGTGGGCGCGGCGATGCTCTATGGCGTGACAGGCACCCTGAACATGGCCGACCTTGCGCTGAAGATCCCGCTGGTGCCAGAGGCCGACCGAGGCCTGCTGCATGCGGGCGCCGCAATCCTCGCCATGGCGTTTCTGGCCAAGGCCGGTATCTGGCCGCTGAATTTCTGGCTGGTGCCGGCCTACGCTTCGGCCAGCGCACCGGTTGCCGCGCTGTTCGCGATCATGACCAAGGTCGGCCTGTATGCCGTGCTGCGCCTGTGGACGCTGCTCTTCTCCGGGCAGGCCGGCGCCTCCGCGCAGTTTGGCGGCCAGTGGCTGGTGTACGGGGGGCTGGTCACACTGGCTGTGGCCGCGGTCTCGATACTGGCCGCACAGCGCCTGGAACGCATGGCTGCCCTGAGCATCCTGGTGTCCGCCGGCACCCTGCTCGCGGCCGTTGGCTTTGCTCAGCCGGCGTTAACGGGTGCGGCCTTGTTCTACCTGGTCAACTCGACCCTGGCGTTGTGCGCGTTGTTCCTGCTCGCCGAACTGGTCGAGCGCTCGCGTTCAGCCAATGAAGCGCCGCTGGATGACGAAGAAGATGCCATGCCTTCGCCCCTGGAGTCGCTGCACCCACCCAAGGGCATCAACCTCGATGACGAACAAAAGGTGGTGATCGGCCAGATCATCCCCTGGACCATGGCCTTCCTCGGCCTAAGCTTCATCGCCTGCGCGCTGCTGATCATCGGCATGCCACCACTGTCGGGCTTCGTCGGCAAACTCAACCTGATCAACGCGCTGTTCAACCCGCTGGGGCTGGGTATAGCGCCGGAGCAACCGCTGACAGCGGCAGGTTGGTGCCTGGTGGCACTGCTGGTGCTGTCCGGCATGGCGTCGTTGATCGCCTTCGGCCGCGTGGGCATCCAACGTTTCTGGAAGCCCGAAGAGCGCCCCTCGCCGCTGCTGCGTCGTTATGAATGCCTGCCAATCGTCATCCTGCTGGGCCTGTGCATCATCCTCAGCCTCAAGGCCGAGCCGCTGCTGCGCTACACCCAGGACACAGCGGCCAGCCTGCAGGCACCCGATACCTACATCAAAGCGGTGATGGCCGCTCGGCCAATCCCCGGCCCGACCTCCCTCGACGTGGAGGTACTGCCATGAAGCGCCTGTTTCCCGCCCCACTGCTGTCGGTCTCGCTATTCGGCCTGTGGTTGCTGCTGAACCTGTCCGTCAGCGCCGGCAACCTGCTGCTGGGTGCCATCCTCGGCATTTTTGCGCCACTGTTGATGGCCCCCCTACGCCCTCAGCACGCCCATGTGCAGCGGCCTTGGGTGATTGCCAAGTTGATTGGCCGGGTCGGCCTGGATGTGATCGTGTCCAACCTGCTGGTGGCCCGTGGCGTTCTGCGTGCGGGCAAGCAGCCGCCGCGCTCGGCATTCGTGCACATTCCGCTGGCCTTGCGCGATGCCCATGGCTTGGCTGCCCTGTCAATGATCACCACGGTGGTACCTGGCACGGTCTGGTCCGAACTGGCGCTGGACCGCAGCGTGCTGTTGCTGCATGTGTTCGACCTTGAGGATGAAGCCGCCTTCATCGAGCATTTCAAGCACACCTACGAACGCCCGCTGATGGAGATTTTCCAATGACAGGCCTGCTCGCCAACGCTGTACTCGCCAGCCTGTTCATCTTTGCCCTGGCCATGGCCCTGGCACTGATCCGGCTGTTCCGCGGCCCGTCCGCCCAGGACCGGGTGCTGGCACTGGACTACCTGTACATCCTGGCCATGCTGACGATGCTGGTGCTAGGGATCCGTTATGCCAGCGACACCTACTTCGAAGGTGCCCTGCTGATTGCACTGTTCGGCTTTGTCGGCTCGTTCGCCCTGGCCAAGTTCCTGCTACGTGGTGAGGTGATCGAATGACCGAAGCGCTACAACTGCCCTTCTGGCTTGAACTGGTCACCGCTGCGCTGCTGCTGATCGGCAGCCTGTTCGCCCTGATCGGTGCCGTGGGCCTGGTGCGCATGAAGGATTACTTTCAGCGCATGCACCCACCCGCTCTAGCCTCCACCATTGGCGCATGGTGTGTTGCCCTGGCCTCGATCATCTACTTTTCGTGGCTTAAAGAAGGGCCCGTTCTGCACGCCTGGCTGATCCCGATTCTGTTGTCGATCACGGTGCCGGTCACCACGCTCTTGCTGGCCAGGGCTGCCCTGTTTCGCAAGCGGATGTCCAAAGAGGCGGTACCTGAAGAAGTCAGTAGCGGCAGCGACCGTGGCCATTGACCGGTTGCAGCCTCACCCCTGGCTGAGGCGCTGCAACTCACGCCGCACCATGGCGGCATACGGTGGCGGGCTGAGTCGATAGAGCTCGCCTGCCACCCAGTTCAGCCAAGCGCCTTGCAGCGCTTCACGCTGGGCCAACAGCCGTTCGGCTTGCGCCAGCGCATCCGCCTGGTGCTGGTGATGAAACTCGGCACGCGACACAGGCGCGTTGTCGCGCTCGGTCATTCACTGGCCTTGAATGTGGTCAGCTCACCCTTGCGCCACTTCGCGACTTTGCCAGTCACTGCCTTGAGCAGCTTACCCAGCCCTTCCTGCACTTGCTGTTGCGCGGCAAAGACCAGCATCACGCCATTGCCTTCGCGCAACACGACGCCCTCGCCTTCAGGCACGGAAACAAAGGCGTAGTCGCCAACACCGTAGACATTGAACTTGATGTCTCGAAAGCGCATTTCCAGCTTGCCACCCTCGCGGCTGGGCAATACCGCAGCGCGGAAGTGATCGCCAACCTTCAGCTCCAGACGCTGTTTGTCATCGACCACCAATGCGCTTTCGGTGTCGATTTCGGCCATGTACAGGCCTTCAGGACTTTGTTCGGTGACATAAACAAAGCGGCCCTGGAACAGCTGGGCCAATTTACCGCGCAAATCGCCCAAGGCGAACAAGGCGTGAGTATCAAGTGTGCTGACTGCCAATGAAGTGATCCTCAATCGGTTACATCCCGCCCCCACACACGCTCAGTGAGGCACGGCCATTACATATCGATAGGCGAAAAGAGTAATAAAGCGATGCGCTGATGTCTGTATCCGCTGGCACTGTAGCCTGCAGGAATCTTTACTCTGGCTTGCCAGATATGGCCTAAGTGCAGGTTTTCGGCAAATTCCCCACGTGGGAAGCGTAATGCCTGACAACAAACCCGCCAGAAAAGATGCGATAGGTAGTTGCAGAGCGCTCGACAGAACGGGCTCTGAAATCCATCAGCGCATTACTGGGGAAGGAATATGCACGAAAACACCGAAATCCGTCGAGAGGCAAAGAACATTTCTTACATCGCCAGCACTCATGCAGCGCCACGCTACGTTGTCATACCCGCTGGTGTCCGCTTCTTTCATGTCACCGAAAGCGCCACGGGCAGGGTCAAGGGGTTTCGCTGCCGGCATCAGGACGCGTGTGAGCTGGCACGCCATCTGGAACAATGACGGCCGTCAGGCGGCCAGGCCTTTTTTGAGTTGCTGCATCCAGGCCGACTGGCATTCCAGCGCCTCGTCACGGGTGGCGAACGCCGTACCACGGCGCTCGCCATTGACCAGCACCACCCAACAAATACGCTTGCCCAGCGCCTGCAGGGTGGCAGGTACCCCCGAGCCAATCATCACGGCTACATCGACACGGCTATTCATCATCCCCTCCGGAATTTAATTAGCACCCTAACGATAAAGCCATGATACGCCTGCCTGCACGGAGGAAACAGCGCATCTCGGTACAGCAGTGTTACGCCACAGGCAACAAATCCGGGCATATCACGCACAAACGCAAAAAGCCCCAGGGATTGCTCCGTGGGGCTTCACGCACTGCGCGCGATCAGACCTGGCGCTGGTGGCGGTCGAGCTGCTCGTGGCGTTCCTGGGCTTCGATGCAGTACTTGGTGGTCGGGCTGATCAGCAAACGCTTCAGGCCAATCGGCTCACCACTGTCATCGCACCAGCCGAAGCTCTCGTCAGCGATACGGTCCAGCGCCATTTCAAGCTGTGGCAGCAAACGCTGGTCGCGGTCGATGGCATTGACCAACCAGCTACGCTCTTCTTCTACCGAAGCCACGTCAGCAGGGTCCGACGGAGTGTCCAGGCCCTCGATGGTGGCACGGCTCAACTCGATGCGCTCATGGGTTTCGACTTTCATCGACTGCAGCAGGCCAGTGAAGAAGGCGAGCTGATCAGCGTTCATGTAGTCATCGGCCGACATGGCCAGCAACTGTTCCTTGGTCATCGATTTCTCTATGAAAAATGTGCATTTGGGCGATTCGGGTGCCGCCGACGCCAGTGCATCAGCAGCGGAATTCTTCAAGCGCCAACCGGCACTCTTTTACAGGGGGCGGCAGTCTAAGGCGCCACGTCGCGTGGAGCAACTGCAATCGGAGGCGAATTTGATTCGATTGACCAGAATCCGCTGGTCGGTGCTCGGGTGGCAGGCGGTACAGGCGCGTCTGGGCTGATGGGCGCCTGCCTTGGGTTATGCATAGCCCATGAGATCGAGCGCCGCCCGCGCGGCGCATCGCGAGCAACGCTCGCTCCTACGTTTGTTTAGGGCCAGTGACGCCTGTGCCAGCGCGCGCGACCGCCTTGTTTGTACGGCTCAGTGTTGAGGCGTGCACCAAGGGGACGCGCGCCAATGCCCCAGAAATAATTGGCCCGAAACAAACGTAGGAGCGAGCGTTGCTCGCGATGCGCCGCGCGGGCGGCGCTCGATCTCCCAGACGCCACCCACCTCACGCCATACCCTACAGCCAGGTTCAACGATCCTTGAACTGTGCCTCGCGCTTGGCGATAAAAGCGCTCATGCCTTCCTTCTGGTCTTCAGTGGCAAAGGCCGCATGGAACACCCGACGCTCGAAACGCACCCCCTCACTCAGGGTCACTTCAAAGGCCCGGTTGACACTTTCCTTGACCATCATGCTCACCGGGATCGACTTGCTGGCGATGGTCGCCGCCACCTTCAAGGCTTCTTCGACCAGCTCAGCCTGCGGCACCACGCGCGCCACCAGCCCCGCACGTTCGGCCTCCTCGGCGCCCATCAAGCGCCCTGTCAGGCACAGTTCCATGGCCTTGGCCTTGCCCACCGCGCGGGTCAGCCGCTGGGTGCCGCCCATGCCCGGCAACACCCCAAGGTTGATCTCAGGCTGGCCGAACCGGGCATTGTCCGCTGCCAGAATGAAGTCGCACATCATCGCCAGCTCACACCCGCCGCCCAGGGCAAACCCGGACACCGCCGCAATGATCGGTTTGCGCCGATTGGCAATTCGGTCTGCGTCACTGAACAGGTCGTCGACGTAGATCTGAGGGTATTGGAGGTCGGCCATTTCCTTGATATCGGCACCTGCGGCAAAGGCCTTGGCCGAGCCGGTCAGAACCACGCAGCCGATGTTCGGGTCACGCTCGAGCTGGTCCAGGGCCTGGTTGATCTCGCCGACGATCTGCGCATTGAGCGCATTGAGCGCCTGCGGCCGGTTGAGGGTGATCAGGCCGACCTTGCCGTGGATGTCCAACAGGATGGTTTCGAATGCCATGCAGACTGCTCCTTCAAAGATTGCGCGCAATGACCATGCGCTGAATGTCGCTGGTGCCTTCGTAAATCTGGCAGACCCGAACGTCGCGGTAGATCCGCTCCAGCGGGAAGTCACTCAGATAGCCATAACCGCCCAGGGTCTGCAAGGCGTCCGAACAGACCTTTTCGGCCATTTCCGAGGCAAACAGCTTGGCCATCGACGCCTCCGTCAAAGCCGGCCGCCCGGCATCACGCAAGGCCGCGGCGTGCAGCACCATCTGCCTGGCCACGGCAATGCGCGTGGCCATGTCGGCCAGGCGGAAGGCCACGGCCTGGTGCTCGATCAACGGCTTGCCGAAGCTCTGCCGCTCCTTGGCATAGTCGCGGGCCACCTCGAACGCTGCCCGAGCCATGCCGACCGACTGCGACGCAATGCCGATACGGCCCCCTTCAAGGTTGGCCAGGGCGATCTTGTAGCCCTGCCCCTCTTCACCCAGGCGATTGGCGACCGGCACCCGCACATTGTCGAAAACAATCTGGCAGGTGTCCGAGGCATGCTGGCCGAGTTTGTCCTCGACCCTGGCAACCTGGTAGCCCGGCGAATCGGTCGGCACGATAAACGCCGTGATGCCACGCTTGCCCGCCTCTGGGTCGGTGACCGCGAAAACGATGACCACGCCGGCGTTTTGCCCGGAGGTGATGAACTGCTTGCTGCCGTTGAGCACGTAGTGGTCGCCGTCCAGGCGTGCGCGGGTCTTCAGGCTGCTGGCATCGGAGCCGGCCTGGGGCTCGGTGAGCGCGAAGGCGCCGATCATCGCGCCGCTGGCCAGCGGCGCCAGAAACTGCTGCTTCTGCTGCTCGGTGCCGAATTTCAGGATGGGCACGCAACCCACCGAGTTGTGCACGCTCATGATGGTCGAACAGGCACCATCGCCTGCGGCGATTTCTTCCAGGGCCATGGCGTACGCCACATACCCTGTGTCACTGCCGCCGTACTGCTCCGGCACCAGCATGCCGAACAGGCCCAGGGCGGCCATCTCGTCGATGGCTTCCCGCGGGAAGCGGTGGGCCTTATCCCATTGCTCAGCAAACGGCCGCAGGCGCTCCTGGGCAAAGTCACGCACGGCGTCGGCGATCTGTTGTTGCTCGTCAGTTACCAACATGGTTCACCTCAATACAGGCATTCGACGGCCATGGCCGTGGCCTCGCCACCGCCGATGCAGATGGCCGCCACGCCACGGCGCAGGTTGTTCTGGCGCAGGGCCGACAGCAAGGTCACCAGGATGCGCGCGCCTGAGGCGCCGATCGGGTGGCCCAAGGCGCAAGCACCGCCATGGATATTGACTTTGTCGTGTGGCAGGTCGAGGTGTTTCATGGCCGCCAGGGTGACCACGGCAAACGCTTCGTTGATCTCGAACAGGTCCACCTCGGCCAGGTTCCAGCCGGTGCGTTTCATCAGTTTGTCGATGGCCCCGATCGGCGCGGTGGGGAACAGCGCGGGCGCATCGGCAAAGGCCGCATGGCCATGGATCACGGCCAAAGGTTTCAAGCCGCGCTTTTCGGCTTCGCTGCGGCGCATCAGCACCAGCGCAGCAGCGCCGTCGGAAATCGAACTGGCGTTGGCGGCCGTCACCGTACCGCCTTCACGGAAGGCCGGTTTAAGCTGCGGGATCTTGTCCAGGCGCGCCTTGGGCGGTTGCTCGTCATCCGTGATGACGCGTTTTTCTTTGCCCTCGGTGACTTCCACCGGAACGATCTCGGCGCTGAAACGGCCCTGCTTGATCGCGTCCTGGGCGCGGGTCAGCGAGCTGATGGCAAAGGCATCCTGGGCTTCGCGGCTGAAAGCGCCAGCCTGGGCGCAATCCTCGGCGAAAGTGCCCATCAAACGGCCCTTGTCGTAGGCGTCTTCGAGGCCATCCATGAACATATGGTCGATGATCTTGCCATGGCCCATGCGGTATCCACCCCGGGCCTTGTCCAGCAGGTAGGGCGCGTTGGTCATGCTCTCCATGCCACCCGCCACCACCACATCGGCGCTGCCGGCCAGCAGCAGGTCATGGGCCATGATCGCGGCCTGCATGCCCGAACCACACATCTTGTTCAAGGTGGTGCAGGTGGTGTGTTTGTCCAAGCCGGCGCCCAGCGCTGCCTGGCGCGCGGGGGCCTGGCCCAGGCCTGCCGGCAGCACGCAACCGAACAGTACCTGTTCGACGCTGGTGGCCTCGATGCCGGCGCGCTCGACGGCGGCGCGGATCGCCGCGGCCCCCAGCTGCGGTGCGGTGAGGCTCTTGAGGTCGCCCTGCAGGCCGCCCATGGGCGTGCGCACGGCGCTGACGATGACAATCGGGTCGTTGGCGAGGGTCATGTTCATTACTCCTTACTTGGCAGCCATGCGCAGCGCGCCGTCGAGGCGGATCACCTCGCCGTTGAGCATGCTGTTCTCGATGATGTGGCGGGCCAGTGCAGCGTATTCCTGAGGGCGGCCCAGGCGCGGCGGGAACGGCACCCCGGCGGCCAGCGAGTCACGCACTTCCTGGGTCATGCCGGCCATCATCGGGGTTTCGAAAATGCCCGGGGCGATGGTCATCACGCGGATGCCGAAACGCGCCAGCTCACGGGCCGTTGGCAGGGTGAGGCTGGCGATGGCACCCTTGGATGCCGCGTACGCAGCTTGGCCGATCTGCCCGTCATAAGCAGCGATAGAGGCGGTATTGATGATCACCCCGCGCTCGCCACTCTCATCCGCCGGCCCCTCGGCCATCGCTGCTGCAGTCAAGCGCAGCAGGTTGAAGCTGCCAATCAGGTTGACGTTGATGACCTTGGCGAAACTGGCCAGGCCATGCGGGCCTTGTTTGCCCAGGACTTTCTCGGCGCCGACGATACCGGCGCAGTTGACCTGCCCATGCAGGCTGCCAAAAGCGCTGACGGCGGCGTCGACCGCAGCCTTGGCGGCCTGCTCGTCGCTGATGTCGGCGACCGAAAAGCGGGCGTTGTCGCCCAGTTCACACGCCTTGGCTTCGACCGCCTGAGCATTGAGGTCGACCAGCATGACCTTGGCACCGGCCTCGATCAGCATCTGTGCGGTGGCGGCACCCAGCCCGGATGCGGCGCCACTGACGATAAAGTGTTTGTTGGCTATTTGCATGGTGTCGTTCCTTTAGGCACTGGCGTGAGCGGCCAGTTGGGCCTGTTGTTTGGCGATTTCCTGGTTGCGCAGGATGAAGCGTTGCAGCTTGCCGCTCGGGGTCTTGGGCAGCTCGCTGACGAATTCGATTTCGCGGGGGTAGGCGTGGGCGTACAAGCGCTTGCGCACGTGCTGGCGCAGGGTTTCTTCCAGCTCGGGGGTGCCTTCCACGCCTTTGGCCAGGACGACGAACGCTTTGATCAGCTCGGTGCGTTCAGGGTCGGGCTTGCCGACCACCGCCGCCTCGACCACCGCCGGGTGCTCGATCAGCGCGCTCTCCACGTCGAAAGGGCCAACCCGGTAGCCGGAGGTGGTGATCACGTCGTCGCTGCGGCCCACAAAGCTGATGCTGCCATCGGCATTGAGTTCGACCGTGTCGCCGCTGAGGTAATACTTGCCGACGAAGGCTTTGGTCGGCACGCCGTGGTAGCCACCAAACCAGCACAACGGCGACTGCTCGCGGTCCACGGCCAGGATGCCGGGCTGGCCAGGCGGCAGCTCCGCGCCCTGCTCGTCCAGCACCACGATGCGGTGCCCGGGGATGGCGAAGCCGGCAGACCCCAGGTGCACCGGGTGCTCCAGGCCATGGTGATTGCACAACACCATGCCCAGTTCGGTCTGCCCATAATGGTCGTGGATGGTTACCCCAAGCTCGTCGGCGAACCAGCGGATCACCTCTGGGTTGAGCGGCTCGCCGGCGCTGCTGACCACCCGCAGGCGGCCTTTGATCGGTGCCGAAAATTCGCTGCCTGCCGCGATCAACAGGCGGTACGCGGTTGGCGAACCGGCCAGGTTGGTAATGCCGAACTTGTCGATGATCCGCGCGCAGCTTTCCACGCTGAACGGGCCATCGTAGAACGTCGTGGCATGGCCCAGCGCCAGCGGGCCGGTGACGGCGTAGTAAAGCCCATAGGCCCAGCCCGGGTCGGCTAGGTTCCAGAAGTTGTCTTTCGGCCGCAGGTCGATGGCGTCGCGCATGTAACCCTGGAAGGCGACGATCGCGCGCAGCGGCACTTCGAGGGGTTTAGCCGGGCCAGTGGTGCCGGAAGTGAACATCAACAGGAAAGGGTCATCGCCCGTGCGCATGACCGGCGGGCAGTGCTCAGCGGCGCCGTCCAGGCTCTGCTGGAAGTCCAGCTCGCCGGCGCGGGCGTGCACACTGATGATCGTCGGGCAACCGTGCACCTCATCCAGCTTGGCGCGGTTCTGGCTGTCGGTGACCACCACCTTGGCCCCGGACTGCTCCAGTCGATGCTCGATGGCCTTGGGCCCGAACGCAGTAAACAGCGGCTGATAGACAGCACCCAGGCGCCACGTGGCAAGGATGGTCACCAGCAGCTGTGGAGTACGCGGCATCAGGCCGGCAACGCGGTCTCCCGCTTTTACACCCTGCGCCTTGAGCACGTTGGCAAAACGCGCGGCCTGCTCGCACAGCGTATCGAATGTGAACGGCTGGCTTTCGCCGTCGCGGTTCACCCACAGCAGGGCGAGCTTGTCGCTGCCCACATGGCGGTCGCAGCATTCGACGCAGGCGTTGAGCGCAGACAGATCGCCCTGCAGGGCATCAGCGGCGGCCTGGGCATGGTCGAAAGCACGAGCGGCCTCGGCGTAGTTACGCATCATCAGACTCCTGGCTTTTTATTGTTGGAGTGCACCCGTTATCTGACGATGGTGTCGCTACACCTGCCGCTCGGCAATGGCCTAATTGCTCAATCGTGATGAGCGGTTTGGCCTGAGGGCTGTTCGCTCAAGGCCTTGCGCGTCAGGCGCAGGATCAGCCGTCGTTCAGCCTCATCGTATGCATGCTGGATCTGCCTCCCACGCGCCTCGTCCAGCGGGCTTTCTGCCTCCATTTGCTCATCGAACGGTTGTCTGATCTGGACGAACTCATCGTCATGGCGTGCACGCAGGTATTTGACCCAGAAATCCCGATCACTGATGTAATTCACCAGTGCATCGGTACTTTCCGCCCAGCGCACTGAAGCCGCGGCACTGTCGAGCTGCTGCTGGTTGACGCCGCCCAGTGCCTCGAACTGCATGGTTTTTGGCTGACCCGGCAGGCTCAACACACGCGCCAGGCCAATGCGGTAAGCCAAGCTGACCTCAATCTCATCCACGCTGTCACGGGCGCGCTGTGCCGCATCAGCCTCTGCCAACCCGGCGCCGCGCAACCTGTCCTCCTCCAGCGCCACGCGCCGCTCGATGTCCAAGCGTGCCTGTGCCTCGACTTGATCCAGTCGGAACAAGCCTGTGGCCAGTTCAAGCAAGGCGCTTTGCTGTGCTGGTTCCCCTTCGGCGCGCATCGCCTGCGCCACCATCACCCCCACCTCCTGCGCACTGAAACACGAGATCACGCTGTCCACACAGCCACGTGAAGAGGCCGTTTCAAACAGTTCATCACGCAGGGCAGCATCCTCGCTGGCCGCCGCGATCACCGTCCATACCCGGCGCGCCAGGTCCTGTGGTTCGCGCCGGAAGTCGCTGGTCAGGGTCAACGCCCTCAGCAAACTGAAAAACTCAGAGCTTTCATCGAGGGCCTGCAATGCATCCCATTGCAGTTCACGGCCAGCCCTGGCGGGCCCATCCAACTGCCCCAGCCATTGCGCCCGGGCTTGCGCAAAGTTCTCGGCAGGCTCAGGCGGTAGGGCCGGCAATGGGTTGACGGCATGAAAACGTTCACGCTCGGCCAGTGCCAGCGGGTTGTTCTCCAGCAATACCGCGCGACGACGCTGCAAGGGCATGGCGAACAGGCTTTGCCGCACGTGGGCGATGTGGTTGTCACGCAGGTTGGCCGACTCCAGCTGTACACAACGCTCAAGCCCGACGGGTACGGTCTGCAGGTTGGTCCGCCGCACGTTCAGCACCCTGAGGTGTGCTAACTCACCCAATTGCAGGCTGACGCCGCCCAAGCGGTTGAAGCTCAGGTCCAGCGTGTCCAACTGCGACAACTCGCTCAGGCTGGTCGCTAACGCCTCGGTCATGCGGATGCGGTTGTGTGACACACGCAGGCTGGTCAACTGGTTCAACTCGGCGATCTCCGCTGGCAGCGTAGTCAGGGCATTGTTGCTGAGGTTGAGTAATCGCAGCCCCCTGAAGCAGCGCAGAAAACCTTGGGGTAGCGTCTGCAGGCGCAGGCCGATCAAACTCAGGTCGGTGACATGCCCGAACTGCGTGCCGACAGGCAATGTGGGCAAGCTCCCGACCTCAATCCCGACCAGGCTCAAGCGCCGATACTCCCGACTCGCGCCTTGGGCATCGATGCGCAGCCCTTCCAGACGCCAACTGCGGCGCAACATGCTGGCCACATGATGACGCGCGCCACGCACGTTGCCGGGCGGCACGTCCAACACCCAGGCATGCAGAGCCCGGTCCATTCCCATATATTCCCTATATAGCCGGATCATCGCGGCATAGGCGGTCTCCGGCGATTCGAGCAATACCGACACGTAGCGGTCCACTTCCAGTGTGCGGAAAGACGGGAACAAATCCCCCACCGCGCCGACTAGGTCTTGCCGGAGCGAATCAGGCAGTTCATCACGCCCATTGAGCAGGTACCCGATGCGCCCATCGGCAAGCCTTCGCAAAGGACTGCGCCCAGGTTTGATGTCGCGCAACCCTATGAGTTCGGCCTGCGCCTGACGCTCGCGAGGTAGCCAGCTACGCAGCGCATTGCGGATTTGCTCAGGGGCCTGGCTGCCATCCCAGGTCAGGCGAGCAAGATCACGAGGGGCCAGGTGCCTGGCCAACACGTCGGCGATATCGACAGGGTCGCGCAGGTGGATATCCCGTTCACGCCCCTGCGCGTCATAGCACTTGAAGCCACCTGGGCGCTTCACCAGCACGGTGCTGACATATGCCGAGCTCTTGCCCGGGTGCAACTGCGCCAACAACCGACCGACATCTGAGCCTTCACGCAATTCCAGGTCGACCGCCCCGCTCAGGTTGGCCTGCTGGCGCAATAGCGCAAACACCAGTTTGACCGTATCGGGGTGATAACTGCCTTTGAGGTAAAGGCCTTCACGCATGCGCGTCAGCCGCGCCATTTGCAAATGCTCACGGGCCCTTTCAGCAACAGGTAAGGGGATGCGGTCTTCCCTGAGCATCCACGCGCGCTCGGTGTCAGTTGCCGACCTGAGCACATCGAGCGCATAGGCGTCGGGCAGACCGCTGAAGTCCCTCTGGATCAACTGCAACAAAGGGTCTGTCGCCAGGTATTGGCGCGAGAGATGCTCCAGCAGTTGCTCCCTGAGCTCTGCCGCTCTATCCAGCAGTTCCAGGCGCTGCTCTTCCAATGACAACGTCTCGATGCGCAAGCTGTCCATGCACCACTGCCACAGCGGGGCGTCTGCCGGCTGACCTTCGGCCAATTGCGTGAAGAACGCCTCGATTCTAGCCTCCACGGCGAACCGTTCGACCGTGTCACGCAATGCCACCGGTAACGGCCGTGCCTCCACCAACAGCCCGCGCAGATGCTCCTGGTCGACATCGGCCACCTTGAGGATCTGCCCGATACGTTGCTCGCTCAGCGCTGCCGCTGGCGGCCAAAGGCGACCCAACAGCAGGCCTTCCCCTTGCCACGCCAGTGGTCGCTCGCTCGGTAAGCGCCAGCTGCGCTCGCCGTTAAACTCGAGTATAGGGCCGAAGCTTGCCTGGCGTTGCGGGTGACAGAGTTGCCAGCCACTGCGGCCAAGCACGGGCCTGACCTGGTAGTAGGTATCGCCGTTACGCCACCAGCGCCCTTCCCCTTTGGCGAGCAAACCGTTCTCCAGCGCCAGCAGGTCGGTGGGCGGCGCCTTGTCCTCATAATGGCTGATATCCCCGTCCCATAACCGCGGCGCTCCCCCATCGTTGAGTATCGGCAGCAATTGATCGACCTGCGCGCTGCGGGTGAAGCCTCGGGCGACCACGGCAGTGCCGCCAACCAAGGCAGCGCTGACCACCACCGTTTCGGCGACGCCCAGCAGGTGCTCGATGGCTTCATGGCGATGCCCTTGATGCCAGTCCTCGACCCCCTCACACACATCCTTCAGCGTTTGGCCAATCATGTCGGCCGCCAGCACCTCACCGATCACGGGTACGAACAGGCCGGCCAGGTTGAGCAGGCCCATGCCTATCGCCTCCAGCGTTCGCAAGCGTTGGGCACTGACGCGGGCATCGACCTGGGCAGTGGGCACCGCGATAAACCGTGCGTCGTCACGGATCCGCTGCACCTGCTGTGCAGCCAAGGTCGCGAACAGCGCCTCATGGATCTCCTCGCAAGCACACTGGGCATCGGTGTGCGCATCGGCCAGACGCTTGCCCAAGGTATTGAGGTATTCAGGGCGGTCGGCTAACGCGATGCGCTGGCTAAATGCCCGCTGATAGCCGGGCTCACGCAAACGCCTGCCAAGGTCCAGGCTAGCCTCGCGCCACGTGCCATAGGCACGCAGCGACTGCTCATGATCGTCTGGCAGATACAAGATGACACCCGTCACGACGCGGGAAGACTTTGAGCCGTACAACGGGGCCACATCCAGCCGCTCGAATGCCATGGCACCCTCTACTCGGCAATCCAGCACAGTCAACGCGCCTACATAGGCGCGGTTGCTGCGAGCATGAGTCGGCGGCTTGCCTTGCACGATCCGCCGCAGCATCGCCAAGTCATCGTCCGGCAACTGCGCTTTCAACGTCGCGATTTCGATAGCCAGGACTAGCTGCAAGCGCTTGTCATCGGCAATCAGGGCCATACAGTCGGCATCAAGCAGCGTGTCGAGGTGCTCCTGGTACTGCTTGCCAATATCCAGCGCTCGACAGGTCTCGACCAGCATCTCACCCGAGGTGGTCAACACTTCCTCCGCCTCGCCCGTCGCAGAATCGTATGGGTACACCAGCCCAGTATCTGGATAAAACGACTCACCGGCCTTGAAGTTCTGCATAAGTCTCTGCAATGCCGGCAGGCGCACGAAGTAGGGTTCGAACTGCTGGGCTGGCAGATCGTTGACTTTCTTGAAACGCTGCTCTCGCCATTGCGCCTTGGCCAGCGCGATATCCACTGCCATGGCGACGCGCAACCGCTCTTCCAGCAACGCGGTGGCGAACGTGTCGATCGGCTGCAGCCGGGCAAACGTCTGCTGAATCTTCTGTTGGCTCTGCATGTGCTCATCAAAGCTGCTGCGCAGGGCCAGCAACTGTTCGTGATCAGCGTTTTTCAGCCAATCAGGCAGCGTTTGCGCGATGAACGCGTCGGTTGCCTGTTGCCGTGGGAGGTCTGGGGTCGTATCGGTCATGGTGTCGATCACAGTGGTGGATGAGCCGCTAACTCTGCGGCCCACCACCGCCTGCCTGAACCCGGAAAACCGCCCCTGCAGGCAGGTTCAAGGGTTGATAGCGCAACTCGCGTTAGCCCTGGCGGGCCAGGCTGGTCCTCAACTCGAAGCGCGTCAGTGCCACGCTGTGACGCTGCATGGCAGACTCATGCTCGATCTCCAGGTTCTCCAAGGCCTGCGCACGCACTGGCGCAGGTGCGTCTGGCTGCTCGGCATGAAACCGGCGGACCCGCTCACCATGAGCATGCTCCAAGGCGAGAAAATCTTCCGCGTGCTGGCTACGCAAGTAGCGCTGCCAGAAGCCGCGTTGGCTCAAGTCTTCGGCAAACGTCTCGATATCGCCCACCCGTTCGATACGTTGCCTGGCATCCTCTATCGACGCCTCACTGACACCCAGCGCCTCGGCATTACGCAGGGTTTGGGGTTGGCCAGGCAGGCTCAGGGCCTCCCTCAGCCTGACGCGATAGAGCAAGTCGATGTCCCGGACATCGACATCGGCCAAGCCCATTAACGCAGGGTCAGCCAGCCGGGCGTTTTCCCGTGCCTCATTCACTTGAGCGGCCGTCTGCCGTGCAAACAGGCTCAGGAAGTCCAAACGGAACAGGCTGAGCCCCAAACCGATATGCTCATTGACCCGCTCGAGACGATGGGCATTTGCCTGAGCGCGCGCCTGCAAGCTGTGCAGTTGCATCCGTGTGAACACATCCACTGCCCGTCTCTCGCCAGACGGCGTGTCGACAGCCTGCTCGAATACTGCATTGCGCAGCGTGTCATTGAGGCGCATCTCCTCCAGCAGCGCCCACACCTGCCCGGCTATGTGCGGGCGTGCCAGCTCATAATCAGAGGCATGTTCCAATTGCCCCAGCAATTGAACGAAAGCGTCGCTGTTGCGATGCATGGCCATGGCTGCCCATGCCAAGGCTCGCTCGTCCTGCAGTGGCTCAGGCGAGGCCTGAAGCCATAAGTCGCGCACGTACGCGGGGTCCACAGTGGCCTCCAGCACCTCGGGTATCGTTTCGGGGGCGTAAAGGGCCATGACTTGGCGGTTGCTCAAGCGGTTGCGCCCCACCAGGAACACCTGGCGGAAGGCTTGCGGCATCTGCAGTGTTTCATCAGCCACCGCGCTGAGCTGATTGTCACGCAGGTCCACCACCTGCAGGTTCTGGCACAGCTCGATGTACTGCGGCCAGATACCCAACCGGCAGTGGCGCAGGTTCAGATGCATCAGTTGCTGCAGCCGATTGAAGCGCAAGTGCAGCGCCCCCAGCGGGTTGTAGCTCAGGTCCAGCCGTGTCAGTTCGGCCAGCCCGGCAAGTGTCTCGACAGCCGACGCATTCAGACGGATCACGTTGCGCGCCAGCCGCAGTGTCCGCAACTGAGGCAGGTAGCTGAGCCCGGGCGGAATACTCAACAACCGGTTACCACTGAGGTTCAGGTAGTGCACGTGGGTGAAGCTGTGCAAAAAGTCACTCGGCACACTACTGATGGCGGTGTCGTTAATGACCAGCGACGTCACGAAGCGAAAGTGCACGTGCCCTGGCAGTGCCGGCAGGCTGGCCAGTTCGCCGAAGCCCAGTGACAAGCGCTCCCCTTGTCCACGCCAGGCACGGAGCACCCGATCGGCGATCAACTGCCGACTGGCCCGCCTGCTATTGCTGAACTCTGCGGATACCCAATGGTTGACCGCCCGATTCAATTGCTCATGGTCATCCTGCAAACCTGCCAGCCGTGCAAACGGCATGTCCTCGCCCTGCAGCAGGTGCTCCAGTTCCTGGTTCAGCTGGTTGTCGTCCAGACCCGGGAAAAGCCGGCGCAAGCCGGTGAGCAAGGTTTGCCGCGGAGTCTGTACCACCGCACCCCGGCCGCTGAGCAAATAGCCCACGCGGCCATCGGCCAGGCGCTGGCCCGGATTGAACCAGCGCTGTTGCGGCGTCCATCCAAGCAGTGCCACACAATCCTGGTGTGAGGCTGGCAACTGTGCTCGCAGCTTTTCTCTCAAGGCCAGGGCCGGGTCATCCCCTTCAATGCCGAGTGCTTGCAATTGGGCTGGCGACAACGCCGCGACCAGGGCTTCGAAAACCGTGGCAGGCACCGGGTGGGGCTGAGGCAGGGCTTGCCCTTGCGCATCGTACAGCTGGAAATACCGATTGATGCGAACCAACTGAACACGCGCCGTTCCCTGGCCCTCGGGAACAAAGCTGGCCACCAGCCGACCCTGCGGCGTCGCCTCGCGCACCTCGAGCGCGAGGCCAGCGGGCCACGCTGGCAGCTTGCGCAGCAAGGCGACGGCAAGCTCATCGGTTTCGCTGCAACTGGCACTGGCCAGGTAGAAACCTTCGATGGCTCGGGTCAGGCGTGCGGCGCGCAGCAGCGCTCGCGCTTTGCTGGCCAGTGGCAGTGGTAACCGCTGCTCGCGACGGGCAATGGCGTATTCGACTGCACTGCAATCTTTCAGCACCTCAGGGATGTAACCCTTCGGCAATCCTGGGAACTCGCGCAACACCAGGCCGGCCACTGAGGCGGCGGAGCGCGGGGCGTAGGCCAAATGTTCGAACGCCCGCCAGCGCATGGCCGGCAGCTGTAGCAGCAACCTGTCGCGCAGGCCAGCCGAAGGGCCTGCGACTTCACGCTGCGCGCTTAGCCAAGTCAGCAGCTCTTCATCGCGGGGCAGGTGCGTTTCGTTGCCTAAGTGGCGGACGAAAGCCTCGATGCGTGCGTCCGCAGCAAAACGGCGCAGCGTGTCGGCGAGGGTGATGGGGGCCGCACGGTTCTCCACCAGCACACCGCGTAATTCATCCTGGTCGATACCGGCCACCTTCAGGATCTGCTCGGCCGTCTGCCTGTCGACGGGCGGATCCTGTGGCCACAGGCAATCGAGCATGCGGGCGCTGTCGTCCCACGCCAGTGGCTGGTCGAGCTGCAAGCGCCAGCCGCGCTCGCCGTTGTGCACCAGCGCCGGCCCATAGGCACTGTCGTCCAGCGGATGGCGCAAGCGCCAAGAGCCGTTGGCCACAGGGCGATGCACTTCGTAATAACGGGCCTGCAAACGCAGCCAGCGGCGCTTGCCCGCGCCATACAGGCCATCAGGCTGCAGGCTTCGGTCTTCAGGGGTTGTTTCATAAGGGGCCAGGTCGTTGTTCCACAGCCGCACCTGCTGCGTGCCCAAGGCGACGGGTTCGAGCTTGTCAACGAACACACTGCGCACCACCGCCACCCCGGCGACCGTCGCGCCGGTGAGCGCCACCACTTCGGCGACGCTGAGAAAATGCTGCAGCGCCTCATGCTGATGGCCCCGCGACCAATCCCTGACGCCCTCGAACACCTCAGACAAGGTCTGTACCACCAGTTGCCCCAACAGCAACGCCCCCACTGCTGGCACGAACAGCCCGGCCAAGTTGACCACGCCGATGCCCAGCGCCTTCCACATCTGCAAGCTATGCTCGGTGGCCGCTTTGTCGACGTCGACGGTGGGCACCAGCAGCAACCGGGCATCGGCCTTCGCCTGTAGCACCTGCAGCCTGGCCAACGTCAGAAAGGCGTCCTCGACCATTTCACCCCGTGTCAGCGACAGGTCCGGTTGCGTGTCCTGCAAGCGCAAGCCGAGTGTCTGCGTAAACCCAGGACGCTGCTTCAGGCTCACTTGTTGCGCCAGCGCCTGGCGAAAGCCCGCTTGCTGCAACTCGACGGCAAGCGTCTGCTGCATCTCGGCCATCGACACGTAGCGGCGCAAGGCGTTATGCGAATCGCCAGGCAGGTACAGCAGCACGCCCTGGCTGACGTTGGCGGGTGTACGTAGCTCAATCAGCAAGGTATTGGAAAGTGTCTGCCCGAGCATCTCGAGCGTGCTGACAAAGTGAGGTTTGGGCTGCCCATAGGTATTCGGGGCAAACGCCGCAACATCGCGCAGGGCTGCATGCTCCCACGCGGTGAGGTGCCCTTTTAGCGCAGCAAGCTCGACAGCCAGGCTGAAGCCGTTGCGTTTGTCCGCGGCAAGCAGGTTCAGGTTTTGCGGGTTATAGACCTGGTCTAGTTCATCCTGATAGCGCCTGCCCACGTCCAGTTGCCGACAGCGGTCAATAAACGCGTCATCGGCCTCCACCAGCAGGGAGGTGCTCCCTTCAAAGCCAAGGCCCTTGCTCAACAGAAAATCAGCGCCGGTTTGCAAGCCCTGCATCAGGCGGGCCAACGCGGGTTCGTAGGTGTACTTGCGGGGGTAGGCAAACCTGTTCAAATCCGGCTGGGCTGCGTTGGTCACTTTGATCCAAAACAAATCTGCCAATCGCACACCTGGGGGCAAGGTGTCCGGCAGCAGCGTTTGAAAATGCGTTTCGGCAAATTGCCGCAGCGGGGGCAAGCCACCGATTGCGTCGTGCAGTAACTGCTGGCTTTTCTTGTGCTCACTGAAAAGGCTGCGCAGCGCATTGATCTGCGAGGGTGTGGCGCGCTTTAGCCAGTCGGGTAACTGGCCCTTGATGAAGTCATCCGTTGCAGTCGACAGCTTCGCTTGCACGGCAGGCAATTGCTGAGTGGCAGTTGGCGTGGGCATGGCGGTTCCAGTGGTAGGCGATGGGCCGTACATGCTTGTGCCTGCATGCCCTTCCCATCAGCTGGAAACGCTTCAATCGCCCCGAGCTCCGCCAAGGCCTTCTGCCTGGATCAGCGCCCGGTAGTGCCCCGGATTACAACCAAACCATTTGCGAAAGGCCTTGTAGAACGAACTGCTGTCGGCAAACCCCAGCCGCTCGGCGATCTCGCCCAGGGCCGGCTCCGTTTGCGCCAGCCAGGCGATGGCCAACTCACGGCGGGCGCTGTCCTTGAGCCGCTGATAAGTCTGGCCCTCGTCGGCCAAGCGACGCCGCAGGGTCGCGCCAGACAGGCACAAGTCGTGGGCAAGGCTTTCGGCATCCGGCCATTGCGCCGGGTCAAGGGCCAGCAGTTGGCCACGGATACGCCGGGCCAGGCTGGCCGGGTCGCGGTACTTGACCAGGATGTTGCCCGGCGCCTCGGCCAGAAAACGCTGCAATTCCTGCGGTGTGCGCTTAAGCGGCAGGTCCAGGCAGTCGGCCGCAATGATGATGCGCGAGCGCGGGCGTTCGAACTGCAGGTTCTCCGAGAACATTACCCGGTAATCGTCACAGAACGGCGGCTCGGCGCAGCGCAGGTCGATGGTCAGGATCGGAATGCGCCGCCCCGCCAGCCAACACGCGACGCCGTGCACGATCATCCAGAAGGTAAAATAGGTAAAGGCCCGGCGCGGTTGCTCACGCGGCTCGTTGATGACGATTTCGGCCAGGCTTTGCTGGCGCACCAGGCTTGGCTGCAAGTCTTCGAGCATCAGCGACAGAAACCCCATGGCAATTTCAAGGCCAGCCCCGAGCGTAGGCTGCGCCATGGCCGCACGCGTCAGAAACGCCAGGCTGCCCACCGGCAGCCCGCGTGGGTCCATGGCGAAAAACTCGTCGTTGCAGCGGCGCGCCAGCAGCCGCCACAGCCGCGCATAGGCATCGGCAGAGACGCGTGCCTGGGGCAACTCGAGCTGCGTCGGGTCGATACCGGCACGCTGCAGCACGCCGACATCGGGCTGCCCGGCCGGGCAGGTCTGCAACAGGGCTTCACGCACCAGTTGCATGGAGATGGTGTCTTTATCGCTCATCGGCCATCCAGGTGGGTCTATGCCGGCCATCTTAGGCCGGGGCAGGAAAAACGCCAGCGTCGCCTCACAGGTTGGCCGCCAACCCCAGAAACGCCTGGATCAACCGCAGTTCGCGGCGCCGCTCCAGGCAGCCGATCATGTGTTGATTGACCAGGCCGTCTCCCGCCAGCGGCCGCGCCACCACGCGCGGGTCATGGGCCACCTCGGTCGACGACACCACGCCAACCCCCAGTTCCGACGCCACCGCCTCGGTCACCGCTTCACGGCTGTCGAGCTCCAGCAGCACACGGGGCTGCACCCCGGCAGCGGCACAGGCCTTGTCGAACGTACGGCGGGTGGTCGAACTGGGCTCGCGCAGCACCATGATCTGCTGATTCAGCGCGGTCAACGGCAAGTCGCCTTCACCGTTCGCCCACGCATGCCCCGCTGGCAGCAACGCGCACAGCCGCGACTCGCACAGGCTTTGCAGGTACAGGCCCTTGCGCGGTTCGATTTCGGTCAGCACCGCGACATCGGCGTGCTCGGACAACAGCGCGGCCAAGGTTTCCTGGGCATTGCCCAAGCGCAGGTTGACGGTGATGCCCGGGTAGCGCTCGCGCAATTGGGCGAGCATCGGCATCACGCGGTGCGGGCCGTCCGCCGCCACCTCCAGGCGCCCCGTCAGCAACTGCCGGTTGGCCTCGAGCATCGCCTGGGCTTCTTCGGCCAGGCCGAACATCGCCCGGGTGATGGCCGCCAGCCGCGTGCCCTCCTCGGTCAGTTCCACCCGCCGTGCCGTGCGCCTGAGCAGGGTGATCTGGTAGTGCTCCTCCAGCGCCTTGACGTGCCCGGTCACAGCCGGCTGGCTGATGAACAGCCGCGCGGCGGCACGGGTAAAGCTGCCCTCACGGGCGACGGCATCGAAAGCGCGGAGCTGGAACAGGTTCATGTTTATCGGCCTGACTTATGGCTGGCATAACAACAAACAATTTGATTGATAGCTTAGCCAATTGCAACCTAGCCCCCGTAGTTTCAGCGCCAGATTTTTCGGCTGACCACCCGCCGCTTGTGAGGAACCACGGAATGAGCAACGCACCCATCCTGCTGACCCCCGGCCCCCTGACCACGTCGCTGCGCACCCGCCAAGCCATGCTGGTGGACTGGGGCTCCTGGGACAACGACTTCAACCAACTCACCGCCAGCGTCTGCGAGCAACTGCTGGCGATCATCGACGGCAGCGTCAGCCACCACTGCGTCCCCCTGCAAGGCAGCGGTACCTTCGCCGTGGAAGCCGCCATCGGCACCTTGGTACCCCGCAATGGCAAGGTGCTGGTGCTGATCAACGGCGCCTATGGGCAACGCCTGGCGAAAATCTGCAAGGTGCTGGGCCGCACCTACAGCACCTTCGAAACCGCCGAAGACCAACCGACCACCGCCGCCGATGTCGACCGCCTGCTGGCCGCCGACCCAGCCGTCACCCACGTGGCGTTGATCCACTGCGAAACCAGCACCGGCATCCTCAACCCACTGGCCGAGATCGCCCAGGTGATCAAGCGCCACGGCAAGCGCCTGATCATCGACGCCATGAGCTCGTTCGGCGCACTGCCGATCGATGCCCGCGAGGTCCCCTTCGACGCACTGATCGCGGCCTCGGGCAAGTGCCTGGAAGGCGTGCCGGGGATGGGCTTCGTCTTCGCCGAAAAAACCGCCCTGGCCGCCGCCGAAGGCAATGCCCACTCGCTGGCCATGGACCTGCATGACCAGCACGCCTACATGGCCAAGACCGGCCAGTGGCGCTTCACCCCACCTACCCACGTGGTCGCGGCGCTGCATGAAGCGCTGCAGCAGTACAACGAAGAAGGCGGCCTGCCCGCGCGCCACCAGCGCTACGCCGACAACTGCAAGGCCCTGCTCGACGGCATGGCCGCCCTCGGCCTGCGCAGCTTCCTGCCGGCCGATATCCAGGCGCCGATCATCGTCACCTTCCATGCCCCGAACGATGCCCGCTACCAGTTCAAAGACTTCTACGAGCGAGTCAAGGCCAAGGGCTTCATCCTTTACCCCGGCAAGCTGACCCAGGTCGAGACCTTCCGCGTCGGCTGCATCGGCGTGGTCGGGCCTGATGGCATGCAGGCTGCAGTCAACGCCGTGGCCGAAGTGCTGCGGGAAATGGAAGTGCTGGACATCTGACCCTTTGCCCACCCCAATTCAGGAAATAGCGCACATGAACTACAGCAACCCTACCCAGCTGCAAGCCGCCATCCTCGACTGGGCCGGCACCGTGGTCGACTTCGGCTCGTTCGCCCCCACCCAGATCTTCGTCGAAGCCTTTGCCGAGTTCGACGTCCAGGTGTCCATCGAAGAAGCCCGAGGCCCGATGGGCATGGGCAAGTGGGACCACATCCGCACCCTGTGTAACGTGCCGGAAATCGCCGAACGCTACCGCAAGGTGTTCGGCCGCACACCCACCGACGATGACGTCACGGCCATCTACAACCGCTTCATGCCGCTGCAGATCGAGAAGATCGCCGTGCACTCGGCGCTTATCCCCGGCGCCCTGGACACCCTCACCGGCCTGCGCCAGGACGGCCTGAAGATCGGCTCGTGCTCGGGCTACCCGAAGGTGGTGATGGATAAAGTGGTGGAACTTGCCGCCCAAAACGGCTATGTCGCCGACCATGTGGTGGCCACCGACGAAACCCCGAACGGCCGCCCCTGGCCGGCCCAGGCCCTGGCCAACGTGATTGCCCTGGGCATCGATGACGTGGCCGCCTGCGTGAAGGTCGATGACACCGTACCGGGCATCCTCGAAGGCCGCCGTGCAGGCATGTGGACGGTGGCACTGGTGTGCTCCGGCAACGCCCTGGGGCTGACCTGGGAAGGCTACCGCGCGTTGAGTGCCGAGAAACTGGAGCGCGAGCGCACGCGCATTCACGCGCTGTTCGCCAGCTCCCGCCCGCACTACCTGATCGACACCATCAATGAGCTGCCCGAAGTGATTGCCGACATCAACCGGCGCCTGGCCAAGGGCGAGATGCCGCAAGCATCCTGACCCGACCCAAACGGGGCTGCCTTGCAGCCCAATCGCCGGCAAGCCGGCTCCCACAAAAAATGCTCAGTGCTCAAGGCCAGCGCTATCCCTGTGGGGGCTTGCCGGCGATGGGAGCGGCGTCCATTAAATGTGAAATACTGGGTCTCAATTCAGCCCGCACCAACAGCCCACTGTCACTAGCCTGATGAGCAAACCATCAGGAATAGGCAACATGGACAGTCCTCGCTCTAGCCAATTGAGACTCGGTCGGTTTTCAGAGCCCAACCGGTTATACCTACTAACCAGCACAACGCTACACAGAGCCCCGCTTCTGAATGAGCTTCAGTCTGCCCGCTTGCTGGTCGCTCAGTTGCGCCAGGCGCAGGACGAAGGCGCAGCTCAATCTCTGGCATGGGTGGTGATGCCTGACCATTTTCATTGGCTGGTTGAGCTGGGGCCGGTGAGCCTGAAAACCCTGATGCGCCGGGTGAAGTCACGTAGCACGCTGGCGATCAACAGACTGCAAGGACGCAGTGGGCGGCTCTGGCAGAAAGGCTTTCATGATCGAGCCTTGCGAAGGGAGGAGAATGTGCAGGCAGTGCACGTTACATCGTCTTGAACCCTAAGCGGGCGGGTTTGGTAGAGCGAATTGGGGATTACTCACACTGGGATGCGATCTGGCTGTAATCAACCCAAGTTGCAGCCTGTTCAGGCCTCATCGCCGGCAAGCCACAGGATCTGTGCAGACGCCAAGGTTAGCGCCGCACCTGTGGGAGCCGGCTTGCCGGCGATGGGCTGCAAAGCAGCCCTACTGCGGCAACTGCACCTGCGGCTTGGTGGCTACAAAAATCGCCCAGCTCGACACGAACAAGGCGGCGATCAAGGGCCCGATCACAAACCCGTTGAGCCCGAACACCGCCAACCCACCCAATGTGGACACCAGAATCAGGTAATCCGGCATGCGCGTGTCCTTGCCCACCAGAATCGGGCGCAGCACGTTGTCCACCAGGCCGATCACCAGCACCCCAAATGCCGTGAGGATCACCCCCGGCAGAATCGCCCCGCTCAATAGGAAATACGCCGCCACCGGCGCCCACACGATCCCCGCCCCCACCGCTGGCAGCAGCGACAGAAACGCCATCATCACCGCCCACACCAACGCACTGGGGATATCCAGCACCCAGAATATGAAGCCGCCAAGCGCGCCCTGGGTAATGGCAACCAACACGTTGCCCTTGACCGTTGCTCGCACCACGCGGTTGAACTTCAGCTGCAAGCGGCGCTTCTGGTGTTCGGGCAGGGGCACCGCAAGGCGTACGCGGCGCGCGACTTCCGCACCCTCGCGCAGGAAAAAGAACAGCAGGTAAACCATGATGCCGAAGCTCACCAGAAACTCGAACGTGCCCTGCCCAAAGCTGTAGGCCTGGCTGGCCAACGCCTGGCTGCCTTGGGTGGCCCATTTGGTGATCTTCTCGCGCAGCCCTTCCAGGTTGCCGATGCCCAAGCTGTCCAGGCCGTGCTGCACGAACCCCGGCAGCATGTTCATGCCATGCTCGACGTAGCCGGCAATGTCCAATTGCCCACTCTCGATGCGCTGGTACAACGTCGCCCCCTCCTGCACCAACAAGGCACTGGTGATGATCACAGGTAATACAGCCACCACCAGGCAAATCAACAGCGTCGTGGCGGCGGCAAGGTTGCGCCGTCTGCCAAACCGTATCAGCAGGCTACGCTGCAGCGGCGCGAACAGGATGCCGAGAATCACCGCCCAGAAGATGGCCCCGTAGTAAGGCAGCAAGATCCACACGAAGGCGATGGTCACCAGTGCCAGGAGCACGGCCAAGGCTCTGTTCTGCAAAGCGGTTTCGTTCATGAAGGATCCTCAAGTGTCCTGAACGTTAGTGCGCGGCACAGGGGTAAAAGTGCCGTCGCGCCGTTGATTCAGGTCAATGCCAGCAAAACCGCCAAACCTTAGCATCCAGGCCTTTTGCCCCGGTGCGCACATGACCCCTCCCGCCAAGCCCGAACTGCTGGCCCCCGCTGGCACCCTCAAGACAATGCGCTACGCCTTCGCCTACGGCGCCGACGCCGTCTATGCCGGCCAACCACGCTACAGCCTGCGGGTGCGCAACAACGAATTCGACCACGCCAACCTGGCGCTGGGCATCCAGGAGGCTCATGCCCTGGGCAAGCGTTTCTACGTGGTAATCAACATCGCCCCGCACAATGCCAAGCTGAAAACCTTCCTCAAGGACCTCGCACCGGTGATCGCGATGGCGCCGGATGCGCTGATCATGTCCGACCCCGGCCTGATCATGCTGGTGCGCCAGCACTACCCACAGATGCCGGTGCATTTGTCGGTGCAGGCCAACACCGTCAACTGGGCGAGCGTGCAGTTCTGGCAACAGCTGGGGCTGAGCCGGGTGATCCTGTCGCGAGAGCTGTCGCTCGAAGAGATTGAAGACATCCGCCACCACGTGCCGGACATGGAACTGGAAGTGTTCGTCCACGGTGCCCTGTGCATGGCCTACTCTGGCCGCTGCCTGCTGTCGGGCTACCTCAACAAGCGTGACGCCAACCAAGGCACCTGCACCAATGCTTGCCGCTGGAAGTACGACGCCACGCCGGCCAGCGAGGATGCTACCGGCGACATCGTGCGCGAAGTGCAACCGACCCTGGGGCTCGGTGCCCCAACCGATCAGGTCTTCCTGCTGCAGGAAAGCAACCGCCCAGAGGAAGCGATGCCGGCGTTCGAGGACGAGCACGGCACCTACATCATGAACGCCAAGGACCTGCGCGCCATCCAGCACGTCGAACGGCTGGCCAGCATGGGCGTGCACTCGCTGAAAATCGAAGGCCGCACCAAGTCGCACTTCTACTGCGCCCGCGCGGTGCAGTCCTACCGCCAGGCCATCGACGACGCCGTGGCAGGCCGGCCTTTCGACCGCGCCCTGATGGGCAACCTCGAATCCCTGGCGCAGCGCGGCTACACCGAAGGCTTCCTGCGCCGGCATGTGCACGATGAGTACCAGAACTACCAGCGTGGCAACTCGGTGTCTGACCGCCAGCAGTTCGTCGGCGAACTGACCGGCGCGCGTGTGGACGGCCTGGCTGAGATCAAGGTCAAGAACCGCTTCGCCGTGGGCGACCACTTGGAGCTGATGACCCCGCGCGGCAACTACCATTTCGACCTGCACCGCCTGTGCGACCGCCAGCAGCAGGCCATCGAGGTAGCTCCGGGTGACGGCCATGTGGTGTACCTGCCGATTCCGGAGCAGGTCCCGCTGGAGTACGGCCTGCTGATGCGTGACCTGCGCCACGACGAGGCCGCCGCCTGACAACGCTGTAATGCGCAGCTCAGCTGGCTGACAGCCAGCAACGGCCAACATCAAGGCTCTCTCGCATGAGGCCACGCCATGTTGCGCAACCCCTCCCGCCGTACCTTCGTCAAAGGCCTGGGCGCCGCCACTACGCTGGCGGGCCTGGGGCTTTGGCGGCCACTGGCCCAGGCCGCCGACGGCCGCGACCTGGCCGGCCAGCACTTCGAGCTGTCGGTCGGCCAGACCGCAGTCAACATCACCGGCCGCCCGCGCACCGCCCTGACCGTCAACGACAGCCTACCCGGCCCGCTGCTGCGCTGGCGCGAAGGTGACACCGTCAGCCTGCGCGTGCGTAACCGCCTCGCCCAAAGCACCTCGATCCATTGGCATGGCATCCTCCTGCCGGCCAACATGGACGGTGTGCCAGGCCTGAGCTTTGCCGGTATCGAGCCCGGCGGCGACTACCTTTACCAGTTCACCCTGCGCCAAAGCGGCACCTACTGGTACCACAGCCATTCCGGGCTGCAGGAGCAGGCCGGGGTGTATGGGGCGATCGTGATCGAACCCCGCGAACCCGAGGCGCATCAGTACCAGCGTGACCATGTGCTGCTGTTCAGCGACTGGTCGGACCAGCCCCCTGAACAGCTCTTGGCGACCCTGAAAAAACAGTCCGACGCTTTCAACTACCACAAACGTACGCTCGGCGATTTCATCAATGACGTGGCCGACCATGGCTGGAGCACCACCGTCGCCGAGCGCATGAGCTGGGCCCGCATGCGCATGAGCCCCACGGACCTGGCCGATGTCAGCGCAGCCACCTACAGCTACTTGCTCAATGGCCAACCACCGAATGGCAACTTCACCTGCCTGTTCCAGCCGGGCGAAACCGTGCGCCTGAGGCTAATCAACGCCTCGGCCATGACCTATTTCGACTTCCGTATCCCCGGCCTGACACTGACGGTGATCGCCGCCGACGGCCTGCCGGTGACACCCGTGAGCGTGGACGAACTGCGCATCGCCGTGGCCGAAACCTACGACGTGCTGGTGACCGTCGGCGACCTGCCCGCCTACACACTGTATGCCCAGAGCATGGACCGCAGTGGCTACGCGCGCGGCACCCTGGCCCGCGCCAACGGCCTGCAGGCCCCCGTGCCGCAACCCGACCCGCGCCCCGTACTGAGCATGGCCGACATGGGCCACAGCGCCATGGCAGGCATGGACCACAGCAACATGGCAGGCATGGACCATTCCAGCATGGCCACCCTGCAGCAACACCCACCCAGCGAAACCGGCAACCCACTGGTGGACATGCAGACCATGGCCCCACAGCCCAACCTCGCCGACCCAGGCATCGGCCTGCGCGGCAACGGCAGGCGCGTGCTGACCTACGCCGACCTGCGCAGCCCTTACCCCGACCCGGATGGCCGCGAACCCTCACGCGACATCGAGCTGCACCTGACCGGCCACATGGAGCGCTTTGCCTGGTCGTTCGACGGGGTCAAGTTCAGCGATGCCGAACCGTTGCGCCTGGCCTATGGCGAGCGGGTGCGCATCACCTTGGTCAACGACACCATGATGACCCACCCCATCCACCTGCATGGCATGTGGAGCGACCTGGAAGACGAACAGGGGCGCTTTCTGGTGCGCAAGCACACCGTCGACATCCCGCCTGGCAGCCGCCGCAGCTACCGAGTTACTGCCGACGCCCTGGGCCGCTGGGCCTACCACTGCCATTTGCTCTACCACATGGAGACCGGCATGTTCCGCGAGGTACGCGTCGATGAATGAGCTCAATAGCCGTCGCATCGTCACCGGTGTGGCCCTGGTGGCGCTGCTCGCCAGTGAACGCGCCATGGCCGCCGGCCTGCAGCACAGGGGCCACGGCGCCATGCCCATGGACCACAGCCAGATGAACCACGCAACGCCGCCTGCGCAACCACCGCGTACGCCGCTGCCGGTGCTCAGTGACGCCGACCGTCGCGCAGCCTTTCCGCCGCTTCCAGGGCACCAGGTGCATGACCGGGCGCTGAACGGGGCGGTGATCGTCGACCAGCTTGAATACCAGCACTTCGACAGCAGCGGCGCGTTGAACTGGAACGCAAACGCCTGGGTCGGCGGCGACATCGACCGCCTGTGGCTGCGCAGCGAAGGCGAACGCGAGCAGGGCAAAACCCACAAGGCCGAACTGCAGGCGCTCTGGGGCCACGCCATCAGCCCTTGGTGGGAACTGGTCGGCGGCCTGCGCCAAGACTTCAAGCCCGCCAGCGGCCAGGCCTGGGCCGCCTTCGGTATCCAGGGGACGCCGCTGTATGGCGTTGAGCTGGAGGCCACTGCCTACGTCGGCGAGCGGCAACAGACCGCGCTGCGCCTGGAAGCCGCTTACGCTATGCTGCTGACCAACCGCTGGGTACTCGAACCCACCCTGGAAGCGAACGTTTTTGGCCGCGACGATAGGCGCCGCGAGCAAGGCACGGGGCTGGCCGACAGCGAAATCGGCCTGCGCCTGCGCTATGAAATCAGCCGTGGTTTCGCGCCGTACGTCGGGGTCAGTTTCAATCGCTTGCACGGCGACCGCGCCGACCAGGCCCGCGAAGACGGCGAAGACACCGGCCAGACCCGCCTGGTGGCCGGTATCCGCCTGCGTTTCTAAAGGAGTGTTTCACCATGCTGCACAAACACCTGCTGACCCTCGGTCTGCTGGCTATCACTGGCCTGGCCCAGGCCGCCGAGGCCATCGATGTCTACCGCGACCCCAACTGCGGCTGCTGCAAGGCCTGGATCAGCCACCTGCGCGACAACGGCTTCACCGTCAACGACCACGTCGAACCGAACATGAGCGCAGTCAAGCAACGCCTGGGCGTGGCACCGCGCCTGGCGTCATGCCATACCGGGGTGATCGACGGCAAGTTCGTCGAAGGCCATGTGCCAGCCGAACAGGTCCGCTTGCTGGCCAAACGCAGCGACCTCAAGGGCCTGGCCGTCCCCGGCATGCCCATGGGCTCGCCGGGCATGGAAATGGGTGACCACAAAGACGCTTACCAGGTCATCGGTGTGACCCAGGATGGCCAGGACACCGTGGTCGCCAACTACTGATGCTCAGCGAGTGGGCGCTGTTCTTCAGCGCCTTCGGCGCCGCCACCCTGTTGCCGTTGCAATCGGAGGCCGTGCTGGTTGGTTTGCTGCTGCGCCAGCCCGACGCTTGGCCGACCTTGTTGCTGGTGGCCACCTTGGGCAATGTGCTTGGCTCAGTGGTCAACTGGGTATTGGGCCGGGCCATCGAGCACCTGCGTGACAAGCGGTGGTTCCCGTTCAGCGCCCGCCAGCTCGAACGCGCGCAACAACGCTACCAGCGCTGGGGGCAGTGGTCGCTGCTGCTGAGCTGGATGCCAGTGATCGGCGACCCGCTGACCCTGATCGCGGGGATCATGCGTGAGCCCTTCTGGCGCTTTATGCTGCTGGTGACCCTGGCCAAGGCCGGCCGTTACGCCGTGGTGGCGATGATCACCCTGGGCTGGTTTCACGCCTGGTAACACCTTTGCCGCTTCAGGCGGTCAACTGGCTGATACAGTCGCCTATTCCTACACGGCCCTACACGGAGTGCCCCCATGCTGCGCGCAACCGCCCTGGCCCTTGCCTGCCTTGTCGGCGGCCCGGCCCTTGCTGCCGAGTCGCCCACCTACGGCAAACAACTCGAAGGGTTCAGCTACCCTCATCCGCTCAAGCATTTCGACTTCAGCTCCCAGGGCCAAGCCCTGCAGATGGGCTACATGGACGTACCCGCCCAAGGCCAGGCCAATGGCCACAGCGTGGTGCTGATGCATGGCAAGAACTTCTGCGCCGCGACCTGGGAAACCACCATCAATGCCCTGAGCAAAGCCGGCTACCGGGTCATCGCCCCGGACCAGATCGGCTTCTGCACCTCAAGCAAACCTGCGTATTACCAGTACAGCTTCCAGCAATTGGCGCATAACACCCACGCCTTGCTCGACCAGCTGGGCGTAAAGCAGGCCATTGTGCTTGGCCACTCCACCGGCGGCATGCTCGCGACCCGCTATGCGCTGATGTACCCGCAGCAAGTCGAACGCCTGGCGATGGTCAACCCGATTGGCCTGGAAGACTGGAAGGCCCTGGGCGTCCCCTACCGTACGGTGGACCAGTGGTATGCACGGGAGCTCAAGCTCGATGCCGCCGGGGTGCGTGAGTATGAGCGCAAGACCTATTACGCCGGGCGCTGGAAGCCGGAGTATGAGCGCTGGGTACAGATGCTGGTGGGCCTCAACCAAGGGCCGGGGCATGAAGCAGTGGCGTGGAACTCGGCGTTGATCTACGACATGATTTTCACCCAGCCGGTGTACCACGAGTTCAAGGACCTGAAGATGCCGACCCTGTTGCTGATCGGTGATCAGGACACCACGGCCATCGGCAGCGACATCGCGCCGCCAGAGGTCAAGGCACGTTTGGGCAAATACCAGGTGCTGGGGCCGCAAGTGGCCAAGCTGATCCCCCAGGGTGAACTGGTGACGTTCGAGGGTATGGGCCACGCGCCGCAGATCGAAGAGCCGGTGCGGTTCAACCGAACGCTGATCGAGTGGTTGGGGCGCTGAGTCGGCTAGCCCCCAACCTACTGAGCGGGCGCAACTGCCTTGGGCAAAATCTAAACTTATGCGCGATCACTGTGGGAGCGGGCTTAGCCGAAGCGTTGCAACTGCATCTCGCGTAAGCGGCTCAAGGTGCGTTGATACGGGAACGCCAAGTACCCTTGGGTATAAAGCGCGTCAAGCGGCACCTGCGCCTCCAGGTACAACGCCACCCGGCGGTCGTAGCATTCGTCGACCAGGGCAATGAACCGGCGCACCGCATCGTCCTTGGGCGACAGCGCCGGCAGCTCCCGGTCTCCTGCCGCGACCCGCGCCGCGCCATCCTCGGTACCGCGGGCAATCCGCCCGGCCCGTTGCTCGCCACCTAACGCTGGTACGCCTTCCAGCAGAATCGACGGGAAACGGTCGCACAGGGCCATGAACTCCATCGCCGCCAAGGGCTGCTCGCAGAGGTCGGTGAAGCGGCACCAGATGGCGTGCTCGCTGCGCCGGATGACGTTTATCTGCCTTGAGCCAATGGCCAGCGGCTGCTCGCTGCCGGGGTCAGCCGGGCTGAGTTGGTGGAACACTTCACCCAGCACGCCGCGCTCGCCGGCCTCAGTGACCCAGTAACGTTGCCGCACAGCGCCCGGATGCAGGCGATGGTCCTGCTCGCCGGCCACCGACAACACCCGCATGTGCCGTTCAATGGCGGCAATCGCGGGTAGGAAGCGGTCACGGTTGAAGCCATCACGGTAGAGTTGGTCGGGCGGTTGGTTAGAGGTGGCGACAATCACCACGCCCTGGTCGAACAACACCTGGAACAGGCGGCCGAGGATAATCGCGTCACCGATGTCATTGACGAACAACTCGTCGAAGCACAGTACGCGAATCTCCCGGGCCAGTTCACGGGCCAGGGCCAGCAGCGGGTCGGCGGTGCCGTTGAGCTGGAACAACCGCTGGTGCACCCAGGCCATGAAATGGTGAAAGTGCTGGCGCCGGCTGGGGTGTTGCAGGCAACGGTGAAACTGGTCCATCAGCCAGGTCTTGCCCCGGCCGACAGGGCCCCAGAGGTAGACACCCTGGGTCAGGCGGCCCTGTTCGATCGCCTCGAAACAGGCCTGCAACGCATCGACTGCGTGGGCCTGGGCGGGGTCATGGACATAGCCGTGGTCGGTCAGGGCTTGTTGGTAGAGGGTCTGCGGTTGGGCGGTCATGCCGCATTATCGGTACTGGCCCCATCGTCAGCAAGCCAACGCCGCTCCTGTGTGGGAGCAGCCTTGTGCTGCGAAGAGGCCAGTGCAGGCCACAACTATCTTAAGTGTCAACACCGGCCTCTTCGCAGCGCAAGGCTGCTCCTACACGAACCGTGCATGGCAGAAGCCAGCGCTTCAGCCCTCGCCCAGCCCCACTTTCAACAGCGCCCCGTCCTTGTCATCGGTCAACACGTACAGATACCCATCCGGGCCTACCCGCACATCACGGATACGCGCCTTGAGGTCCCCCAGCAAACGCTCTTCGTGCACCACCTTGTCGCCCTCGAGCTGCAGACGGATCAATTGCTGAGTAGCCAGCGCCCCAATGAACAGGTTGTGGTCCCACGCTTTGAACGTCGGGCTGTCGTAGAACGCCATGCCGCTGATGCCAGGGGACTTTTCCCAGACATGGTGCGGGTCGACCATGCCATCGACGTGCTTACCCTTGGCCTCCGGGATCGGCAACAGCGAGTAATTGATGCCGTGGGTGGCAACCGGCCAGCCGTAGTTCTTGCCGGGCTGGGGAATGTTGATTTCGTCGCCGCCCCGCGGGCCGTGTTCGTGAGTCCAGAGCTTGCCAGTCCAAGGGTTGAGTGCTGCGCCCTGCTGATTGCGATGGCCGAACGACCAGATCTCGGAGCGCACGTTGTCTTTGCCGACGAAGGGGTTGTCTTTGGGCACTTCGCCGTCAGGCAAGATCCGCACGACCTTGCCTTGCAGCTTGTCGAGGTCCTGGGCAGTCGGCCGTTGGTTGTTCTCGCCCAGGGCAATGAACAGGTAACCGTCTCGGTCGAACACCAGGCGCGAACCGAAATGGTTGCCCACCGACAGCTTGGGCTGCTGGCGGAAGATCACCGTGAAGTTTTCTAGCCGTGCGCGGTCTTCGGACAGCTGACCGCGGCCGACCGCCGTCCCTGCCTTGCCATCATTGCCCGCTTCGGCATAAGACAGGTAAACGGTGCGGTCCTTGCCGAACTCCGGCGACAACACCACGTCCAGCAACCCGCCCTGCCCTTCGGCCCAGACCTGAGGCACGCCACTGATGGGCGGGCCGACCTTGCCTTCAGCGTTGACTACCCGCAGGTTGCCGGGGCGCTCGGTCACCAGCATGTCCTTGCCGCCCGGCAAGAAAGCCAATGCCCAAGGGTTGCGCAGGCCATCAGCGACAGTGCTGACGGTCAATGGCCCTTCTTCGCTGGGGAACTGCTGCTCGGAAGCCGCGTGCGCCAACAGCGGCAGCAGCGCGGCAGCGGTCAAGGTGGTCAGCCAGGTAGCTCGGGTCATGCAGAATTCCTTTCGACGGGGCTTACGGCGCGCGTGGGTTATCGCGCGGGGGCCGGGTGGGTTCCAGATTGGGCGCTTGCTGCTGGCGGCGCAGGTTGTCGCCGTTGCCAATGCCGCGGTTGTCCAGCGAGGGCGTGCGCTGGTAGGGGTCGGTGGACGGGCCACGCACGGGCGGTGTGGCCGGCATGCTGCCCTGGCGGCTATTGGGGTTGGCGCGCTGGATCGGGCTGTTGTAGGGGTTGTTGTTGCTGGCCGCGAGTTGCAAGGGCGCAACCGGCGCTGCGCGCGCGGGCAGGCACAACGCCAGGCCAATGACCAGGATTGGCAGTGCTAGGTTCATGCTTCACCTCCTGTACGAAATGCCGCGCCTTGTGCGTTGGATAGCCTAAGGCGCGAGGGGTTCGCGGCAAAAGTGTGAAAGCGGCTAGAGATAATTCCTTATGTTTCAGTATGGACACCAAGGGGCTGCAGCGCAGCCCCGCCGGGCTCATTGGCCGCTGCGGAAGGCCATCCACAGGCGGTTACGCTGGCGCAAGTCGGACAGCGCCATGCTGCGGTCGGCGTACAGCCGTTGACGCACCTGGGCTGGCGGGTAGATGTCCGGGTCGTTACGCACGGCAGCGTCGACCAAGGGGGTGGCTGCTTGGTTGGCATTGGCGAAGAACAGCGTGTTGGTCAGCGCGGCGACCGAGTCCGGCTTGAGCATGAAGGCGATGAACGCGCGGGCTGCCTCGGGGTGTGGCGCGTCCTTGGGGATGACCAGGTTGTCCTGCCAGACCAAGGTGCCTTCCTGGGGGATGCGGTAGATCAGCTCGAACGGTTTGCCAGCACGGCGTGCCTGGTCGGCGGCCATCGCCGCATCACCGTTGTAGGTGAGCGCCAGGCACACGCTGCCATTGGCCAGGTCGCTGATCTGCCGGCCGTTGGCAACATAGCGCACAGAGGGCTGCAGCTGGTTCAGCAGTGCCTGCGCGGCGTCCAAGTCGGCCTTGTTCTGGCTGTAAGGGTCCTTGCCCAGGTAGTTCAAGGTCAGGCCGATCACTTCCTGCGGCGAATCAGGCATGGCGATGCCGCAATCCTTCAGGCGGCTGGCGTACTCCGGTTTGAACAACAGGTCGAGGCTGTCCAGCGGTACATCGCCCAGGCGCTGGCGCACGGCCTCGACATTCACCCCCAGGCCCAGCGTGCCCCAGGTGTAAGGCACCGCGTAGCGGTTGCCGGGGTCGGCCTCGGCCAGTTTGGCCAGCAAGTCCTTGTCGAGGTTGGCATACCCGGGCATGGCCTGGGCATCGAGCGGCTGCAGGGCCTTGGCCTTGAGCGCCCGGGCCAGCACGGTGGATGACGGCACCACCACGTCATAGCCGCTGCCACCGGTCAGCAGCTTGGTCTCCAGCACCTCGGTGGTGTCAAAGGTGTCGTAGCGTACCTTGTAGCCCGTTTCGCGCTCGAAGCGCTGGAGGGTTTGCGGGGCGACATAGTCGGCCCAGCTGTAGAGGTTGACGACCTTCTCCTGGGCTTGCAGCGGCAGGGCCAGGCACAGGGACAGCAGGCACAGCGATCGACGCATGACGGACACCTCGGCAAAGGGAGCTGTCCGTCACTGTAGTCCACACCACTCGCACCCTGCACGATTCGGGTAGGAGCAGCCTTGCGCTGCGAAGAGGCCAGTGGCAACAGCATAGATTTCCGCTGCTTGCACCGGCCTCTTCGCAGCGCAAGGCTGCTCCTACCTGAAACCCGCCATAGCTGTCAGTAAGCCATGCTCCAGGTCAGGGTGTAGGTGCGCCCACGGCCCTGGTAGTCATACAGGTACGCCGGGCCATAGGTCGGTGCGTAGAACAACGTCGCCCGCTGCCCCCAGACCGTGCTGTACTGCTTGTCCAGCAAATTCTGGATACCTGCGCTGAAGGTGCCGAAGCCGGTTTCCTGGCTGCCCAACAGGTCGAAGGTGGTGTAACCGTCGATCTCGTGGTCGGCATCGTCCTTGAGGGTGAACGCATGGTTGGCCTGCAGGCGGGCACTGCGGCCATCGCCCTTCCAGCCAACAAACGCCGTGGACTTGGACAGCGACGCATAACGGGCATCGCGTTTCATCCAGCCACCGTCGACGTCTTCTTCCTCGGAGCGGGTCAGGTGCAGCGTACCCCCGGCTTCCCAACCGCTCTGGAAGTGGCGGGTCAACGCACCTTCGAAACCAAAGTCACGGCTCTTCTGCTCTTCGACGTTGATGGTCAGCGTTTGCGAATCGACATTGATGATCTTGTCCGACCAGATGTAGTACAGCGCCGCCTGAGCGTCCCAATCCACGTCGGCATAGCGCCAGCCCAGCTCGACCTGGCGGCTCTTGATGCCGGCCAGCGGGTTGTCGGCGACGCTCAAACCCGGCTTGCCGTAATACTTGGCCGGGTCCGGCAGGTCGAAACCTTCACCGTAATTGGTCCACACCTGATGGCCATTCTTGAAGTCGTAGATGGCGCCGACGTTGTACAGGTTGACTTGGTAATCGTTGCTGCCGCCGGGTACGCCTTTGAATTCGCTGACATCCACGTCCATCTGCTGGCGCCGGGCGCCGCCGGACAAGGTCAGGTTGTCGGTGGCATGCCAATCGAGCTGGGCGTACACCGACACACCGTCAACCCGGTAGCTGGGGTAGCGCGCGGCCTTGCTGGCCTTTTCCATGTCCAGCCCACCGCTTTCGGATGAGGTCAGGGCGTCGAAGGTGGTCTGTTCGGCGTTGAAACGCTCGCGGTCCAGGTCGACGCCGTAGGTCAGCTTGAGCGTCTCCCACTGCTTGGCGAACAGGCCTTTGAGGCTGGTGACCTCAAAGTTCTGTTGTGATGCGGCGAAGTACACCCCGCGCGAACCGGTGGGTGTGGCGCGGTTGTAGTACGGGAACGGGTAGAAGTTGTCGTCTTCCTTGCGGTACGAGGCCTGCAGGTAGAAGTCTTGGCCCAGCACATCGGTGTGATGGTAGTTGGCGTTGAGCAACAGGCGCCGGGTACGTGGCTCCAGGTCAGAGGAATAGCCACTGCGCAGCTCGGCGTCTTCCAGGTCCGAGGGGGCGTTGTAGTTGAGGTTGGGGAAGTAGATGCCGGTGCTGCCGTGGTTGCCCGAGTCGTAGTACTGGGCCAGCAAGTCCAGGCTCTGCTCATCGGTCAGCTTCAGCCCCAGGGTGCCGAGCACGTCAAGGGTGCGGTTGTATTGCAGGTCGGTCTGGGTGTTGTCGATGAAGATCTGATCGCCAGCGCCGTCATAGAAGGCTTCGTTCTGTTCGCCGGAAATACCAAGGCGGGCACTGACCCGCTCGTTGCCGCCGCTGATCGACTGGGCGATGCGGGTGGCCAGGTCATCACTGTTGTTGAAGCCGCTGCTGGCACCCAGCTGGGTCTCGAAGCGGGCCGGGCCGGGCTCACCCTTCTTGGTCACGATATTGATGATGCCGCCGGTGGCGCCGCCGCCGTAAAGGGCGCTGGCCCCCGACAGCACTTCGACACGCTCGACGTTGAACGGCGAGATGCTGTCGAACTGGCGCGACAGGCCGCGCGAGCTGTTCTGGCTGACCCCGTCGATCATCACCAGCACATTGCGCCCGCGCATGTTCTGGCCATAGTTGGTGCGCCCTTCTGGCGCCAGGTCCAGGCCAGGCACCAACTTGCCGATGGCTTCCTTGAGGCTCACGCCGCTGTCGATCTGCTCACGCAGCTGCTGCTGGTCGACCACCCAAACGGTGCCAGGGATTTCGCTGATCGCCGTGCTGGTGCGCGAGGCCACACTGACCTCGATGGGCTTGAGGTTGACGGCCTGCGGCGCGGCGTCCGCCTTGCGCAGGGTGACCGTGCGGGCATCGCTGAACTGCCAGCTCATGCCACTGCCCGCCAGCAACTGCTGCAGTGCCTGCTCGATGCTGTAGCTGCCCTGCAACGCCGCGCTATTCAGGCCCGCGACATCGTGGGTGGTGTACAGCAGGTGCAACCCGGCCTGGTCGGCGAAGGCCGTCAGTGCCTGGTCCAGCGCCTGGGCAGGCAGGTCCAGTTGCACTTGGCGGGCTTCCACCGGGGCCTGTTGCGCAACACTTGAGGCCATCGCCTGCAAGGGGCCAGCCAGCATGGCCAAGGCAGTGCAAGACAACATGGCGTGATGAAGGGGACCGCTGCGGCGGTGAACAGGCTTGAGCGTAAGGGCCACGAATGAGCTTCCAGACAAGTCGTAAATGAGAATGGGTTGCTGATCAGTCCCACTACGACGATCTGGCCTGGCTGAACTTGCAGCGGCAGATGAAAAATATTTAGATTATTTTTTACCGGCTCAGTGCACCACGGCCAACCACGGCAAATAGGTGACCTGCAGGCCATAACGTTGCTCAAGGGTGCGCAGCAGCGCCTGGGGTTCATCGAGGTCGAATACACCGCTGACTTCCAGGGCCGCCAGCTTGGTGTCAGACAGCAGAATGCGCCCCTGTTGGTAGCGCTCGAGTTCTGCCAGCACTTGCCCCAGCGGCTTGCCGTTGAAGATCAGCTTGCCGCGCTGCCAGGCGGTCTGTGCACTGGCGTCAGGCGACACCGGTACGCTGCGCTCACCCACCGTGGCCTCGCCCTGGGCCAGTACCACGCGGCCATCGCGGCGCACGCTGAACGTCGCGCCCGTGCCGCGCACCGCCTCGCCTGCACTATCGACCACAAAGGGCCGTGGGTCACTGGCCGTCTCGAACAAGGCTTCGCCCGCATTGATCACTACGCGGCGCTCGCGGTCGGTGAACGCGACGGTCAACGCACTGCCACTGTTCAGCAGTACCCGCGAGCCATCGGCCAGGGTCACCGCCTGCCGTTGCCCGAGGCCTGTGTGGTAGTCCGCCAGCCAGATAGGCGCCTGCTGCCAACCGGTATAACCCGCGACCAACAGCGCCAGCGATGCCGCCAGGCCTGCGGCCCAGTGTCGTTTGCGTCGGGCATGCGGTGCCGCGACAACCTGAGCGGTTGGGGTGTGGCCGATGTCCAGCCACAGTGCCTCTGCCTCGCGCGCGGCCTCGGCATGCGCCGGGCTCAGTGCGCACCAGCGCTGGTAGCGCGCGTGGTCCGCCGCACTGGCGTTGCCCGAATGCAACAACACCTGCCAATCGAGGGCATCGTCAGAGAGGTCGCTGAGCGGTTGGGCGGCTGGCATGGCGTAAGGCTCAGTCATGGTTGTGTTTGAGCCAGTCACGGCAATGGCGCAGCGCCTGGCCAATGTATTTTGCCACCATGCTCTCGGAAACGCCCAACCGTTGTGCAATCTGCGCCTGGGTCAGGCCTTCGACGCGGTTGAGCAACAGGGCCTGGCGGGCATTGCTGGACAGTTGCAACAGCGCCTCATCGAGTATCTGCAAGCGCTCGCGGGCGAGCAGCGTGGCCTCGGGCGCAGGCGCCGGGCAGGCCACCTCGCCAGTGCCATCGGTATCTTCGTGGCGGGCGGCGATACGCTGTTCACGGCGCAAGGCATCGATCGCCAGGTTGCCCGCCACCCGGAAGATGAAGCTGCGTGCATGCAGCACCGGCACCGCCTGCTCGTCGATCTTCACCAGCTTCAGGTACGTCTCCTGCGCGACGTCGGCAGCACGCTGCCGGTCGCTCATGCGCCGAGTCAGGAACAGCAAGAGGTCGTCGTAGTGCTCCTGGAAACTCGCCAGCAGACCAGACACGGGAGACGTCAGCATGGGGTAGGAGAAAGGCCAGTAAGAGGGATTGTCGGGCGTTAATGAGAAACAGTATCTTTCATTAGACGCGCTACTTTCAACGTCAACGCGCATTTGCCACACTGGCGGTTGAATTTTTCAGGCAAGGTTGCAACCCATGACTGCCCGATTGCACCGCTGGTTGCTGATACTGCTGATGGCTTACGGCCTCAGTGCCTGCGCCTTGTTCCAGGCGCGTGACCCACTGAATATCAACGTGATTGGCATCGAACCGCTGCCCGGGCAGGAGCTGGAACTGCGCATGGCGGTGAAGATACGTGTGCAGAACCCCAACGAAACCGCGATCGATTACAACGGTATCGCGCTCGACCTGCAGGTGAACGGCCAGCCGCTGGCCGCCGGTGTCAGTGACCAGCAGGGCCACATAGGCCGTTTCGACGAGGCGGTCATCGTGGTGCCGGTGAGCGTGACCGCGTTCTCCTTCCTGCGCCAGGCCTATGGCCTGGGCCAGCGGAGTTCGCTGCAAGGGCTACCCTATGTACTGCGCGGCAAATTGGCCGGTGGGCTGCTGGGCACCGTCCGCTTCACCGATGAGGGCACGCTGGACCTGCCCAAGGCAGCCGGCACCTACTGGTAGACCACTCAGCGATTGCTGTTGGCGGCGGCCATCATCTTGTTGACTTCGCTGCGCACCATGCTGGCGTATTCGGGCGGCGACATGGCCTCAAGTTCAGCCCGCACCCATTCCGCCCATTTACCCTTACGCCGTGGCTTTTCGGAGATAAGCCGGGCGGCCTCGCCCTTGGCCTTGCCCAGGTTGCTCTGCCACAGTTCGAACAACCGCGCCTTCTCTGCCTCGATCTGCGCCCGTTCCTCGAAGCTCTTGTTGGCCAGATTGAAACTCATTGAAGGTACCTGCCTGCTGAAAATGGCCGCTATCTTACACCGTAGCGGCGCGTCATCGGAAAGCCGGCGCAACTTTCCCGACGCACCGGCATCCATTGTTCACCCCCCCATTGACGAGGATGAGTTCATGGCCCGAAAAAACGCCGTACAAGCCGCCAGCGATCAGATCAAGGATCAGGTCTTCAGCGAACTGCAGTCACTGATCGAAGAATCCGAAAAGCTGCTCAACGACAGCGCTGCCCTGGTTGGCGAGGAGGCCGAAACCCTGCGCGCGCAAGTCAGCCTCAAACTGCGCCAGGCTCGCCAGGCCGCGAGCAACGTACGTGACAAGGCTCAACCGGTGGTGGATGCCACCCAGGACTACATCGGCGGCCACCCTTGGCAGACCGTCGCGGTGTCCGCAGGCTTCGGCCTGGTGGTCGGCCTGCTATTGGGTCGCCGCTACTAAGCCCTTTTATGAACGCAGTGCCGCCTGAACGGCTTCAGGCGGCCTGCGCCATTGGGATGCCGCTATGAAAGCGCAGTTCCTGGTCCGGTGACTGGATCAGCTCGGCTTCTGCCTCACGTACCAGCTCAACCCTGCGGGCGATGTCCGCTTCTTCGCCATACTGATGGGCCAGCTTCAGGTAGCCCTGGTAATGGCGCGCTTCACTCTTCAACAGGCCGTGGTAGAACGTGCCCAGTTCTTCATCCAGGTGCGGCACCAGCGCGGCAAAGCGCTCGCAACTGCGTGCTTCGATAAAAGCCCCCACCACCAAGGTATCGACCAGTTTGACCGGCTCGTGGGCACGTACCAAGCGGCGCAAGCCGGAGGCATAACGCCCGGCCGACACTGGCCGCAAGGGCACGCCCCGGCGCTTCATCAGGCGCAGCACCTGCTCGTGGTGCACCAGCTCTTCACGGGCCAGGCGCGACATCATGTTGATCAGATCCAGGTGCGTGTTGTACTTGGCGATCAGGCTCAGGGCAGTGCTGGCGGCCTTGAACTCGCAGTTCTTGTGGTCGATCAGCAGGGTTTCCTGGTCGGCAAGCGCCGCTTCGATCCAGGCATCTGGGGTCGGGCAGCCAAGAAAGGCGTCGATTTCGGGGATCAAGGACATAAGCGTGCAACCAGACAGAACAGGCAGGGCCGGCGATTATACCGGCGGCAACCGGCAGCGCCAGTGACTATGCTTGATGTACATCAAGCGGCGACGGGTGAGGCGCCGACTATAGTCAGGCACTGGTCGCCATCTTTGAAGGGAGCTCACGCCCATGCAAGCCGTCCGCAGCATCCTCGTCGTCCTCGACCCCGCGCATGCCCACAGCCGGGCCTTGACCCGTGCCAAGCTGATCGCAGGCGTAACCGGCGCGCGCCTGCACCTGTTGATGTGCGACAAAAAGCAGGATCACAGTGCGTTGCTCAGCCTGCTGAGCAGCCAGTTGCACGATGACGGATACGACAACGTCACCCATGAGGCGGCCTGGCGTGACAACCTGCACGACACCATCATCTATGTGCAGCAAGCCGAGGGCTGCGAGCTGGTCATCAAGGAGCATCGGCCGGACAACCCGCTGAAAAAGGCACTGCTGACCCCCACCGACTGGAAGCTGCTGCGCCTGTGCCCCAGCGCGGTGCTGATGGTAAAAAGCGAGCGGCCGTGGACCGGCGGGGTGGTTCTGGCGGCGGTGGATGTCGGTAACCAGGATGAGGACCACCGCCTGTTGCACGCGAGTATCATCGACCATGGCTATGCGATTGCCGGCCTGGCCAAAGGCGATTTACACGTCATCAGCGCACACCCCTCCCCCATGCTGTCCGCCTCGGACCCGACCTACCAGCTCAGCGAGACCATCGCCGAACGCTACCGGGAAGCCTGCCGCGCGTTTCAGGCCGAGTTCGACATCAGCGATGACCGCCTGCATGTCGCCGAAGGCCCGGCGGATGTGCTGATTCCCTACACCGAGAAACAATACAATGCCGTGGTGACGGTGATCGGCACGGTGGCCCGGACGGGTATTTCCGGGGCATTGATCGGGAATACCTCCGAGGTGGTGCTCGATTCGCTCGAAGGGGATGTGCTGGTGCTCAAGAGCGAAGAAGCGATTGCCCACCTGACAGAGCTGGCCCGCGGTTAATGCATGCGTGGCCCTTGTAGGAGCAGCCTTGTGCTGCGAAGAGGCCGGTGACAGCAGCATAGATTCACTGAGCTGTCACCGGCCTCTTCGCAGCACAAGGCTGCTCCTACAAATACAAAGGGCGGCGCGTTTACACCAGCGCCTCGCGCACTTTCGGGTCCAGCCCTTCCCCCGGATGGGCCTCGCTCCACGCCAGCAACTGCCGGCGCATCGCCGGCGTCCAGAAGCTCTGGATGTGCTGCCTCACCCCTTGCACCGCCAGCTGCCGGTTCGGTTCGCTGTCAAAATAATGGGCAATTTGGTTGGCCATCTTGACCAGGTTGTCATTGCTCATCGGCGCACCTCGGCTTTCTCTTGCTGCTCGGCAGTACGGCGCTCTTTGAGCAGGCGGCGCTGTTCGTCGCTGAAGTCCTGGTAACGCTTCTGCCATTCAGACGGGTGGAACACTTTCACCACCTCCACCGCCGTGACTTTGTATTCAGGGCAGTTGGTGGCCCAGTCGGAGTTGTCGGTGGTAATCACGTTGGCCCCCGACTCAGGGAAGTGGAACGTGGTGTACACCACCCCCGGCGCCACCCGCGCACTGACCTTGGCGCGCAGCACCGTCTGCCCGGCGCGGCTGCCGATACCGACCCAATCGCCATCGCGGATGCCACGGCTTTCGGCGTCGGTGGGGTGCAGCTCAAGGCGGTCGGCGTCATGCCAGGCGACGTTGCCAGTGCGGCGGGTCTGGGCACCGACGTTGTACTGACTGAGGATACGCCCGGTGGTCAGCAACAGCGGGTAGCGGCTATTGACCTTCTCGTCGGTCGGCACATAGCCAGTGAGCATGAAGCGCCCTTTGCCCCGCACGAACTGGTCGATATGCATGGTCGGCGTGCCATCGGGCGCGGCATCGTTGCACGGCCACTGCAGGCTGCCATGGCGGTCGAGCTCGGCGTAGCTGACGCGGTGGAAGGTCGGCGTCAGGCGCGCGATCTCGTCCATGATCTCGGCCGGGTGGAGGTACTGCATCGGGTAGCCCAAGGCGTTGGCCAGGGCCACGGTCGCTTCCCAGTCAGCTTTGCCGGCCAGGGGTTCCATGACCTTGCGCACCCGCGAGATACGGCGTTCGGCGTTGGTAAAGGTGCCGTCCTTTTCAAGGAACGAACTGCCCGGCAGGAACACGTGGGCGAACTTGGCCGTCTCGTTGAGGAAGATGTCCTGCACCACTACACATTCCATGGCCAGCAAGGCGGCCGTGACGTGCTGGGTGTTGGGGTCGCTCTGGGCGATGTCCTCACCCTGGCAGTACAGCGCCTTGAAGCTGCCATCCAGGGCCGCCTCGAACATGTTGGGGATGCGCAGGCCTGGGTCTGGCTGCAACGTTACCCCCCAGGCCTGCTCGAACTCGGCACGCACACCTTCGTTGGAAATATGCCGGTAGCCAGGCAGTTCATGCGGGAACGAGCCCATATCGCACGAGCCCTGCACGTTGTTCTGCCCGCGGAGCGGGTTCACCCCTACCCCTTCGCGGCCGATGTTGCCGGTGGCCATGGCCAGGTTGGCGATGCCCATCACGGCGGTGCTGCCCTGGCTGTGCTCGGTGACCCCCAGGCCGTAGTAGATGGCCGCGTTGCCACCGGTGGCGTACAGCCGTGCGGCGGCGCGGATCTGCTCGGCAGGCACGCCACAGACCGGGCCGAGTAGTTCTGGCGCGTTCTCTGGCTGGCTGACGAAGTCGCGCCAGCGGGCGAAGTCCTCGGTCTCGCAGCGGGCGTCGATAAAGCGCTGGGCCAGCAAGCCTTCGTTGACGATCACATGGGCCAGGGCGTTGAGCATGGCCACGTTGGTACCGGGGCGCAGTTGCAGGTGCAGCTCGGCGCGGGCGTGGGGCGAGTCGACCAGGTCGATACGCCGTGGGTCGATGACGATCAGCCGCGCGCCCTGGCGCAGGCGGCGTTTAAGCTGCGAGCCAAACACCGGGTGGGCATCGGTGGGGTTGGCGCCGATCACCAGCACCACGTCGGCCTGCATCACCGAATCGAAGCTCTGCGTGCCCGCCGATTCACCGAGGGTCTGCTTGAGGCCATAGCCCGTGGGCGAATGGCACACCCGCGCGCAGGTGTCGACGTTGTTGTTGCCAAACGCCGCACGCACCAACTTCTGTACCAGGTAGGCTTCTTCGTTGGTGCAGCGGCTGGAGGTGATGCCGCCGATGGAATCACGCCCGTACTTGAGCTGGATGCGGCGGAACTCGCTGGCGGCGTAGGTTACCGCCTCGTCCCAGCTGACTTCTTGCCACGGGTCTTCGAGGCGCTTGCGGATCATTGGTGTGGTGATGCGGTCCGGGTGGGTGGCATACCCCCAGGCGAAGCGGCCTTTGACGCAAGCGTGGCCATGGTTGGCGCCGCCGTTCTTGTCCGGGACCATGCGCACCAGCTGGTCGCCCTTCATCTCGGCACGGAACGAACAACCGACACCGCAATAGGCGCAGGTGGTAATCACCGCACGCTCAGGCTGGCCGAGCTGCACCAGGCTTTTTTCGGTCAAGGTCGCGGTCGGGCAGGCCTGTACGCAGGCGCCGCACGACACGCACTCCGAGGCCAGGAAGTTGTCCCCGCCAGCGGCCGCTACCCGCGAGTCGAAGCCGCGGCCAGTGATGGTCAGGGCGAAGGTGCCCTGGATGTCTTCACAGGCGCGCACGCAGCGGCTGCAGACGATGCACTTGCTCGGTTCATAGTCGAAGTACGGGTTGGAAACGTCCTTTTTTTCGGCCAGGTGATTGGCGCCGTCATAGCCGTAGCGGACCTCGCGCAGGCCGACCTGGCCGGCGACGGTCTGCAGTTCGCAGTTGCCGTTGGCCGAGCAGGTCAGGCAGTCGAGCGGGTGATCGGAGATGTACAGCTCCATCACATTGCGCCGCAACCCCGCCAGGCGCGGGGTTTCGGTGCGCACCACCATGCCTTCGCTGACCGGGGTGGTGCACGACGCCGGGTAACCGCGCATGCCTTCGATTTCCACCATGCACATGCGGCACGAACCGAACGCCTCGAGGCTGTCGGTGGCGCACAGTTTGGGGATGCTGGTGCCAAGCATGGCGGCGGCGCGCATGACCGAGGTGCCAGCAGGCACGCTGATGGCACAGCCGTCGATGTTCAGGCTGACCTGCACCTCGCTGTCGCGTGCTGGGGTGCCAAGGTCGGTCTCGGGGTCGAAGAAATTGATCACTGCGCGGCCTCCGTGTGGGTCAGCCCGAAATCGGCGGGGAAGTACTTGAGCGCGCTGGCCACCGGGTAAGCGGTCATCCCGCCCATGGCGCACAGCGAGCCGTACTGCATCGTGTCGCACAGGTCGCGCAGCAGCAGGGCCTGGTCGTGGCGTTCGGTGAAATCGGTGGTGGCGATCAGCCGGTCCACCACCTCCATGCCACGGGTCGAGCCGATGCGGCACGGTGTGCACTTGCCGCACGATTCTTCGGCGCAGAACTGCAGGGCGAAGCGGGCCATGCTGGCCATGTTCAGGGTGTCGTCCGCCACCACCACACCGCCGTGGCCGAGCATCGCGCCCATGGCAGCGAAGGCCTCATAGTCCAGCGGCGTGTCGAAGTGGCTGGGCGGCACCCAGGCCCCGAGCGGGCCGCCGACTTGTGCGGCCTTCAATGGCCGGCCGCTGGCGGTACCACCCCCGTAGCCTTCCACCAGCTCGCGCAGGGTCAGGCCAAACGCGCGCTCCACCAGGCCACCGTGGCGGATGTTGCCCGCCAGCTGGAACGGCATGGTGCCCAACGAACGGCCCATGCCGAAATCGCGGTAAAACGCCGCGCCCTTGGCCAAAATGATTGGCACAGACGCCAGGGTGAGCACGTTGTGCACCAGCGTCGGCAAGCCGAACAGGCCCTGCAGGGCCGGCAGGGGCGGCTTGGCCCGGACGATCCCGCGTTTGCCTTCGAGCGATTCCAGCAACGCGGTTTCTTCGCCGCAGATATAAGCGCCAGCACCGACCCGGACTTCCAGGTCGAAGGCCTGGCCGCTGCCGGCCACGTCGTTGCCCAGGTAACCGGCGTCGCGGGCTATGGCAAAGGCCTGGTCGAGCACGCGAATGGCGTCCGGGTATTCCGAGCGCACGTAGATGTAGCCTTTGTCGGCACCCACGGCGAGGCCAGCGATGATCATGCCTTCGATCAGCAGGAACGGGTCGCCTTCCATCAGCATGCGGTCGGCGAAGGTACCGGAGTCGCCTTCGTCGGCGTTGCAAACCACATACTTTTGCCCAGCCCCGGCATCACGCACGGTGCGCCACTTGATACCCGCCGGGAAGGCGGCGCCACCCCGGCCACGCAGGCCAGAATCAAGTACGGCAGCGACCACCTCGGCACCGTCCAAGGCCACGGCGCGCTCCAGCCCGGCAAAACCGCCATGGGCGCGGTAGTCGTCCAGCGACAGCGGCCGGGTCACGCCGGCACGGGCGAACAGCAGGCGTTGCTGGGATTTCAGATAAGCGATGTCTTCAACCAGCCCCAAGGCCAGGCCATGGGCCTGGGGCTGGCCGGCCAAGGCATCGAGTAGCGCCGGCACATCGTCCGCAGTCACCGGGCCGAAACCCTGGCGCCCTTGGGCGCTGTCGCATTCGACCAGCGGCTCCAGCCAATACAGCCCACGCGAACTGGTGCGCTGGATATCGACCGCCAACTGCCGGCGCTCGGCCTCGCGTTGCAGGGCCTCGGCAACCTGGTCGGCACCCACGGCACGGGCCACCGAATCGCAGGGGATGTACACCTTCAGCATGTTTCGCCCTCCAGGCAACCGTTCACCAGGGCACGCAGGCGCTCAGGCGTGAGCCGCGCGTGCAGTTGGCCGTCCAGTTCCAGCGCGGGCGAGCAAGCGCAGGCGCCCAGGCAATACACCGGACGCAGGCTGATAGCGCCGTCGGCGCTGGTGCCATGGTCGTCCAGTGCCAGTTGGTCGCGCAGTTGCGCGGCCAGGGCCTCGGCGCCACGGCTCTGGCACGACTCGGCCCGGCACAGGCGCAGGGTATGGCGTGCCGGCGCGGTGGTGCGGAAATCGTGGTAGAAGCTGATCACCCCGCGCACCTCGGCCAGGCTGAGGTTCAGGGCATGGGCAATTTCAGGGACGGCCGCATCCGGCACGAAGCCGATGTCTTGCTGAATGGCGTGAAGGATCGGCAACAGGGCGCCGGGGGTGTCCTTTTCACGGGCCAGGATGCTGTGGATCAAAGGCAGGTGGAGCAGTTCATCAGGCATACAGCGGACCTCGGCATCACGGACCCTGCCTGTGTTGTTGTAGGGGCAGGTGTCCGGCGTGTTCTGCTGCGGCGTGCCGGCCACGTCACGGTTGCGGGGTGTCGGCAGCCTCCTTGCCCACGGCCGTGCGTCTGCGCGCACTGGTCCAGGAGCATCCTGCAAGCATGGCACTTGTGGCGCCGGAGGGTTGCATGCGAACGACCAGGCGCATCCTGAAACCGACGTGAGGTTCAGGCTGTTTCGGTTGCCCCGCTTTGCAGTCCGTCAGCCCAGCACCACATGCGGCACAAACCGCGAACTGTCTTTGGTAATCAGCGAATCATCCTCACGAATCCCCATCCCTGCCGCCTTGTCGCCGACCACCCACGAACCGATCAGCGTGTAGCTGTCGCCAAACCTGGGCAGCGGCGCAAACCCTTGCAAGATGTACGGTGCGTCGTCATAAGGGCCGTCTTCGAAGACCCGCTGCCCCGTGCCGGTGCGGATATCGACGTTGGCCCCTTCCCGCGAGAAATACGGCTTGCGCACCCACCCTCTAGGCACTGGCCGCGAAGGGTTGTCATCGACGAAGGTTGGCAACAGATTGGGGTGCCCTGGGTACCACTCCCACAGCAACGGCAAGATGCCCTTGTTGGAGATCAGCGCCTTCCAGGGCGGCTCGACGAACTGCGTGTCGCACCCCGGGATAGCCCTGCCGAAGTCTTCGCGGAAGATATGCTCCCAGGCATGCAGCTTGAACAGCCGCGGGATCGGCCGCCCCTCCAGGTCGACGAAACGCCCCTCGCCATTCAGGCCGATGTCCTCCAGGTCGATGTGCCGGGTATGAATACCTGCGTGGGCGGCCATCTTGCGCAGAAAATCCGTGGTGCCACGGTCTTCCACCGAGCCCGAGATGGTCGAGAAGTAGAACGTGCCCTGCCCCGGCTGCGCGGCAAACGCCTGCACCAGGTCTTCGGCCAGGGTATTGAACTGGCTGGCCTGCGCGGGCAGAACGCCGCGCTGGATCTGTTCTTCCAGCCAGATCAGCTGAAACGCCGCGGCTTCGTACAACGAAGTCGGCGTGTCGTAGTTGGCCTCGATCAGTTTCGCCGGGCCATGGCCGTCATAGCTGAAATCGAAACGCCCATAGAGGTGCGGCTGCCGCGCCAGCCACGATTGCCGCACCAGGTCGAAGAATGCCGGTGGAATCGCCAGGCGTGCCATCAGCACCTCACTGTCGACGATGCGCCCGACAGCCTCCAGGCACATCGCGTGCAGCGCCTCGGTCGGGGCCTGCAGGTCCCGCTCGACCTGGGCCTGGCTGAACTGGTAGTAACCCCGTTCATCCCAGTAACGCTCGCCGTCGAGGGTGTGGAAGGCAAAGCCTTCTTGCTGGGCTGTCTTGCGCCAGCCTGGGCGCTCTGCGAGTGCGACCTTGCGCATGATCACCCCCCGAAGAAGCTACCGGACTTGCCGCCCCAGCCGCTTCGAGCCGTCGCCTGGCTGCCAAACCCACCCCGCGAGATGGACGCAGACACCGCCGAGCGCGACGCGCTGCGGCCTGAGGCGCCATAGCTACCGCCGCCGCCGGAGCCACCGCCGCTGCTGCTCTGTTCGTCTTTGTTGCTGCGCTGAATGCCCCCGGCCGTGCCGTAGCGCTGCCCAAGCAGGCCATTGCGCTGCCCGGCACCCTCGCGATACGCATACAGCGGCTGCGCGCGGTAACGGCGGTCGGCGCTGCTGGCCATCTGCCCCAGTAGCATGCCAGCCACTACGGCGGTAGCGACATGGCCATAACCGCCGCCCTGGGCGTGCGCCGCATCGACCTGGGCCTGGGTCACCTCGCCGGTGGTCTCCAACGCGAACCCACTCATGCGCGGCATGTACCGGCCACCGACGCTGATCTGGCAGCCATCGGGGGAAAATTCTGCTTCACAGGCGGGCTTGGACACATAGGTCGGCGTGGTACGCCGGTACTCGGCCAGCGCCTGTTTGTAGGCATCGTTGCAGGCCTTCTCCGGCACCTTGTCGCTGACACAGGCTTCGACACTGTCGTAGTTCACCTGCTGGCTGACGGTGTAAATCTCCTCTTGCGGGCTGCACGCGGTCAGGGCCAAGGGCAGCGAGCTGGCCAGTACCAGCTTGACGGAGCTGCGTCTCATTGGGGGTTTCATGGGAGCTCCTTGGGCGTCAGGCCGACGGGGTCATGCAGGCCGAATTGAGGAAGCCGACGCTGATCGCCACGCTGGCAGCGTAGATGGCCGCGGCCAACTCGCCCGCGGCGATACGCCTGGACAGGTCGCGCAGCACCAGGCTGGTAATGCCAAAGGCAATCAATTGAACCACAGCGGCGATCACGACCCAGGCCACGAAATCCAGGATGCCAACGCTGTAGGCAATGATATTGCTGGCCGGCAGCGAGAAGCCGATCAGCGAGCCGCCCAAGGCAATGGCCGCGGCCGGGTTGTTCTCACGAATGAGCGCGAACTCCCGGTGCGGGGTAAGGCGGGTGTAGATGAACTGGAACAGCCAGAACAGCAACAGTGCCACGCTGATATAGAGGATGAAGCCAGTCACTGCAGAGGCATTGAGCGACAGGCGTAGCGCGTCGAGCATGGTGAGTCCTTGTCAGGTTACGTGAAAGTCCGTGGGGAACAGGGTGATGCCGAGTGAGGTGGTGAGGGTGGCCTTGCCCGCCTCGTCTTCCTCCGCCGACAACAGCAGAAATTCGCGGCGCTCAGGCAGGCCGGTGTCGCGGGCGTAGAGCATTGAGAGGTGCTGGATGCCATAACGGGCGTCGGGGCTGACCACCCGCTCATACAACGGCACCAACCTGGCCTGACCCGGCTCACGGCCCCACTGGCGGGAATACAGACAGCCGTCGTGTTCGTAGATCGGCAGGCCGACCTTGGACTGGCTACCGACAAGGCGCTGAAGGTGCGCTTCGTCGTGGATCGGTACGGCGCTGTGATAACCGAACAGCACGCTATCGCCCACCTTGTCGCCGTTCATCAGCACTTGCAGCCAGTAGTCTTCGTTGTCCAGGTAATACCGCAGCAGGTGCACCGAATCGCCGAGGTCGACCTCGCCGGTGGCCCAGACCGTTTCCGGGCCGGGAACCTGCAACGCTGAATAACCCTCGAGCAGTGGCTTGAGTGATGCGTCGGGTATGAACCGGCGGCCGTTGAGCAGGCCGAAGGGCGGGTTGGTACTGGGCGAAAGCGGCATCGAACCTTTCCTGAAGCGGGGCAATCCTTGCGAGGGGCGATACCTTAACGGGTTTGGCCGATTGAGCCAATCCAAGCACTGTTTGCATTGATGTCAGGCGCGGCCCTTGTAGGGCCGTGCCTGGCAGGCCTCACGCCACCGCTTTTTCCACCCGGCGCCCGGCCTCCAGCTCGCGCACCAGCGGCAACACATGCTCACCGAAGTACGCCACCTCCTCCTGGAAATGCAGGAACCCTGAAAGGATCAAATCCACCCCCACCGCCTTCAGCGCAACAATGCGCTCGGCAATCTGCAGCGGTGTGCCGATCAGGTTGGTCTTGAACCCATCGTTGTACTGCACCAGGTCCTCGAAGCTGGAAGTAGCCCAGTTGCCCTCGCCTTCCGGGCTGGCCGCCCCGGCGTTCTTGACCTCATGCCCAAACGCCTTTACCGCCTCGGGGTTGGCCTTGTCGATGATCTCCTGCAACACCGCCCGTGCCTCTTCCTCGGTGTCGCGGGCAATGATGAAGGCATTCACCCCCACCTTGATCGCATGGCCGTTGGCGGCGGCCTTGGCACGCAGATCGTCGACCTGGGCCTTGATCCCCTCCACGGTATTGCCATTGGTGAAGTACCAGTCCGACACCCGCGCCGCCATGTCCCGCGCTGCTCGCGAACTGCCACCCTGGAAGATTTCCGGGTGCGGCTGCTGCAGGGGTTTGGGCTTGAGGGTGTAGTCCCGGAAGCGATAGAAATCGCCGTTGAAGGTGAAATTGTCTTGGGTCCAGATGCCCTTCAGCGCACGGATGAACGCCTCTGAACGGCGGTAGCGCTCGTCATGGTCCAGCCACGGTTCGCCGATGGCGTGGAACTCGCCCTTGAACCAGCCCGACACCAGGTTGATGGCGATCCGGCCCTGGGTGAACTGGTCGATGGTTGCCAGTTGCTTGGCCGCCAGCGCCGGGTTCCATGGGCCTGGAAGGATGGCCGCGATGACCTTGAGCTTCTCGGTGGCGGCCAGCAGCGCATGGCTGATGGTGACCGACTCGTGCTGGTTGTCGGCACCATAACCGGCAGTGAAACGGATTTGCGACAGGGCGTAGTCAAAGCCCGCCTTTTCGGCGATCTGCGCCAGTTTACGGTTGTAGTCGATGTCCCAGCTGGTGCGCTGCTCGATGGTGCTCACCACCAGGCCACCGCTGACGTTGGGGACCCAGTAGGCGAACTTGATTGGGGCTTGGCTCATGGGGAGGCTCCTTGGCTGTCCTCGAAGGGTTGAAGGAGACAACGCAGCAACCGTGCCAAACGAAAATAGCGTTGCGCCTCAATGGGATAGCCAACAGCGCAGACGGGGCGCGGTGCCCTCTAGGCAGCAGACTGTCGAAACACTGTTGCGGGGCCAACACGGCTAGCAGCGACTGGGAGTGTTCTTGCCAATACCACCTTCGGAAAAGATCTTCATTGTTTACACCCTCACTGTTGAGCGCTGACGCATCAGCGGTGCTTGCGCATGCCCATGTGCGCATCGTCCATCAGCGCCTTGGCCATTTCGCAAAGAAAGTGCGAGGCCCAGACCAGCACAGGTTCGTCGTCCATTACGCCGATGAACGAGGCTCGTCTTGAGCAGTCCATCAGCACCGACGCCTGCTCGATGGCATGGTCGCAGCAGTTGCCGGGTTCTACGCGAAACAGGCGCTTGCCCTGTATCACGCCGTCCAGGCACGACGCGGAGCCTATGGTCAAACCCAGCGTGCCGGTGCGTTCTGGTAATACCTTGTCCATTGCCTATCCCCCTGCGCTGTCGCGCTGAAAACAACGTTCGCAAGCGCGTCGACGCCCCCTGTAGGAGCGGGCTTGCCCGCGAAGGGCTGCAAAGCATCGGTGAATGTCAATGCAGCGTCTGCATGTGTGGCGTGACCGTGAGTTGCACCTGCGCAACCGCCGAGTCCAGCAATGTGCGCACAGCTTCCATTTCGTGCATGACGGCCAGGGTCATGATGGAGACAGGCGACTTGGGAAGCGTGGAGACGGCGTGGTGGCGGCTACGTGCGGGCCTGCAAGACCGGACTTGGAGGTCAATTGCCCGGCTGGCCCGAAGGCCACCCGCACGCAGCCACCATTGAACAAAGCCAACAGCAAACTGAGACCAATCCAAGCTACGGGCTTGCAGACCCGGTCGTTGAATATGCAACGACCCAGCGAGACTAGGGGGCTCAGCTTTCCATCGCAATGACGCAATGGCCTGCAAAAAAGAGCCAAAATCTGATCATTTCCGGTAGCTCTGTATCAATTTCGTGCCACATTTTTCCCGCTTGCCTAATACATATGGAAATCCGTATATTCGATTATCCATATGTAAAGAGCACCTCCATGATCACCCCACCCGAGGTCTTCAAGAACCTGGCCGACGAGACCCGCGCTCGTGCCACCCTGCTCATCGCCAACCTAGGCGAGCTCTGCGTTTGCGAGCTGATGTGCGCGCTCGACGACAGCCAGCCGAAAATCAGCCGCCATCTCGCCCAACTGCGAAGCAGCGGCCTGTTGCTGGATCGCCGCCAAGGCCAATGGGTGTATTACCGCCTCAACCCGAACCTGCCCACGTGGGTGCACGACATGCTGCAGGTGACGTTGCAGGCCAACGCCACCTGGCTGCAGGCGAACACAGCACGCCTGCAGCACATGGCCGACCGCCCCGTCCGCGCAGCCGCCTGCTGCTGAAGCCGCCACCCCGCGAGAGAGCCTTCCAATGCAAGTCCTGTTCATGTGCACCGCCAACAGCTGCCGCAGCATCCTCAGCGAAGCGCTGTTCAATCACCTGGCACCGCCAGGCTTCGCAGCCGTCAGTGCCGGCAGTTTTCCCAAAGGCCAGGTGCTGCCGCGCAGCCTCACCACCCTGCAGCAGGCCGGCATTTGCACAGACGGCCTGCGCAGCAAAGGTAACGATGCCTTCGCCGCCAACCCGCCAGACATCGTCATCACCGTCTGCGACAAAGCCGCCGGTGAACCCTGCCCCGTGTACTTCGGCCCAGCCCTAAAAGCCCACTGGGGCCTGGAAGACCCTTCCGAGGTCGAGGGTGACGAGGCCGCGATTGACGCCGCGTTCAACGCCACGCTGGCCATCATCGAGCGACGCTGCAACGCCCTCTTCGCCCTCCCCTTCAATACCCTCGGCCACGACGAGCTCCAGCGCGAGCTGGACCGCATCGGCACGCTTTAAGGAGGCCCCATGCCCGAGCAACTGCCCAACCTCGACCTGTCCCTGTTCGACGCAGCCCCAGCCGCGCCCCGTGCCAGCGAGCACAAACCGCGCATCCTGCTGTTGTACGGGTCGACCCGCGAACGCTCCTTTAGCCGCTTGCTGACCGAAGAGGCCGCCCGCCTTCTGCAGCATTTCGGTGCCGAGACGCGCATCTTCGATCCCTCCGGCCTGCCGTTGCCTGACGACGTGCCGGTAGAGCACCCCAAAGTGCAAGAACTGCGTGACCTGGTGCTGTGGTCCGAAGGCCAGGTCTGGTGCTCGCCCGAACGCCACGGCGCCCTGTCGGCCGTGTTCAAGGCGCAGATCGACTGGGTCCCCCTGGCCCTCGGCGCCGTACGCCCCACCCAAGGCAAGACCCTGGCCGTGATGCAAGTGTGCGGGGGTTCGCAGTCGTTCAACGTGGTCAACCAACTGCGCGTACTGGGCCGCTGGATGCGCATGTTCACCATCCCCAACCAGTCCTCGGTGCCCAAGGCGTACCTGGAATTCGACGATGCCGGCCGCATGAAACCATCGCCCTACTACGACCGGGTGGTCGACGTGATGGAAGAGCTGGTGAAGTTCACCCTGTTGCTGCGCGACCGCACCGAGTTTTTGGTGGACCGCTATTCCGAGCGCAAAGAAAGCGCCGAGCAGCTTACGGCGCGGGTTAACCAACGTTCGATCTGAGTGATTACCGGGGACGGCGCGGCTTTGAAGCCGTCCCCGGCCCTTGACGCAACCTGCGGGTATCAGTACGTTTTCAGCCCCTTCCTTTTCGGCCCCCTCTGCAGTGCACCGCCCAGGCGTTAATTCGCGAAGCGGGCATTCAAGATGCCGACACTTATACGGTCGCCTAATGGCGTGCCGCTACTCCGTTATCAAGTGAACAAGGTTGATTACATGATCATTCGTCAGGCCAACGCCGCAGACCATCCACTGCTGCTCGACATCTGGCTGCGCGCCGTTCGCGCCACTCACCATTTTTTGCAGGCATCCGACATAGACGCGCTGCTGCCGCAGTTGCGCGATGTTTACCTTCCCGCTGTCGAGTTGTGGGTCGCGGTCGATGCTGAAGATTGCCCGTTAGGCTTCATCGGGCTGAATCAGGAGCATGTGGAAATGCTCTTCATCGACCCCGACCTGCGTGGGCGTGGGATTGGGCGTGCGCTGCTGGATTACGCACGCGGTTCGCGGCACACGCTGAGTGTGGATGTGAACGAGCAGAACCCTGAGGCTGTGGGGTTTTATCTGCATTATGGGTTTGTGCAGACGGGGCGCTCTGAGGTGGATGGTGAGGGGCGGCCGTTTCCGTTGTTGCATATGAGTTTGCCGAGTTAAACGGTCGAGCTTGATGGGCAGTTGGGCTCGCGGAGCTAAAGCACCCGCGGGCTTTCCATGGAGCGTTTACGCTGAGCGCTTTTTAACAGCCCATCGCAGCGGTCCGGCGCCCCGACAAGCCAGCTCCTACAGGAGTAGCGTATTTCGTGTAAGTCTCGCTCACCTGTAGGCGCTGGCTTGCCTGCGATGGGTCGCGCAGCGGCCCCCTTGGCCCTAAGTGGCTGGCATTAGGATTTAGCCCGTCTCTCGAAGATCTGCCTCAGGGACACCCGCGACTAACGTACGCGAGCCCGAACTGCCCTTCCTTCAATCAGCCCTGAGGGTTACAGGGCCGAGAAAACAGGCTCATCGCGCTTTGTAGGCGTTCATACAGGCCGAGGCGCGCTGGCGGGCATCAGCCAGCTTCTCTACCGGCAACTTTTCAACGATCTCCACCAGGCTTTTGCGGGCGTCGCTCGCAATCTTCAGCTCGGTGTCCGCATGCGCATCCGCAGCTGCAGCATTGCGTGTGGCGGTATCAATGGCACAGCGCACCCATGCGTAAGACTCGACGGGATCTGGCCTAACCCCTTTGCCTTCCTGGTAAGCGATGCCCAGATGCCACTGAGCCTCCGAGACACCCAGCGCTGCGCCTTTGTGCCACAGATCGACAGCCAAGGATGGGTCGGCCTGCATGCCAAGGCCATAGTAGGCCAGGTAGCCCAAGTTGTTGAGCGCAAGCCGATTCCCTTGCGCCACGGCCTGACGCCACTGCACCACCGCTTCAGGATAGTCTTCGCGCTTGTATGCATCGACACCCAGGCCATAGGCCGAGTCGCCTCGTGATCCGATGCGCGTTTGATCGGTGGCAGGGGTTGAAGGGATGGAGGATGTGCAGGAGGTCATCATCAATACGCTAACGATGAACGCAGTCCTGAGGTTCTGATGCACGATGGAATCCTTGCCATGTGTCGGTCGGGGCGGGACGTTATCGGAAATTGTGCCTGCCAACAAGGTAGCGGTACCGGGCAGGGGCGCGGCCTGTGGGACTTCGGTTATAGAGGCCTAATGTCGCGCCAACAGCATCCGAAGGACGTGTTTCCAGACGAACCGCGATTTCTCTTGGTAAACTAGCCGTCTTCCACACTCACGCGAACATGGCCGATGTAGCGGGCTTAGCAATCCGCCTCTGCGTGTGCTGTTGCCACGGGAATTTGCTATACGTCGCCGCCCGGTTGCTAAATCGCAGCCACCGCTTGCTGAAATCGCCCTGAAAACCCCGAATCCGGTACGAAACACGTTGAACGAAATGACTGCAAAATCAGGCTCTAACCCAGTTGCGACAAGGCCTGAGCCGTCGCGCCGGTTCTCCGTTGCACCGATGATGGACTGGACAGACCGCCACTGCCGCTTCTTCCTGCGCCTGCTCTCCAAGCACACCCTGCTCTACACCGAAATGGTCACCACCGGCGCCCTACTCCACAACGACGCCCACCGTTTCCTGCGCCACGACGTGTCCGAGCACCCGCTGGCCCTGCAACTGGGCGGCAGCGTGCCGGCCGACCTGGCGGCCTGCGCGCGCCTGGCCGAGGAGGCGGGCTACGACGAGGTCAACCTTAACGTTGGCTGCCCGAGCGACCGGGTGCAGAACAACATGATCGGTGCGTGCCTGATGGCCCACCCGACGTTGGTGGCTGATTGCGTCAAGGCAATGCGCGATGCGGTGTCGACGCCGGTGACGGTCAAGCACCGTATCGGCATCAATGGCCGTGACAGCTATGCCGAGCTGTGCGATTTCGTCGGCCAGGTGCGCGAGGCTGGGTGCCGGAGTTTTACCGTGCATGCGCGGATTGCGATTCTTGAAGGGCTGTCGCCCAAGGAGAACCGTGAGGTGCCGCCTTTGCGCTACGACGTGGCGGCGCAGCTGAAAGCGGACTTCCCGGACCTTGAGATCGTGCTTAACGGCGGGATCAAGACGCTGGCGGAATGCCAGGCGCACCTTGAAACGTTCGATGGGGTGATGCTGGGGCGTGAGGCGTATCACAACCCTTACCTGCTGGCCGAGGTGGACCAGCAGTTGTTTGGCAGCGAGGCGCCGGTGATCAGCCGCAGTGAGGCGCTGGCGTTGTTGCGGCCTTATATCGTGGCGCACATCGAGAGCGGTGGGGCCATGCATCACGTCACCCGGCATATTCTGGGGCTGGCTCAGGGCTTCAAGGGGGCGCGGCGGTTCCGGCAGCTGTTGTCAGCGGATATTCACAAGGCGCCAGAGCCGTTGGTGGTGTTTGATCAGGCAGCGGAGTTGATGCAGGGTCATTGATGAATGAACCAGGGATGGATTGGCAATGAAGAAAAGGCGCACGCGTTCGCAGGGCAGCTTGGGCGTGGCAGTGGCGATCTTTGCCCCGGTGGGCATCATTCTGGCGGTCGCCTCGCAATACCCGACGATGATCGAGCGCAGGGTTGAAGCGAGAAAGGCGCAGGCGCGTGCGGCACAGCCGGCGCCTCGCCCTGCGGGGACCACGCTGGAAATCATCATGCCCGACGGCCAACGGCTCCAGGAAGGGCAATCGGGCACCTTGGGCGAAGCCCTGAACAGCAGGTAGTCGGCAGCCTTGGGAACCTCGGGGCTGTGGGTGAATCGAATCATCACCTTGCGTAGAACTTCAGGGGCTTGCCTGCCGTTTTGGGCTGAGACCTTGGGGCTGTTGCGCAACCCATTCGCGACGCAACGCCGCGCCCACATGCGGTTTGCCCGAGCGGCTTCGACGGGCCTTGAGCGGCCGCCGGGGCTCGGGTAATGTCGAGTCATTGCACAGGACAGAGCACGCCCATGACCTCCAAGCTGGAACAACTCAAGCAGTTCACCACCGTGGTCGCCGACACCGGGGACCTGGACGCCATCACCCGCCTGAAACCGGTCGATGCCACCACCAACCCGTCGCTGCTGCTCAAAGCCGCCGCCATCCCCGGCTATGCCGACCTGCTAAAGCAGGTAAAAAGTAAAGCCAAGGGCGATGTGGACCTGGCCTGCGACGAGTTTGCGGTCGCGGTCGGCTCCGGGATCCTTAAGGTCATCCCTGGCCGTATCTCCACTGAAGTGGATGCGCGCCTGTCGTTCGATGAGCAGGCCCTGCTGGCCAAGGCCCGTCAGTTGATCGCCCTGTACGATAAAGCCGGGGTCGGCAAAGACCGCGTGCTGATCAAGCTGGCCTCGACCTGGGAAGGTATCCGCGCCGCCGAGAAGCTGGAGAAGGAAGGCATCCAGACCAACCTGACCCTGCTGTTCTCCTTCGCCCAGGCCCAAGCCTGCGCCGATGCTGGGGTGTTCCTGATCTCGCCGTTCGTGGGCCGTATCTACGACTGGTACAAGAAGAGCACCGGCAAGGAATACGTCGGTGCCGAGGACCCGGGTGTGCAGTCGGTCACGCGCATCTACGACTACTACAAGACCAATGGCTACAACACGGTGGTCATGGGTGCCAGCTTCCGCAACATCGGCCAAATCGAGCAACTGGCAGGCTGCGACCGCCTGACCATCAGCCCCGAACTGCTGCAGCAGTTGAGCGATGACCAGGGCGACCTGCCGCGCGTGCTCAAGCCGGGCAACACGGGCGAGGCCAAGCAGGTATTGAGCGAGAGCCAGTTCCGCTGGGCGATGAACGAAGATGCCATGGGCACCGAGAAGCTGGCCGAGGGTATTCGCCAGTTCGCGCGGGATCAAGAGAAGCTGGAGAAGTTGATGGCTGAAAAGGCCTGATACATTTTGGGTTTGCCTGACGGGCGGGAAATGTTCAGCATTTTCCGCCCGTTTTTGGTTTGGCGCTAAGCTGCGCCAGGCTTCCGAGGTATTTTGAATTCGATGGCCTATTCGCGGGCAAGCCCGCTCCCACCGGTACCGTGCTGCGTGAATGGGCTGTCTAGCCACCAGAGCTGTTGATGACCTCTTCCCTACCCCTTGTTCTCGCCGGCCCGGTACTGCGCCGCCTGGAGCCACAGCGCCTGGCCATTTGGCTGGTCGCAACGCAACCCTTGCAACCTGAATTTGCCCTTGATGGCGTAGAACACTCGGCCAAGGTCACTTGCCAGGTGATCACGATAGGCCAGCACGCGTTTATTCATTTGCTGGACATCCACGTTGCCCAGCCGCTCCCCTGCAACCAGAGGCTGGGCTACGACCTGCGCATCAATGGCCAGGGCATCGCAGACTGGGCACCCCACATGCTCTACCCCGGTGAAACGCGCCCACACTTCGTGTTGCGTGATCGCCTCGATCATTTGCTGCACGGTTCTTGCCGAAAGCCGCACCACCCCGCCGCCGACGGCCTGCTCTGCGCCGACCGTTTGCTGCAACAGTGCCAGCACCCCGAACAACGCCCTGCGGTGCTGCTGATGACCGGCGACCAGGTGTATGCCGATGATGTCGCCGGGCCCATGCTGCGCGCGATCCACGTGCTGATCGAACGCTTGGGGCTGTTCGACGAACAGTTGGACGGTGCAGTCGTCGCCGACAGCGCGGCGCTCTATCGCCACCCGGCCAGTTACTACCACCGCGCCGACTTGCTGCCCGCGCAGGAACGTAACGACAGCCTGCGCGAGCGCTTTTTCGGGGGTAAGCGCAAGCCGATCTTCTCGTCCAGCAACGCCGACAACCACTTGGTGACCTTCGCCGAGGTCATGGCTATGTACCTGCTGGTGTGGTCACCCGAACCCTGGCGGCTGGTCAACCTGGACATGCCCGCAGGCCTCACCGATGAACGCCAGGCGCGTTATCGGCAGGAGGTGCCTCTGATCGAGGCCTTCGCCGACAACCTCGGCCAGGTGGCGCGGGTGATGGCACACCTGCCGTGCCTGATGATCTTCGACGACCACGACATCACCGACGACTGGAACCTCTCGGCGCAGTGGGAAGAAACCGCCTATGGCCACCCGTTCTCGCGGCGAATCATCGGCAATGCGCTGCTGGGCTACCTGCTGTGCCAGGCCTGGGGCAACGACCCGGATGGCTGCGGGCCATTGGTCGAACGCTGCCAGGCGCTGACGGGTGCGCCACTGGCCAGCCAGGCACAGGATGAACTGATCGGCGAGCTGCTGCGCTTCCAAGGCTGGCAGTTCAGCCTGCCCAGCAACCCACCCTTGCGGGTACTCGATACCCGCACCCGGCGTTGGCGCAGCGAAAATAGCTTGGCCAAGCCTTCGGGCCTGCTCGACTGGGAAGCATTGAGCGAATTACAGCAGGCGCTGCTCGATCATCCCTCGGCGATTATCGTGTCGCCGGCACCGATCTTCGGGGTAAAGCTGATAGAAACCGTGCAAAAGGTATTCAGCTGGATGGGCTACCCGTTGCTGGTGGATGCCGAGAACTGGATGGCCCATCGGGGCGCGGCCCAGGTGATTCTGAATATCTTCCGCCACTCACGCACGCCCGGGCATTACGTGGTGCTCTCAGGGGATGTGCATTATTCGTTCGTCTATGAAGTACTGATTCGACACCGCCAACGCAGCCCGCACTTGTGGCAGATCACCAGCAGCGGGATCAAGAACGAATTCCCCAGGCGTTTGCTGGATGTGCTCGACCGGCTTAACCGCTGGCTGTATTCACCGCGCTCGCCGCTGAACTGGTTTACCAAGCGGCGGGAGATGGAAGTGGTGCCGCGTACGCCCAGCGGTAGCAAGGCGGGTGAGCGGTTGTGGAATGGTGCGGGGTTGGGGCAGGTGTTTTTTGATGAGCAGGGGCGGCCGGCACGGGTGTTTCAGCTGGATGCCGGTGGGCGGGATGTGACGGAGTTTGTTGGGCCGGAATGAGGGAGTTTTTAGCCTGTACCGGCCTCTTCGCGGGGCAAGCCCGCACACAGTTGAGATACCTGTGGGAGCGGGCTTGCCCCGCGAAGAGGCCGGCACAGGTTTAAAGCGTACTCAAGACCGCTCCAGCGCATTCACCAGGTCATGAAACGCTTCGCGGTTGGAGTCATTGAGCCCCATGAGGATCTTGTGCGCCTCCAGCACCTTGGAGCGCACCACTTCTTCGTTCTGGTCCTGCGACGGCAAGTCGGTCAGGCACTCTGGGCACGGTATTGGGCGATCGACGATGTTGAACACTTGATCGAAGCCCATGGACTGCAACAACCGAGAAATGTCCGGGTTGGTGGTGACCACGGTCGGCAGCAGCCCCACTTTCTGGCGCGACAGGATCGACAACTTGGCCAGCAGGCCCAAGGTGGTGCTGTCGATGCTCTCGGTTTCAGTCAAATCGATGACGATGGCCGAGAAGTTCAGCGCGGTGAAAATCTTCTCGATCGTCGCATCCAGCGCCGAACACAGGGTCAGGCGCACTTCACCGACGAATTTCAGTACAAAGGTACCGCTTTGCTCGGCGAACTGAATTCTACCGGTACTCATTGAAGGTTCCTGCTCAACACCAATAGGGCGATATCATCCGGCATCTCCCCAAGCGTAGCCAATCCAAATCGTTGCCGCAGCCCATCCAGGCTGCCACCCGCTGCCTTGACGATTTCTGGCAAGGCGGCTTCTTTATCTTTGAGCGTGTCGCCTGGCAAAAGGTCCAGAATGCCATCGGACATCAAGCTGAGGCTGAACACTGGCGGCAGTTCCACCACCAGGTCCTGATAACTGGCCTCGTCGAACAACCCCACCGGCAGGCCGCGACCTTCCAGGTAGCGGGTATTGCCCGGGGTGTACAGCACCGGCAGCGGCAGGTGGCCGCCCACGGCATAGGTCAACAGCCCAGTGTCTTCGTCGATCACGCCGCCCACCATGGTCACATGCTTGCCCAACTTGCAGTTGATCAACCCGCGGTTGATGTGGCTGAGCACTTGCGAGGGCTTGAACTCACGCATCTTGCTCCCGCGCTTGAATTCGAACAACAGGCGCGTGGTCATGAACTTCAGCAACACCGTGACGAACGCCGACGAGGCGCCGTGCCCGGAGACATCGGCGAGGTAGAAGGCAATGCGCCGATCATCCACGCGGAAGTAGTCGGCAAAATCACCCGACAGGTACAGCGACGGGATGATCTGGTGCTCGAAGGCAAACTCGCCGGCCACCCAGGGGCTTTCCGGGAGCATGTTCATCTGCACCTGCCGGCCGGCGGTCTGGTCTTCCTGCAACAGGTGCAGGCTGGCCTCCAGCTCGCGGTTGGCGGCTTCGAGCTTGTCGCGGTAGCGCTGGTTTTCCAGCACCAGGCGCGAACGGTCAAGGGCCCGGCGCACCGAGTGCTCGAGCACGGCAAGGTCTTCCAGCGGCTTGATCAGGTAGTCGGCGGCGCCCAGGCGCAAGGCCTCGACCGCATCGCTCATCACGCCCGCACCCGACACCACGATCACCGGCAGCTGCGGCGCGCGCTCGCTGATCTGGCGGATCAGTTCGAGCCCGCCCATCTGCGGCATGCGCAGATCGCAGATCACGAGGTCGGGCTGGTGTTCTTCGAAGACCTGAAGCCCCTGCTGGCCATTACCGGCCTGGAGGACGCTGAAACCACTGTCTTCAAGATAGGCGGCGAGGCTCGCACGGACCACGTCGTCGTCATCGATGATCAGCAGCGTTGCACTGGTTTTCTGCATGTGGGCGAACGGCGCCGATTTAGGTTGGTGCAGCGGTGTCGGCAAGGCTGACGGCCAGCTACGGGAATACTCTGTGGTAACACTCTACTTGAGTTGTAGGACAAGAAGACCCGCCCGGCAACTGTCAGAGGTACCCTGTAAGGCGCAGACGGTACTCCCATCCGCCAGGCGTTTCAAGCGTGCAAGGGTCGACCTCGCTGCTCTTTACAGGGCAAATCACCGAGAGTTATAAGAAAGCCGACCCGCGCAACCTAAAGGGAAGGATGCAGCATGCCCCAGACACCCTCTAACCACAGCGAAAAACGCGATTTCATCCGCATGCGCATCGACACCGACATCAGCCTGTTGCACCAAGGCCAGGTGATTGCAGCCGTGTGCCTGGACCTGTCCAGCGGGGGCATGCAAGTGCAGGCGCCGCAGCGGTTTCAGGTAGGGGATACGCTTGAGGTGAGGATCGATTCCGATCACAAGGCGCTGAAAGGCCTGCATGCCAGCACCGAGGTGGTGTGGATCGCCGACCAGCCCGACGGGCAGCAGAAATTCGGCCTGCGCATCCTGGCGATGCATTGACGCTGGGGCTGCTTGGCAGCCCCGTGGCTTAAATTAGAAACAATCAGAAATCATCTTCGACTTCGCCGTCCTTTACCTTGAACTCACGGTTCTGCAGGTAGGCGTTACGAATGAAGATGTACTTGTCACCCTGCATCAGCTTCTCAGCCGACAACAGGCTGGCACGGGTATCGACGACGTCAACCGCAAGGCTCGTGTTACGCGTCGGTACGTGGTTGATGTAGCGGTAGGGTTCGGTGTAGCTGTCCGGGTACTTGGCCAGGCCGTCACGCACGGTGCTTGGGCCCAGCAACGGGATAACCACGTAAGGGCCGCTGCCCACGCCCCAGTAACCCAAGGTCTGGCCGAAATCTTCGTCGTTGCGCTGCAGGCCCATCTTGGTGCCGACGTCGAAGAAGCCACCCAGGCCAAAGGTGGTGTTGACGATCAGCCGCGCCGTGTCCACGCCCGCCGCATGCGGTTTAAGCTGCAGAATGTCGTTGGCCAGGTTGGTGACATCGCCCAGGTTGCGGAAGATGTTATGGAGGCCATCTTCGAGGAACTGCGGCGTCACTGCCTGGTAGCCCTTGGCCAATGGCTTGAGGGCATAGGTGTCGACCGTATCGTTGAACCTGAAGATCGGGCGGTTGACCGCCTCCCAAGGGTCTTCCTCGGTGGCCGCTTGGGTGGCCGCCACGGGCGCCAGCAACAAGCTGGCGCAGACACAGGCCTGGGTGACTCGCTCGATCACACCGGCACCGATCCTACGCATAGATGTCTCTCCATCGAATTTCTTGGCCGCAGCCGCACCGGGCGTGCTGCTGATAAGGCGCAAGTATAAGGGCTTGCGGGCTGATCACCAGCATTACACATTTTTGCTCAAGATTTTGTGAACGTATGTTGCCTCGTCATCGGCTGGTAACAATAGCGGCCTAGCCTGCGGACTATTTCAGGGAAGTTGCCATGCACGATGCGTCCACCTTCACTGCTGTGCTGTTTGGCCTGCGTGGCTGCCTGGTCCAGGGTGCGAACGGCAACCCCTTGCCCGCGCCCGGCGCCCTGGCAACGCTCACCAGCCTGCGCCAGCGCCAGGTGCCCTGCATCTGGCTGGACGACCTGACTGCCACACAAGGCAAACGCCTGGCCAACGTGCTGCCCGACTGGCTGCCGGGGCACGCGGTCAACGGCGTGCGCTGGCCCGCGCCAAACGCTTGCTGGCAGGCGCTGATGGCACTGGACAGCGCGCGCCTGGATGGCTGCGTACTGGTCAGCGGTGACCCTGCACTGCTGCAATCGGGCCTGAACGCCGGCTTGTGGACCGTGGGCCTGGCCGCCTGCAGCCCGTACTGCGACCTCAGCTCCCGGCATTGGCAAGCCATGAGCCAACAGGAACAAGACCTGGCCCGTGGCAAGGCCACCCTCGCGCTGTTCAGCCTGGGCGTGCACTCGGTGATCGATCACCTCGAAGCCCTGGACACCTGCCTGCAGGACATCGCCCAGCGTCGGCGCAAGGGCGAAAAACCCTGATACAGCACCTTTGACGCGGATCATGCAAAGCGGCTGCGAGTGGATTACATTAAAAGCAGGCCAGAACCTTTGCCGCTTCGCTGAGGTCCATGGCTTGCCAAGCCATTGATGGAGAAAAGCCAATGCCTGCCCGCGAATTGCAAGAGCGACTGAACAGCTTGCGCGAGCAACTGGACCGTAACGTGCCGCTTTCGAAAGAAGAGCTGACCGAAATGCACGAAGAAGCGCGCCAGATCGAAGCGCAACTGAAGCTTGAGGAAGCCACGCCTGACAACAACCTGGTGGACGGGGTCAATCTGGCGATCGATCGTTTTGAGCTCGACCACCCAGATTTAGCCGCTACCCTGCGCAATGTTTTCAACTCATTGCACAGCATGGGTATCTGAATAGCTGGGGGCGCTTCGCACCCCATTCGCGGGCAAGCCCGCTCCTACAGGACAGCGCGCTGCGCTAAAACCTGTGGGAGCGGGCTTGCCCGCGAACGGCCGTGATCTTACTGCCGAACCAGCCGCCCATTCACTGGGCTGATCCCCTCCATGCTACGGTACGGGTTGATATCCAGCCCACCCCGGCGCACATACCGCGCATACACCGTCAAATGCTCCGGCTGCAGCAGGTTCTTCAAGTCCAGGTAAATCCGCTCCACGCACTGCTCATGGAAGTCGGCATGCTGCCGGAAGCTGATCAGGTAAGTCAGCAGGCTGGCAGGGTCCAGCGCCCTGCCCTTGTACTCGACCACCACACTGCCCCAATCCGGCTGGCCGGTGACGGGGCAGTTGGACTTGAGCAAATGGCTGTGCAGGGTCTCTTCAACTACACGCTGCGCATCGCAACGCAGCAACTCCGGCTGCGGCTGCTCATAGTTGCTGATGGTCACATCCAGCGCGTCGATGCACTGCCCCGGCAATGCCACAACGCCCTGAGCCTCCACCTCGGCCAACGTGCGAACCTTGACGCCGACCGGCTTGCCAGCCGCCGCAGACAAGTCCTTCTCCAGGCAGGCCTGCAGCTCGCCAATCGAGGCAAAAACCGTTTGGTTCAGCGAGTTCAGGTACAACTTGAACGACTTGGACTCGATGATATTCGGCGAGTCTGCAGGAATGGCGAACTCGCCGATCGCCACCACCGGCTTGCCCGACGGCAGCAGCCACGACAGCTCGAAGCAGTTCCAATAATCCACGCCCTGCCACGGCAGGGTTTGGGCAGTAACGCCCAACTCGGCCCACTTGGCGGTACGCGGGATCGGGAACAGCAGCTCAGGGGAGTAGGTAGCGATGTATTCGCTGGACTTGCCCAGCGGGGAGTGTTCGGCGGCGGGATGCATGGAAACTGACCTGAAGGTTCGAAATGCCCCTAGTCTACCGTTTTTGCGCCCCGCCTTGGGCCTGATGTCACTCGATGGTCAATGGCCCGACCATCCCTGCCTGGTAATGCCCAGGTACGTTGCAGGCAAACTCGATGGGTGCCGACTTGCGGAACGTCCAGGTCAGTTCGGCACGCTGGCCAGGCTGCACCAGTACGGTGTTGCCCCCGCCGTGGCCGTGGCCTTCGCCGTGGTTCATCTGGCTGTGGTCCATGCCTTCATGGTTCATGCCTTCATGGTTCATGCCTGCGGTGAACAGCTTGCCTTGCATCGCAATCATTTCTTTCTGGTGCTCGGCATGCATGGCCTTGTCGCCCAGGTTGAATTCGTGGGGCAACTTGCCTTCATTGATCAACACGAAGCGCACCGTCTCGCCCGCCTTGACCTCCAGGCTTTTTGGTTCGAAGGCAATGTCCTTGAGCACCACCTCGACCGTACGGGTGGCCTTGCCAACCGGGGCAGGCTCGCCAAAGGCGAAACTGTCGGCACTGCCCGCAAAACTGGGCAGGCTTGCCACGGCAAGGGCGGCAGCGATGAACAGGCGTTTCATGATGACTCCAAAATACACAACGTGATGAGAGCACCTTAATCAGGCGGGGCTGGCGGCTACCTGACGGGAAGATTACAACTTTGTCAGTTTGGGCGAGCGCCGACATCGTCACGTATCATTTCCGGTAACCGCCGCGCCCCCTCCAGAACTATGGACACTGCATGAAACTGTTGATCGTTGAAGACCAGGCCCGCACCGGCCAGTACCTGAGCCAGGGCCTGAGCGAGGCGGGCTTCGCCACCGAACTGGCAGCCGATGGCGAAACAGGCCAACACCTGGCACTGACCGGCGACCATGACTTGCTGATCCTCGACGTGATGCTGCCAGGCCGCGATGGCTGGCAGATTTTGCAAGCAGTGCGCCAGGCCGGCCTGGACACCCCCGTGCTGTTCCTGACCGCCCGCGATGCGGTAGAAGACCGTGTGCACGGCCTGGAGCTGGGCGCCGACGATTACCTGGTCAAGCCGTTTGCCTTTTCCGAACTGCTGGCCCGTGTACGCAGCCTGCTGCGCCGTGGCGCCAGCCCGAGCCAGGACACCACCTTGAGCCTGGCCGACCTGCGCCTGGACCTGATCCGCCGCCGCGCCGAGCGCGCCGGCCAGCGCATCGACCTGACCGCCAAAGAGTTCGCCCTGCTCGAATTACTGCTGCGGCGCCAGGGCGAGGTGCTGCCCAAATCGCTGATTGCCTCGCAGGTCTGGGACATGAATTTCGACAGTGACACCAACGTCATCGAAGTGGCCATCCGCCGCCTGCGCCTGAAAATCGACGACCCGCACACCAGCAAGCTGATCCACACCGTGCGGGGCATGGGCTATGTGCTGGAGGAGCGTCAGGATTGATGCGCCGACTTTCCCTCGGCAGCCGCCTGGCGCTGCTGTTCGCGGCCTGCACCGCTGCCGTTTCGCTGGGGGCTGGCGTGCTGTTCAGCCGCGCCAGCGAGCAGCACTTCATCGAACTCGACCAACAGTTGCTGGAATCTCGCCTGTCGCTGTTTCGCACGCAGCTGGCCGGCGTCGTCGGGCCCGCCGAACTGGGCGCCCGCCTCCCCGCCCTGCGCGATGAGCTCAGCCACCAGGCCGACTTGGCCCTGCGCATCAGCGGCCATGACGGTAGGCCGTGGTTCGACAGCCGCACGCAATTGCCCAACACCACGCCGCCCTCTGGGCTTGCCACTCTGCACACCGACGGCGCCGACTACCGCAGCCTGGCCATGCCCCTGAACCCGTCCGATCCGCAGTCTGCGCAGCTGACCTTGTACCTCGACATCACCCACCATCAGCACTTCCTGCAGGGCATGCAGCGCCTGATCTGGCTAACGGTCGGCCTCTCGGCCCTGGCCACCGCCTTGCTCGGTGCCTGGGCCGTACGCCGGGGGCTGAGGCCGCTGCGGCAGATGGGCCAGGTTGCGGCCAGCGTGTCGGCCCGCTCGCTGACTACCCGCCTGCCAGTGGCGCAGATGCCGGAAGAACTGGCCGAACTGGCCACCACCGTGAACGCCATGCTGCAGCGCCTGGACGATGCCTTCCAGCGCTTGTCGGCATTCTCCGCCGACATCGCCCACGAACTGCGCACACCACTGTCCAACCTGCTGACCCACACACAGGTCACCCTCACCCGCCCGCGCAGCCTTGAGGAATACCGCGAGGCCTTGCATGGCAACCTGGAGGAGCTGCAGTGGATGGCGCAGATGATCAACGACATGCTGTACCTGGCCAAGGCCGACCATGGCCTTCTGGTGCCTGGCCAAGCCACGCTGGCGCTGCATGAAGATGTCGATGCATTGCTGGAGTACTACGCGCCGCTGGCCGAGGACCGCGACGTGACGCTGCTGCGCCAAGGCCAGCTGCTGTTGCAGGGGGATCGGCCCATGCTGCGCCGCGCGTTGTCGAACCTGCTCGACAATGCCTTGCGCTTCACCCCACCCGGTGGGCAGGTACGCGTGACGCTGGAGCCTGGCTTGCGGGTTTGCGTGGCCAATACCGGGGAGGCAATCGCACCGGCTGCATTGCCCCGCTTGTTTGACCGGTTCTACCGTGTGGACCCGGCGCGGCGCGAAGGCAGCACGGAGCACGCCGGGTTAGGGCTGGCGATTACCCGGTCGATCGTGCAGGCGCATGGTGGGCGTATTCGTGCAGAGTGCGAGGGTGGCTGGACGCGGTTTGTGATCGAGTTACCTGGCAATCAATAGAACCGCAGCTCCTGCATCGGCGTGTAGGAGCAGCCTTGTGCTGCGAAGAGGCCGGTGCAGGCTGCAGCAATCTGCTTTGCCTGCACCGGCCTCTTCGCAGCACGAGGCTGCTCCAACAATGAACGCGGATCAGCGCTTCAAACCGCCAGGCCAATCGCCGGCTGCACCTGCGATGCCCGGTACGCCGGGTAAATGGTCGCCAAGAAGCTCATCACCAACCCCGCCGCACAGATGATCACCACATCGCCCCACTGCAGTTCCGACGGCAGGCTGCTGATGAAATACACGTCCGAGGTGAAGATATGCTGGCCGCTGACCCGCTCCAGCCAGCCAACGATCTGGCTGACATTGAACGCGGCAATCACCCCCAGCACACCGCCGATCAAGGTCCCGACAATACCGATCAAGCTGCCCTGGACCATGAACGTACCCATGATCTGCGCAGGCGTGGCACCCAGGGTACGCAGGATGGCGATATCCGGCCCTTTGTCGTTCACCACCATCACCAGCGTGGCAATGATGTTGAACGCCGCCACCGCGATGATCATCATCAGCAGCAGGCCGATCATGGTCTTTTCCATCTTCATGGCGCTGAACAGGCTGCCCTGGGTGTGCGACCAGTCATCAGCACGGTAGGCATCGCCCAGGCCGGCCGCGATGGCTTTGGACACCTGCGGCGCCGCATACAGGTCATGCAGCTTGAGCCGCACGCCTTGTACCTGGCCCGGCGCCCAACGCTGCATTTCGCCCGCATCGGCGACGTGAATGTACGCCTGCGAGCCATCCAGCTCTGCGCCGACTTTGAAGATACCGACCACGGTCAGGCGCTGCATGCGCGGGGTGATGCCACCCGGCGCCTTGCTGATTTCCGGCACGATCAGGGTCAGCTTGTCGCCCGTGTTCAAACGAAAACGCCGCGCGCTCAGTTCACCGAGCACCACGCCAAACTCACCTGGCTTAAGGTCCTGCAGGCGGCCCTGGACAATATGCTGGCCGACAATGGAAACCTTGCCTTCCTCTGCCGGGTCGATGCCGCTGACCTGGATCGGCTGCATCGCGCCCTTGTAAGAGAGCATGCCTTCCATTTCGGTGATTGGCGCCGCGGCCATCACCGCCGGGTCCTTCAGCGCGGCATCGGCGACGGTGCGCCAGTCATCCAGCGGCTGCACGCCAAGGATGCTGGCATGGGGCACCAGGCCGAGGATGCGCGAGCTCATCTCGCGCTGGAAGCCGTTCATTACCGACAGCACCACGATCATCGCCAGCACGCCCAGCGACAGGCCGATCATCGAGGTCATCGAGATGAACGAGATGAAATGGTTGCGGCGCTTGGCACGGGTGTAGCGAGCACCAATGAACAAGGGCAAGGGTCTGAACATGTAAAACACCCAATGAAAGAGTTGCGGGGCGGCTCAGGCCACCCCGTGCAAGCGGCTCAGATCGCCACCAGGTGACCGTCGTCGAGTTTCAACACACGGTCCATCTGGCGCGCCAGGTTGAGGTCGTGGGTCACCACCAGGAACGCGGTACGCGAAGCGCTAGACAGCTCCTGCATCAGTTCCTGAATGCCTTGGGCGGTGTGGTGGTCGAGGTTGCCAGTCGGTTCGTCGAGCATCACCAGGCCCGGGCGGTTGACCAAGGCGCGGGCGATCGCCACACGCTGGCGCTCACCGCCGGACAACTCGGCAGGCTTGTGGTGCAGGCGGTGGCCAAGGCCGACGCGCTTGAGCAGGGCCTCGGCGCGCTCACGCGCCTCAGGGATGGCGGTGCGGCCGATCAACAGCGGCATGCACACGTTCTCCATGGCGGTGAACTCGGGCAGCAGGTGGTGAAACTGGTAAACGAAGCCCAGTGCCCGGTTGCGCAACAGGCCACGCGCGCGCTCACCCAGGGCCGACAGCTCCTCGCCCGCCAGCCAGACACTGCCCTGGGTAGGCGTGTCGAGGCCGCCAAGCAGGTTGAGCAAGGTGCTCTTGCCAGAGCCCGAGCTGCCGACGATGGCCACGCGTTCACCCGGGTGCAGCTCCAGCTGCAAGCCAGACAGCACCTGCACCGACTCCGGGCCCTCGTCGTAGGACTTGCCCAGGTTGCGGCAACTCAGAACGGCTTTATCACTCATGCGCGACTCACTCATAACGTAGCGCCTCTGCAGGCTGGGTGCGGGCCGCACGCCAGGCCGGATACAGGGTGGCGAAGAAACTCAGGACCAGTGCCGCGGCACAGACCATGTACACGTCATTGGCCATGATCTGCGACGGCAGGTAATCAATGAAATACACGTCGGCGTTGAGGAACTTGTGCCCGATCAGCTTCTCGATGCCGGCAATCGCCGCACTCACGTTGAGCGCGGCAAGAATGCCGACGCCGGCGCCGATCAAGGTGCCAATCACCCCGATCACCGTACCTTGCACCATGAAGATGGCCATGATCTGCCCAGGCGTGGCGCCGAGGGTGCGCAGGATCGCGATGTCGCCGCGCTTGTCATTAACCACCATCACCAGGGTAGAAATGATGTTGAACGCCGCCACCGCCACGATCAGCAGCAACAGCAGGCCGATCATGGCCTTTTCCATGCGGATCGCCTGGTAAAGGTTGCCATGGGTGCGGGTCCAGTCACGGCTGTAGAACTCCTGCTCGCCCAGCTGCTGGGCGATAGACCAGGCCACGCGCGGCGCCTGGAACAGGTCGTCGAACTTCAGCCGCAGGCCTTGCACCTGGTTCGGTTTCCAGCGGTGCAGGCGGGACAGGTCGCTGATGTTGGTCAAGCCCAGGTAACCGTCGATTTCGCCGGCGCCCACGTGGAAGGTACCGACCACGGTAAAGCGCTTCATGCGCGGGAACATGCCGGCCGGGGTCACGCTGACCTCGGGGGCGACGAAGGTCAGCTTGTCGCCGATGGCCACACCCAGCTTGGCGGCAGCCTTGTCGCCGATCATGATGCCCCACTCGCCCGGTGCCAACTGGTCGAGACGGCCTTGCTGGACGAAGTTGTCGATGATCGACACCTCGCGCTCGCGGGCCGGGTCGATGCCATTGAGCAGCACCTTCTGCACCTTGCCTTCATGGGTCAGCAGGCCCTGCATCTGGGTGAAGGGCGCTACCGCCACCACCTGCGGATTCTGCTTTACTTGTTGGGCAAGCGCAGGCCAGTCGTCAAGCGGCTGGCCGCTCTCGAGCGTGGCATGGGGAATCATGCCGAGCACGCGGGTACGCATCTCGTGGTCGAAACCGTTCATGACCGAGAGCACCACGATCATGACCACCACGCCCAGGGCGAGGCCGATCATCGAGGTCAGGGAAATGAACGAGACGAAGTGATTGCGACGTTTGGCACGGGTATAACGCGTGCCGATGAATGCGAAAAGAGGTCTGAACATGTCGGGGCTTGTTCGGATGAAAGGGAACGTCCTTGTGGCGGGGCGCTTACGGCGGCTTTACACTCGGACCACCGCCGCTACCATGGGTTCGCCATGACGACATTAGACGAAGAAGATCGCCGCGAATACTACCGCATCGCAGATCGGATCGCACTTCAAATCAACCCCTTGAGCGCGGCTGAAGCCCTTGACCCAGAAGTGTTGCAGGATGATTCGCCGCTGTTCAACCTGCTCAGCGAGCTGCACCTGTCCGACTTCGAAGCCCAGCACCTGCTGCGCCAGCTGAGTGACAAGGACCGCACCCTGGCGGCGTTTTTGCGCGCGCAAAGCAAACGCCTCGACCTGCTCAGCGCCGTGGTCGCGCAAACCCTCATCGGTGAGGTCGGCCAGCCGCAGGCAGTGGTCATCTCCGAAGGCGGCATCGAGTTCACCCAGGCCCAGGCCATCGCCCCCGACACCCGCGTGAAGGTGAAGATGGTGCTGATGCCCCGCGCCCACGGCCTGCTGCTGCGCGGCAAGGTCACCCACTGCGACCCACGCCCTGACGGCGGCTTTGAGGTCGGCACCGAATTCATCGACATGACCGACGCCCAGCGCCAACTGCTGGCCCGATACATCCTGCAGCGCCAGCAACAACAACGGCGCCAGCAGCTGGAGCAGAATGACCCTGCCTCCTGAGCCTCTTCCCCTTGAATTGAAGGAACGAACGTGACCCTGATCTACGGCCATCGCGGCGCCAAGGGCGAAGCGCCCGAGAATACCCTGAACAGCTTCCGCCAGTGCCTGTCCCACGGCGTCAATCGCTGTGAACTGGACCTGCACCTGTCGGCCGACAACGAACTGATGGTGATCCACGACTCGACGCTCAAGCGCACCACCGGCAGGCGCGGTAAGGTGGTCGAGCACCCGGCAGCCGACCTGGTCACCTATGACGCACGCAAAGGCGGCCCGGGCCATGTGCAGCCCTGCCCTATCCCGAAACTGGAAGAACTCTTCGAAAAATGCGCCTTCGAGCATTGGCAGCTGGAGGTCAAGAGTGCCTCGCGCACCCGCGCCGCCACCACGGTGCTGGCCATTCGTGAACTGGCCCAGCAATACGGCCTGCTGGACAAGGTCACCATCACCTCGAGCTCACGCGAAGTGCTGGGCGCCGCACAAGAGCTGGTACCCGACGTGTCTCGCGGGCTGGTGGCCGAATACGCCTGGCTCGACCCACTGAAGGTCGCGCAAAACTACGGCTGCGAGTTGCTGGCCTTGAACTGGACACTGTGCACCCCAGAGCGCCTGCTCAAAGCCCAGGGCCAGGGGTTGCATGTGTCGGTGTGGACAGTCAACGAACCGGCACTGATGCGCCGGCTCGCTGATTTTGGCGTGGACAGCCTGATTACAGACTTTCCCGGTTTGGCCAAGACCACCCTCGGGTAGGGCTGAAATCGGTATCCCCGACCGGCTCAGGCCACCGGTCGGAGCCGCTTAAAAAAGCCGGTTCAGGCCGTCGTAGGCAGCTACCCGATAGGCTTCGGCCATGGTCGGGTAGTTGAACGTGGTGTTGACGAAGTACTTCAGGTTATTCAGCTCGCCCGGCTGGTTCATGATCGCCTGGCCGATGTGGACGATTTCCGAAGCCTGGTAGCCGAAGCAGTGCACGCCGAGGATTTCCAGAGTTTCGCGGTGGAACAGGATTTTCAGCATGCCCTGTGGTTCGCCGGCGATCTGCGCGCGGGCCATGCCCTTGAAGAAGGCCTTGCCCACTTCGTACGGTACCTTGGCCTGGGTCAGTTCCTGCTCGTTCTTGCCGATCGAGCTGATCTCCGGAATGGTGTAGATACCGGTCGGCACGTCATTGACGAAGCGCCAGCTGCCATTGTCGACGATGCTGCCCGCTGCCGAACGGCCCTGGTCATGGGCGGCACTGGCCAGGCTCGGCCAGCCGATCACGTCACCGGCACCGTAGATGTTCGACACGGTGGTACGGTAGGCCTCATCGACCTCGATCTGGCCACGGCTGTTAACCTTGATGCCGATGTTTTCCAGGCCCAGCTTGTCGGTGTTGCCGGTACGGCCGTTGCACCACAGCAAGGCGTCGGCCTTGATCTTCTTGCCCGACTTCAAGTGCAGGATCACACCGTTGTCCAAGCCTTCGACCCGGTCGTACTCCTCGTTGTGGCGCACGGTGATGTTGTTGTTGCTGAAGTGGTAGCTCAGCGCCTGGGAAATTTCCGAATCCAGGAAGCTCAGCAGCTGGCCACGGTTATCGACCAGCTCGACCAGCACACCCAGGCCGCTGAAGATCGAGGCGTATTCGCAACCGATCACGCCGGCGCCGTAGACGATCAGTTTGCGCGGGGTGTGGCTGAGGCTGAGGATGGTGTCGCTGTCATAGACGCGTGGGTGGTGGAAGTCGATGTCGGCCGGGCGATATGGGCGCGAGCCGGTGGCGATGATGATCTGCTTGGCGTTGAGCTTTTCGACCACACCGTTGGGGCAGACCACTTCGATGGTCTGCTCGTCGGCGAAGCTGCCGGTGCCGAAGAACAGGTCGACACGGTTGCGAGCGTAGTAGCCGGTGCGCGAAGCGACCTGCTTGGCAATGACCTTTTCGGCGCTCTTGAGCACGTCCGGGAAGGAGAACCAGCGCGGCTCGCCGATGGCACGGAACATCGGGTTGGTGTTGAACTGCATGATCTGCCGCACCGAGTGACGCAGTGCCTTGGACGGGATGGTGCCCAAGTGGGTGCAGTTGCCGCCGACCTGGCGACGGCTGTCGACCATCGCCACCTTGCGCCCTGCTTTGGCGGCGTTCATTGCCGCGCCTTCTCCGGCCGGGCCGGAACCCAGCACCACTACGTCGTAGTTGTAGACAGCCATGCGTACTCCTTCAGAACTGGCCCGCGAGTCACGGTGGCTCGCGGGGCGCGATCATGTCGCCGGGGCGCCATGAGAAAATTCGGTTGCAGTCTAATCAAGCGTGAACGCCGCGCACATTAACCCTTGGTCGCGTCGTAGGCCAATTTTGCCTGCACTACATGTGGTTCACCGATTCCCTGGCGATCATCCATCCTTGCGCTTTCACTCGCCTTTCATTGCCCGTGCAAACGCTGGGGTCGCTCGGGAGACGAAGCCACCCTCGGCCCGAGTCACCAATACGGCGGCAAGGTTATGGCTGACGGCGAAATCCCAGCCGCGCTCGGGGCCGAGAATCAGCAGCAGGGTCGAGAACCCGTCAGCCTTCAGCGCCGAGGCGTCGAGCACAGTGGCCGCAGCCAGGTCGTGCGCGACCGGGCGCCCGAGACGGGCATCGAAGGTGTGCGAATAGCGCCGGCCATTCTGCTCGAAATAGTGGCGATAGTCACCCGAGGTCGATACCGAAAGGCCATCCACCGGGATGACCTGGCGGGCGATCTGGCGGTCTTCACGGGGCAGCTCGAGGGCGATGCGCCACGGGCTGCCGTCGGGTTTGCGGCCAACCGCCTTGAGCTCGCCGGTGGCTTCGGCGATGAAACTGCTGATGCCCATGGCCTGCAGGCGCTGGGCGATCAGGTCGACGGCGTGGCCGGCGGCGATGCTGTTGAAATCCAGTTCCACCGGGGCATCCTTGCACAATGCCTGGCCTTCGATGCGCAGGTGCTGGTAGCCCACGCGCAGGCGCGCCTGGGCCAGGGCTCGCGGGTCGGGCACCTGCTCGTGGCGGGCCTGGGGGCCGAAGCCCCAGAGGTCGAGTAGCGGCTCGACAGTGAGGTCGAAGGCGCCGGCACTTTGCGCCGCCAACTGCTGGCCGAAGCGGACCAGGTCGAGCATGTCTGATGGCAATGCCAGGCATTGATTGGCCGGCAGCTGGTTGAACTGGCTGACAGTGGAATCGCTGCGGTAGGTGGAATAGTGCTGGTCGATGTCCTGGAGGATGGCTTCGACTTCAGCCTGCACCTGGGCTGGGGCCGGGCCACCGGGGGCGCGGACGTACTGGATGCTGTAGCTGCTGCCCATGGTCGGGCCGCCCAGGCGCTCAAGGGTCGGGCCCTGGTTGCAGGCGGTGAGGAGCATCAGGATGAACAGGAGGGCTGCGCGCAAATTCGGACTCTCGGTCGCCGACACTGGCCTCTTCGCGGGTAAACCCGCCCCCACAAGGTATTGCACCGCCCTCAAGAACGCAGACGAACCTGTGGGGGGTTTACCCGCGAAGAGGCCAGTAGAGACAACATAAATGCTAGGCAAAAAAAACGGGAACCCGAAGGTTCCCGTTTTTTCATTGCCTTACAAGCGAATCAGCGTGGAAACGCTGGCGGGTTCACACCAGCCATGTCTTCCATCACACGAACCACCTGGCAGCTGTAACCGAATTCGTTGTCGTACCAAACGTACAGCACAACGCGGTTGTCGTTGGCGATGGTCGCCTCTGCGTCAACCACACCGGCGTGGCGCGAGCCGACGAAGTCGGTCGAAACCACTTCCTGCGAGCTGACGAAGTCGATCTGCTTGTGCAGCTCCGAGTGCATGGCCGTCTGGCGCAGGTACTCGTTGATCTCTTCGCGGGTGGTGGGCTTTTCCAGGTTCAGGTTCAGGATAGCCATCGAGACGTTCGGCGTCGGTACGCGAATCGCGTTGCCGGTCAGCTTGCCCTTCAGCACGGGCAGTGCCTTGGCGGCTGCAGTGGCGGCACCGGTCTCGGTGATAACCATGTTCAGCGGCGCGGCACGGCCACGGCGGCTGCCCTTGTGGAAGTTGTCGATCAGGTTCTGGTCGTTGGTGAACGAGTGAACGGTTTCGACGTGGCCGTTGACGATGCCGTACTTGTCGTTGACAGCCTTCAGCACCGGCACGATGGCGTTGGTGGTGCAGGAAGCGGCCGAGATGATCTTGTCATCGGCGGTGATGTCACCGTGGTTGATGCCGTGCACGATGTTCTTCAGCGCGCCCTTGCCAGGTGCGGTGAGGATCACGCGGGCAGCGCCCGGGCAGGCCAGGTGCTGACCCAGGCCGTCGGCATCACGCCATACACCGGTGTTGTCGACGATCAGCGCGTTGTCGATGCCGTACTGGGTGTAGTCGACTTCGCTCGGGTTCTTGGCGTAGATAACCTGGATCAGGTTGCCGTTGGCGGTGATGGTGTTGTTGGCTTCGTCGATGGTGATGGTGCCATCGAACGGGCCGTGCACCGAGTCACGGCGCAGCAGGCTGGCACGCTTGACCAAGTCGTTCTCGGCGCCTTTGCGCACGACGATGGCACGCAGGCGCAGGCCGTCGCCACCACCGGTCTTCTCAATCAGGATGCGCGCCAGCAGGCGGCCGATGCGGCCGAAACCGTACAGGACGACGTCGGTGCCTTTACGGGCCGAAGCGTTCTGTTGGCCAACTACGTCAGCCAGCTCTTCACGCACGAACTGCTCGGCGCTGCGGCCGTTGCCTTCCTGCTTGAACTTGTTGGCCAGCTTGCCCAGGTCAACCGAAGCGGCGCCCAGTTTCAGCTCGCTCATGGCCTTGAGCAGAGGGAACGTCTCGTGGACAGACAGTTCGGTCTCGTCGGTCTGACGATGACGCGCAAAGCGGTGGGCTTTGAGGATCGAGATAACCGAACGGTTGATCAGGCTGCGGCCATAAATCGAGCTCACCACGTTGTTGTTGCGGTAGAGCTGACCGATAAGCGGGATCATCGCTTCAGCCAATGCTTCACGATCAATCCACTCACCAAGACACTGGTCGGGCTTCTGAGTCACGGGAACCTTCCACATGTAGGGACAGAAAAAAGGGGCTACATTATGACGCCCCAACGCGGAACGGGCAATGAGCGCCTGTCGCGGCAGCCAGAGCCAGTGTTCATGGCCTTTGGAGCCTGACAGCAGGCACCGGCACCGGTACAATCGGTGTCTTTGCCGCAACGCTTGGAGTGCAATCTCCCGTGTCAGTTCTGCGCCTACCGCAACTGTCGGCCACGGCCGGCAAACAAACCTGGGGCAACCTGCCCGGTGCCGCCCTCAGCCTTGCCATTGCCGAAGCCGCCAGCAGCGCTGGCCGCTTTACCCTGCTGCTGACCGCCGACAGCCAGGCCGCCGACCGTCTGGAACAGGAGCTGCGCTTCTTTGCCCCAGACCTGCCGGTGCTGCCCTTCCCCGACTGGGAAACCCTGCCCTACGACCTGTTCTCGCCGCACCAGGACATCATCTCCCAGCGCATTGCCAGCCTGTACCGGCTGCCGGAGCTGAGCCACGGCATTCTCGTCGTGCCGATCACCACCGCCCTGCACCGCCTGGCGCCGACCCGCTTCCTGCTGGGCAGCAGCCTGGTGCTGGACATCGGCCAGACCATCGACGTCGAGCAAATGCGCACGCGCCTTGAAGCCAGCGGCTACCGCTGCGTCGACACCGTTTATGAACATGGCGAATTCGCCGTGCGCGGCGCGCTGATCGACCTGTACCCCATGGGCAGCAAGCTGCCCTACCGCATCGACCTGTTCGATGACGAAATCGAGACGCTGCGCACCTTCGACCCCGAGACCCAGCGCTCGATCGACAAGGTCGACTCGGTGCGCCTGCTGCCGGCGCGCGAATTTCCGATGCAAAAAGAGGAAGTGACCCGCTTCAAGGCGCGCTTCCGCGAACGCTTTGACGTCGACTTCCGCCGCAGCGCGATCTTCCAGGACCTGGCCAGCGGCATCATTCCCGCCGGCATCGAGTACTACCTGCCGCTGTTCTTCGAAGACACCTCGACGCTGTTCGACTACCTGCCCAGCGACACCCAGGTGTTTTCCCTGCCGGGCGTCGAGCAGGCCGCCGAGCACTTCTGGAACGACGTGCGCGGGCGCTACGAAGACCGCCGTGGCGACCTGAGCCGCCCGCTGCTGCCGCCTGCCGAGCTGTTCCTGCCGGTGGAAGACTGTTTCGCCCGGCTCAAGCAATGGCCGCGGGTAGTAGTCAGCGCCGATGACGTCGAGGCAGGTGCCGGCCGTGAACGCTTCCCAGCACGCCCCCTGCCCGAACTTGCCATCGAGGCCAAGGCCAACCAGCCACTGGCGGCGCTGTCCAGCTTCCTTGACCAGTTCCCTGGCCGCGTACTGTTTACCGCCGAGTCTGCGGGCCGTCGCGAAGTGCTGCTGGAACTGCTCGAACGCCTGAAACTGCGCCCGCACACCGTCGAAGGCTGGGCCGACTTCATCACCGGCTCCGAGCGGCTGGCGATCACCATTGCCCCGCTCGACGAAGGCCTGGTGCTGGACGACCCGGCCCTGGCCCTGATCGCCGAGAGCCCGCTGTTCGGCCAGCGCGTGATGCAGCGCCGGCGGCGCGACAAGCGCGGCGAGACCGCCAATGATGCGGTAATCAAGAACCTCACCGAACTGCGCGAAGGCGCACCGGTGGTGCACATCGACCATGGCGTGGGCCGCTACCTGGGCCTCGCTACCCTGGAGATCGACGGCCAGGCCGCCGAGTTCCTCACCCTGGAATACGCCGAGGGCGCCAAGCTGTACGTGCCGGTGGCCAACCTGCACCTGATCGCCCGCTACACCGGCAGCGATGACGCCCTGGCGCCGCTGCACCGGCTCGGCTCCGAGGCCTGGCAGAAGGCCAAGCGCAAGGCCGCCGAGCAGGTGCGTGATGTCGCCGCTGAGCTGCTCGACATCTATGCCCGCCGCGCCGCGCGCAAGGGCTACGCCTTTGCCGACCCCGCTGCCGACTACGCCACTTTCAGTGCCGGGTTCCCCTTCGAAGAAACCCCCGACCAGCAGAACGCCATCGAAGCCGTGCGCGCCGACATGCTGGCGGCCAAGCCGATGGACCGCCTGGTGTGCGGCGACGTAGGCTTCGGCAAGACCGAAGTGGCCATGCGCGCGGCCTTCATCGCCGTGCACAGCGGCCGCCAAGTGGCGGTGCTGGTGCCGACTACCCTGCTGGCCCAACAGCACTACAACAGCTTCCGCGACCGCTTCGCCGACTGGCCGGTAACCGTCGAAGTGATGAGCCGTTTCAAATCGGCCAAGGAAGTCGCCAGCGCGGCGGCGGACCTGGCCGAGGGCAAGATCGACATCCTCATCGGCACCCACAAGCTGCTGCAGGACGATGTGCGCTTCAAGGACCTGGGCCTGGTAGTGATCGACGAAGAGCACCGCTTTGGCGTACGCCAGAAGGAACAGCTCAAAGCCCTGCGCAGCGAGGTAGACATTCTCACCCTGACCGCCACGCCGATTCCGCGCACCCTGAACATGGCCGTGGCCGGCATGCGCGACCTGTCGATCATCGCCACACCGCCCGCCCGACGCCTGTCGGTGCGCACCTTCGTCATGGAACACAACAACAGCACGGTCAAAGAAGCCCTGCTGCGTGAACTGCTGCGCGGTGGCCAGGTGTATTACCTGCACAACGACGTGAAAACCATCGAGAAGTGCGCTGCAGACCTTGCCGAACTGGTCCCGGAAGCGCGTATCGGCATCGGCCACGGCCAGATGCGCGAGCGCGAGCTGGAACAGGTGATGAGCGACTTCTACCACAAGCGCTTCAATGTGCTGATCGCCTCGACCATCATCGAGACCGGCATCGACGTGCCAAGCGCCAACACCATTGTCATCGAGCGCGCCGACAAGTTCGGCCTGGCCCAGTTGCACCAGTTGCGTGGCCGGGTCGGCCGCAGCCACCACCAGGCCTACGCCTACCTGCTGACGCCAGCACGTCAAAAGGTCAGCAGCGACGCCGAGAAGCGCCTGGAAGCCATCGCCAATACCCAGGACCTGGGGGCAGGCTTCGTGCTGGCCACCAACGACCTGGAAATCCGCGGCGCTGGTGAACTGCTGGGCGAAGGCCAAAGCGGGCAGATCCAGGCAGTCGGTTTCACCCTCTACATGGAAATGCTCGAGCGCGCGGTCAAGGCCATCCGCAAAGGTGCCCAGCCAAACCTCGAACAGCCACTGGGTGGCGGCCCGGAGATCAACCTGCGCCTACCGGCCCTGATCCCCGAGGGCTACCTGCCCGATGTGCATGCACGCCTGATCCTTTACAAGCGCATCGCCTCGGCCGCCGACGAAGAAGGCCTCAAAGACTTGCAAGTCGAGATGATCGACCGCTTCGGCCTGCTGCCGGAGCCAACCAAAAACTTGATGCGCCTGACCTCGCTCAAGCTGCAGGCGGAAAAGCTCGGCATCAAGAAAGTCGATGCCGGCCCCAACGGCGGCAAGCTTGAGTTCGAGGCCGAGACACCGGTCGACCCGCTGACCCTGATCAAGCTGATCCAGGGCCAGCCCAAACGCTACAAGTTCGAAGGCGCCACCCAGTTCCGCTTCCTGGTACCGATGGAACGCCCCGACGAACGTTTCAACACCCTTGAGGCGCTGTTCGAGCGCCTGACCCCACAGTCTGCCTAAGGAAGATCCATGCGTGCCATCCGTTGCCTGACCCTGCTGCTGGCGCTGTTCGCGCCAGCCGCCTTCGCTGAAGGCCTGTATCAGGTAGAAATGATCCTGGTGCGGCAAAACAGCGTCCCCGCTTTCACCAGCCCGTTCGCCCCCGAAGACTGGAGCGCCGGTGCGCCGCGCCTGGACAAGGCCGCCGAGCGCCCACTGGGGCTGGACGATGAAACCACCCGCCTGCAAGCCACCGCCGACTACACCGTGCTGATGCACAAGGCCTGGCAGCAGCAGGTCGGCAGCGAACCCAGCCGCATCGCCCTGGGCGAGGGCGAAGAGCAGTTCGGCCACTTCCCCATCGAAGGCAACCTGAGCATCGCCGAAGGCCGCTTCATCGCGGTGGAGGCCAACTTCTGGGTCAACCAGCTCGACGGCAACGGCAGCGTGCTGCGCAGCGAGCAATTCAAGCAGAGCAACAGCAACGTCAAGGGCGGCCAATTGACCTTCCTTGATGGCGGGCACCTGGCGGTGCTGCTGAAAGTGACGCCGGCCGGGATGCGCAAGCTACCAGAGATGGACCCGGAGATGATGGAGCAGTGATGTGAGCGAGACCGATGCGCAGTTCTTTATCCGGGGCCTTGACACCTGGAGGTTCGCGTTTGACCGCACTACGCTGCAACGCGGCCTCGACTATGCAGAGGAAGGCAGGAGCGAAATCGTATCGATCCTGGACCTGACCATCCGCGCTCAGTGCGCAGGCTCTGGCGGCCGCGCCTATTACCAGCGCATCACGCTGGACATGACCGAGGACGGCCTTGAATGCGAGGGCACCTGCTCGTGCCCGGTCGGTGACAATTGCAAACACTGCGCAGCGGCGCTCTATTTGCTGGAACGGGGCCCGGACTGGGTCGAAGGCACACCTGACGACCCCCTTGCCGTTACGCCAGCAGCGCAGCAGTCCCTAGAATTGCCCCCCGAACTGGCACACTGGGTCGAGGCCCTGGAAGTACCGGCAAGCCTTGCCACACAACCCGCCAAGCGCAAAGGCCCTGCACTCTACTATGTGGTGAGCAACAACCATGGCCAGTGCATGCTCAGCGTGTTCAAAGGTACCCGGCAGCCCGATGACAGCTTGAAGCTGAGCCGGCCCAGTTCGATGCCCGAGCTCATCTACTACACACCCAAGTACGTGACCGATGAAGACTTGCGTGCGCTGCGGCTGATCGATGCCCTCAGTAAGGATTACAGCCTGCCCGTCGCACGCCTGGAAGGCAAAAAGGGCGCCGAACTCTACGAGTATGCCCTCGCCACCGGCCGCTTACTGTATGGCCAACAGCAGAAACCCCTGGCCCAAGGCCCCGACCTGCACGCCGAATTTCGTTGGGTTCGGCTGGACAACGGCAGCTACCGCGGCGCCTGGCACCATGCTGAAAATACCCACATGCTGGCACTGCCGGTCGACCCACTCTATTACGTCGACCCACAAGGCGGACAGACCGGCAAGCTGCTGCATGACCTTGACCCGTTCATTGCCAGCCAACTGGCCAGCGCCCCGACGGTCCCCGAGCACCTGATCATCCCCCTGAGCCATCGCTTGAACGCATTGAACCGCCAGGTTCCGACGCCCACCAAGGTCCGCAGCGAACAGATCGACACGATCGAGCCTCGCCCTCACCTGACCCTCGGCAGCCTCGAGTACAGCGCGTACATGCCCAAGACCGGACGCATGCAGCGCCAGATGCAGCACCGCGCCGCGCTGTCGTTCGACTACGACGGCCTGCGCGCCAGCGGCAACGACGACAAACCGTTGACCCGCCTGGTGGATGCCACCAGCCAGCGCATTCGCCGCCAGCCCAAGGCCGAACAGGCGCTGCGCAAGACGCTACGCGACCTCGGCTTCAAGGCCGCCACCCGGCAGAGCAAGGCGCTGCCCGACAGTGCGGGCGAGATGCACCAACTGCCGGATGACGAGGCCTGGCTGCACTTCGCCCGCAACGGCCTGGCACGCCTGCGTGAAGCCGGCTGGGTGATCGACATCCACCGCGATTTTTCCTTCAACCTGCACGAGGTGGACGACTGGTACGCCAGCATCGACGAAGCCCCCGGGCATGAATGGTTCGACCTGGAACTGGGCATCGTGGTCGATGGCCAGCGCCACAGCCTGCTGCCGATCGTGCTGCAGTTGCTGCGCAGCAACCCGGAACTGCTGCGCCCCAGCGAACTGGCCCGGCGCAGTGACGACGAACACTTGCTGATCGACCTTAACCGCGGCCGCCTCGACAGCCCCGCGCTGCGCGTCGCCCTGCCCTACGGCCGGATCAAGGCGGTGATGGGCACCCTTGGCGAGCTCTACCTGCATGAAGACGCCGCCGGCCCTTCACTGCGCCTGGACCGGGCCGATGCCGCGCGCTTGAACGAGCTCGATCACCTGCCGCTGCACTGGGAAGGCGGCGCGCACGTGCGCGACCTGGGCAAGCGCCTGCGTGACGCACGCGACCTGCAGGTCGAACCGCCCGCGCAACTGAACGCGGCCCTGCGCCCTTATCAGCAACAAGGCCTGAACTGGTTACAAGCCCTGCGCGAAATGGGCACGGGCGGCATCCTCGGCGATGACATGGGCCTGGGCAAGACCCTGCAAACCCTGGCTCACCTGTTGCTGGAGAAACAGTCCGGCCGCCTGACCACTCCCGCCCTGGCGGTGATGCCGACCAGCCTGATACCCAACTGGCTCGACGAGGCCAAACGCTTTGCCCCCGACCTGCGCGTGGTGGCACCGCAGGGCCCAGGGCGCAGCAAGCATTTCGCCACGCTGCATGACTACGACCTGGTGCTCACCACCTATGCCCTCGTGCCCCGCGACCTCGAACACTTGCGCACGCAGCACTGGCACGTGCTGGTACTCGACGAGGCGCAGAACATCAAAAGCAGCACCAGCAAAGCCGCCCTCGCCGTCTGCGAGCTGCAGGCCGAGCAGCGCCTGTGCCTGACCGGTACGCCGATGGAAAACAACCTCGGCGAGCTGTGGTCGATCTTCCACTTCCTGATGCCGGGCTGGCTGGGCGACCTCAAGCGCTTCAACCAGGATTACCGCACCCCGATCGAACGCCGCGGCGACGCCGAACGCATGACCCACCTGGTCAGCCGCATCCGCCCGTTCCTGCTGCGCCGCACCAAGGAACAGGTGGCCACCGAACTGCCCGCCAAGACCGAGATGGTGCACTGGGTCGAGCTCAGCGATGCTCAGCGCGATACCTACGAGGCGGTGCGGGTGGCGATGGACAAGAAAGTGCGCGACGAAATCGCCCGAAACGGCGCCTCGCGCAGCCAGATTGTCATCCTTGATGCCCTGCTCAAGTTACGCCAGGTGTGCTGCGACCTGCGCCTGGTGAAGGGCGTCGAGACCAAGGGCAACCAGGCCGATAAAGGCAAGCTCGGCGCCCTGCTGGAGATGCTCGAAGAGCTGCTCAGTGAAGGCCGGCGGGTACTGCTGTTCTCCCAGTTCACCTCGATGCTGGCATTGATCGAGCAAGAACTGCAAAAGCGCAAGGTGCGTTACAGCCTGCTGACCGGCGACACCCGCGACCGCCGCACGCCGGTGCAAGCGTTCCAGCAGGGTGACAGCGAAGTGTTCCTGATCAGCCTCAAGGCGGGTGGCACCGGGTTGAACCTGACGGCTGCGGACACGGTGATCCACTTTGACCCCTGGTGGAACCCGGCCAGCGAAAACCAGGCCACCGACCGCGCCTACCGCATCGGCCAGGACAAACCGGTGTTCGTGTTCAAGCTGATTACCCGCGGCACGGTGGAAGAGAAGATTCAGCTGTTGCAGCAAGAGAAGGCGGCCCTGGCGGCAAGCCTGCTCGATGGCGGGCAGGCCGGGCAGTGGCGGCTGGGGGATGATGAGATCGAGGCGCTGTTTGCCCCCTTGCCCGGGAAGCGCGGCCGCTAGCAGCCAGTGCCGACCTCTTCGCGGGGCAAGCCCGCTCCCACAGAAAATGTACAGCCCTCAAGAGCGGTGCAGTCCTGTGGTGTACAGCCCTCAAGAGCGGTGCAGTCCTGTGGTGTACAGCCCTCAAGAGCGGTGCAGTCCTGTGGGAGCGGGCTTGCCCCGCGAAGAGGCCAGATCAGTCAATCGACCAGCTGCGCCTCGCGCAACGCCCCCAACGCCTCCAGCCAACGCGGCTGCTGGCGATAATCGGTGCGCGCAAAGCCCTGCCCGCGCATCCGTGCAATGCGCGGCGAAGGCTTGACCTTCAGCCGCTGCGCCGCACTCAATGCCAGCTCTGCCGCCGCCCGGTCGTTGCACACCAGGCCCATGTCGCAGCCAGCACTCAACGCTGCTTCGATGCGGTTGGCCGCATCCCCGACCACGTGCGCACCGGCCATGGACAGGTCGTCACTGAAAATCACCCCGTCAAAGCCCAGCTCACCTCGCAGGATGTCCTGCAACCAACGCCGCGAGAAGCCGGCCGGCTGGTTATCGACCTGCGGGTAGATCACGTGGGCCGGCATCACCGCTGCCAGCTGGCCGCTGAGCCGGGTGAAGGGCACCAGGTCCGCCTGACGCAACTGTTCAAGGCTGCGCTCGTCCGTGGGAATGGCCACGTGCGAGTCGGCCTCGGCCCAGCCGTGCCCCGGGAAGTGCTTGCCGCAGGCCGCCATGCCCGCAGCGTTCATACCGCGAATGAAGGCCGCCGCCAGCTGCGTGGCGCGCTGTGGTTCACCCTCGAAGGCGCGGCTGCCGACCACCGCACTGCGCTGGTGGTCCAGGTCGAGCACCGGGGCGAAGCTCAGGTCCAGGCCTACCGCCAGCACCTCGGTGGCCATCAACCAGCCGCACTGCTCCGCCAGGTAATCGGCGTTGTCGTTGTCGGCCAATGCACGCATGGCCGGCAGGCGCACGAAGCCTTGGCGCAGCCGCTGCACACGCCCGCCCTCTTGGTCGACGGCCAGGATCAAGTCCGGGCGAATCGCGCGAATGGACGCGCACAGTTCGCGCACCTGGCGCGGGCTGTCGATATTGCGGGCAAAGATGATCAAGCCGGCCACTTCAGGTTGGCGCAGCAGGTGACGGTCTTCGGCGGTCAGCCATTTACCGGCGATGTCCACCATCAAGGAGCCTTGCAGGCTGACGGTCATGGGAAATCCTTCATTGAAGACTTAAAGAAGCCCACTGGGGGCAAGCCGCCTCTTCGATGCGCACCCGGCAATGGGCCGGCACGCGGTCGAACAGGCCAAGCAAATCGGTGTTGTGCAGGCGTATGCAGCCATGGGACAGCGGCACGCCCAAAGGTTCGGTCTCAGGTGTGCCATGCAAGTAGATATAGCGGCGGAACGTGTCGACGGCGCCGAGGCGGTTGACGCCCGGCTCGCAGCCGCTGAGCCAGAGTATGCGGGTGAGGACCCAGTCCCGCCCGGGAAACCGCGCCTGCAGCTCAGGCGACCAGACCTCACCGGTCCAGCGCCGCCCACGCAACACTGCGTTCAGCGGCAGGCCCGCGCCAATCTTCGCCCGTACCTGATGCAGGCCACGCGGCGTGCAGCCCGAACCCTTGCGCTCGCCGGCGCCGTTACGCGCCGTGGACACCGCCAGGCGCAGGCACAAGCGGCCCTGGGCGAACCCATAGAGGCATTGGTCGGCAAGGGAGATGTGCAATAGATCGAGATCGGGCATGGGCGCTAGCTTAGCCGAAGCGCCCTGCCCCGCCCAGCCTTCAGGCCTTGGCGGTGGCTGTGCTGCTGGTCTTGCTGCGCGGGCGCAGTTGGGCGGCTGCCATGGCTTCGTCGGTGACCCCGCTGTCGGCACGCATGCCTGCTGCCAGGAACGGCACCATCAGGCGCATGACCTGTTCGATCGAGGTATTGATGCCAAAATCGGTTTCGGCGATGGCGCGCAACGCCTTGATGCCGGACATGCTGAACGCTGCGGCGCCGAGCATGAAGTGCACGCGCCAGAACAGCTCCAGCGGCGGAACCCGTGGCGCGGCTTCGTTGACCAGCAGCATGTAGCGGCGGAACACCTTGCCGTACATGTCTTCCAGGTAACGCCGCAGGTGCCCCTGGCTCTGGCTGAAAGCCAGCCCCAGCAGGCGCATGAAGATAGACAGGTCATTGTTGCTGCGCGGCTGCACGGCCAGGGCCTGCTCGACGAGCATTTCGAGCAGCTCCTCGAGGCTGGGCTTTTGCTCCGGGCGCGCCTGGCGACGCTCGAGTTCACGTTCGAGGCTGGCACAGAAAGGGCCGAGGAAACGCGAGAAGACCGCCTGGATAAGGGCCTTTTTGGAACCGAAGTGGTAGTTGACCGCCGCCAGGTTCACCCCGGCCTTGCTGGTGATCAACCGCAACGAGGTTTCAGCGAAGCCTCTTTCCGCGAACAGCTGCTCGGCAGCATCGAGAATGCGTTCAACGGTTTCCGATTGGGCCATGATTATTCCGCCAGACAAACAGGTGTTTGAAACATACGTTTCAGGCCTGCGTCTGTCAAGGCTCGGTGACTGGGTGGTCGCCATTTAAAAACGCCAATCATCGCGCTGCAAGCGCCATTCTCGCTGTTTCTTCGTACAGGGTGCTTGCAGCTCATCCAGTACTGTATATAATCCCAGTCACTGTATAAAAAGACAGAGCGCTCACCATGTTGAAACTGACGCCACGCCAAGCTGAAATTCTCGCGTTCATCAAACGTTGCCTTGAAGACAACGGCTTTCCACCGACACGCGCTGAAATCGCTCAGGAGCTGGGCTTCAAATCGCCCAACGCCGCCGAAGAGCACCTGAAGGCCCTTGCTCGCAAAGGCGCCATCGAGATGACCCCCGGCGCATCCCGCGGCATCCGTATCCCCGGGTTCGAGGCCAAGGCCGACGAAAGCGGCCTGCCGATCATCGGCCGGGTCGCAGCGGGCGCACCGATCCTCGCTGAGCAGCACATCGAGCAATCCTGCAACATCAACCCTGCCTTCTTCCACCCTCGCGCCGACTATCTGCTCCGCGTGCACGGCATGAGCATGAAGGATGTCGGCATCTTCGACGGTGACCTGCTGGCAGTGCACACCTGCCGCGAAGCCCGCAATGGCCAGATCGTCGTCGCCCGCATCGGTGACGAAGTGACCGTCAAGCGCTTCAAGCGCGAAGGCACCAAGGTCTGGCTGGTTGCCGAAAACCCCGAATTCGCCCCCATCGAAGTCGACCTGAAAGAACAGGAGCTGGTGATCGAGGGCTTGAGCGTCGGCGTCATACGCCGCTGATCCAGGAGGCGCCATGCAGCAGTTCATTCACGCACCCGAGCAAGCCCAGTTGCCATTGTTCGAAGCATTCCTTGCCCAGCCCATTCTGCCGGGCCTGAAGGCCAGCGAGCAGACGCGCAAGAGCAGCCACCCCGAGCTGTTCAGCGAGCTGTCACTGCGCGGCGCTGCCGAGCATTGCCAGAGCCTGTTGGCCCCGGTCCTGCGCGAACTGAGCGAAGAGGAAGACGCCCGCTGGCTGACCCTGATCGCCCCACCCTCGAGCTTGACCCAGGCCTGGTTGCGCGATGCTGGCCTCAACCGCGAACGCATCCTGCTGCTGCACCCTCGTGGCAATCAGAGCCCGCTGCAACTAACCTGCGAAGCGCTGCGCCTTGGCCGCAGCCACACCGTGGTCAGCTGGCTTGGCAGCGTCAATGCCAGTGCGCGTCAACTGCTGCTGCGCTCAGCCAGCACCGGAAACGCACAAAGCCTGAACATCCGCCTCGGCTGATGTTCAGGCTTTGCCTGTTACTTCAAAAGCACTGATACCAAGCAACGCGATCAATGCAGAACGCGAGGACCTTCGTCGCGTTCGAGCTCGCCATCCATCAGGCGACCGGCCATCTGCACGCCGACACTGAGCATGGCCTTGGCCACTTCTACATGCTGACCCTGCAGGAACGCCTTGGCGTCTTCCGAGAAATCCAGGGTTACCAGAGAGCCCTCATCCTCCGCACGACGCAGTTCGATCCGGCCATCAGGCAACTCGACAATTTCCAGAAAAGACGTAGACATAAAAGGCTGTTCTCCACGAAAGGCCAACATTGTATCAGCCGCAGCGGCTATCAGCACTCACTCAACGCGTCACGGAAACGTCTCACCAAGCTTTTAAGGTTGCTGCGCCAGCTTTCCAGCTCTTCACGCGACAGCGCAGGCTGCTCGGGCTCATCGAGATTGACGGCCTGAATCAGCGGCTGGGTGACATCGGTTTTAGGCGTTTTTTTCGCGACCGGTGGTCGGAACAAATCGGCATAAGCACTCAGCATTTGCGCCAGCCAGGTTTCACGCTGACGGGCCAATTCCAGCAGCTCGGCCACCTCGGGGATAGCGATGCCATTCAGCGCATCGCCTTCAAGCAGTTGCTCGACACTCGACGCCGTTGGTAGGCGGTAGTAGCCACCAATTTCATGGCACAGGCCCAGAAGCGCGCCGTACAAGTGGAACAGCGCCGATTCGCGTTCGGCCTGGACCAAGCCCTGAGCGTTCATGGCCTGGCCCTGTTCGGCTTTGGCCATGGACTCGAGCGCGAGGCCGGCGAAGAACAGTTTCTGGTTGGTGCGGGTGTAGAGTTCCTGGGCCATCTCGAGTGACCTCCCTAAAGGCTGGTAAGCGATTAGGATCAGTTTCAGGGATGGCCTGGCTGGCCGCAAGCTGAATGTCGCATAAACAACTGGGGCCGCTTTGCGCCCCATCGCCGTCAAGCAGGCTCCTACAGGGGGAGCGCCACCGTTGAAATGGCGCTGCACCTGTGGGAGCCGGCTTGCCGGCGATGGGGCGCAAAGCGGCCCCCGTTCAACGCCAATCAGCGCTTGTCTTCAACCTTCCACGTATTGCCGTCGTAGAACGCCTTCCACCCCGTCGGCTTGCCATCGACCTCGGACTGCACGTACTGCTCCTTGGTCTTGCGGCTGTAGCGAATCACCGCTGGGCGGCCTTCCGGGTCCTTCTGCGGGGCATCGCAGAGGAAGTGGTACTTCGGATCGATCTCATGCTTGTGCGGGACGATCTCCAGCACCAGCGGCGCACGGGTCTCGCGGTTTTTCGGGAACTGGCTGGCCGCCAGGAACAACCCCGAAGCACCGTCGCGCAACACATAGGTGTCATCGACCTTCTCGCACTTCAGCTCTGGCATTTCCACCTTGTCCATCTTTGGTGGCGCCGCCTCACCGCTTTTGAGCAGCTTGCGGGTGTTCTTGCAGGCAGGGTTGGTGCAACCGAAGAACTTGCCGAAACGGCCAGTCTTGAGCTGCATCTCGCTGCCACACTTGTCGCACTCCAGGCTCGGCCCTTCGTAGCCCTTGATGCGGTAGCTGCCCTCTTCGATCTCGTAGCCCGCACAATCCGGGTTGTTACCACAGATGTGCAGCTTGTGCTTCTCGTCCAGCAGGTAGGCGTCCATCGCCGTGGCGCAGATCGGGCAACGGTGCTTGCCCAACAGCACGCGGGATTCCGATTCACCCTCGTCATCCGCGGCAATCTCGTCACCTGGCACCAGGTTGACGGTTGCCTTGCAACGCTCCTTGGGCGGCAGGCTGTAGCCCGAGCAACCGAGGAACACGCCGGTGGAGGCGGTGCGAATCATCATCGGGCGGCCACATTCCTTGCACGGAATGTTGGTCATGGTCGGCTGGTTGGCACGCATGCCGTTTTCGGCCGACTCGGCCGTCTGCAGCTTTTTGCTGAAGTCGCCGTAGAACTCGTCGAGCACGTTCTTCCAGTCACGCTCGCCCTGGGCCACGTCGTCGAGGTTCTCTTCCATGCCGGCGGTGAAGCCGTAGTCCATCAGATTGGAGAAGCTCTCGGACAGGCGCTCGGTGACGATGTCGCCCATCTTCTCGGAATAGAAGCGGCGGTTGTGCAACGTCACATAGCCACGGTCCTGGATGGTCGAGATGATCGCCGCGTAGGTCGACGGGCGACCGATGCCGCGCTTTTCCATTTCCTTGACCAGGCTGGCTTCAGTGAAGCGCGCTGGCGGCTTGGTGAAGTGCTGGCTCGGGTCGATCTGGATCAGCTTGAGCGCTTCACCCTGGACCATTTCCGGCAGCACATCGTCTTCGCCAGGCTTGCTCTGTTGCGGCAGCACGCGGGTGTAACCGTCGAACTTGAGGATACGGCCCTTGGCACGCAGCTCGAAGTCGCCAGCCGCCACCGTGACGCTGGTGGACAGGTACTGCGCCGGCGGCATCTGGCAGGCGAGGAACTGGCGCCAGATCAGCTCGTACAGGCGCTCTGCATCGCGCTCCATGCCGCTGAGCTTGGTCGGATGGGTGTTGACGTCAGAAGGACGAATCGCTTCGTGCGCCTCCTGGGCGCCTTCCTTGCTGCCATACACCAGCGGGTTTTCCGGCAGGTACTGCTTGCCGAACTCGCGCTCGATGTAGCTGCGCGCCATGTCCAGGGCATCGGCCGACAGGTTGGTGGAGTCGGTACGCATGTAGGTGATGTAACCCGCTTCGTACAGACGCTGGGCCATCATCATGGTTTTCTTCACGCCAAAGCCCAGGCGGTTGCTCGCGGCCTGCTGCAAGGTGGACGTGATGAACGGCGCCGAAGGCTTGCTGCTGGTCGGGCGGTCTTCACGCTTGACCACGCTGTAGCTGGAAGCCTTGAGCTTCTCCAGCGCTGCCATGGCCTGTGTTTCGTTAAGCGGCTTGAAGGCCTCGCCTTTCTCGCGCGCCACTTCGAAACGCACTTTGGCGTTCTTGGCGGTGCCCAAATCGGCGTGGATCTCCCAGTACTCTTCGGGGATGAAGGCACGGATCTCGCGCTCGCGCTCGACCACCAGCTTCACCGCGACCGACTGTACACGGCCTGCAGACAGGCCACGGGCGATCTTGGCCCACAGCAGTGGCGAAACCATGTAGCCCACCACGCGATCGAGGAAGCGCCGCGCCTGCTGGGCGTTGACGCGGTCGATGTCCAGCTCGCCCGGTTGCGAGAAGGCCTCTTGAATGGCCTTCTTGGTAATTTCGTTGAACACCACGCGCTTGTAGCGGGTGTCGTCACCACCGATGGCTTCGCGCAGGTGCCATGCAATGGCCTCCCCTTCGCGGTCCAAGTCGGTTGCGAGGTAGATGGTGTCAGCATCCTTGGCCAGGCGGCGCAGCTCTTCGATCACCTTTTCCTTGCCAGGCAGGATCTCGTACTTGGCCTTCCAGCCGTGGTCGGGGTCGACACCCATGCGCGCCACCAACTGGCGGCGTGCCTTTTCTTTCGGCGAAAGGGCCGGCGCCTCACCCGCAGCCTTACCACGCTTGGCGGCCGGCTCTTTGCTAGCGCTGGCCGAACCGCTGGTGGGGAGGTCTCGGATATGGCCGATACTCGACTTCACCACGTACTGGTTGCCCAGGTACTTGTTGATGGTCTTGGCCTTGGCCGGGGATTCCACAATGACCAGCGATTTGCCCATGGATCGGAGTATTCCTGAATCTGAAGATGAAAAACGCGTCAGGTGCCAGACGCGGCACCGCTATATATAGTGGCAAAACAGTGAGGTCAAGCGCGGTCGATCACTCGTGCGACTTGGCCAACAGCCCAGGCAACCCTTCTTCGGCCTTGACCAAAGCAAAGCGTGGCACCTGCTCGCCGTCAACCTCGACGGACTCCTGGAACATCGAAAGAGGCCGTACCCAGAACCCGTATTCACCATACAGGCATTGGTAGAAGACCATCCACTCTTCAGTTTCGGAGTGCTGCGCAACACTGAAGACACGGTACTCAGGCCCCTTGTAGTGCCGGTATACGCCTGGCTGTATCTGCATGTCGCTCACCCTTTTTAATAAAACCTGTAAAAAACAAAACCGGGGCACAAGGCCCCGGCTGCTGTCCCGCGACGCGATCAGACGCGTTCGAAGACAGTGGTGATGCCCTGGCCGAGGCCGACGCACATGGTCGCCACCCCCAGAGTACCGCCATTCTGCTTCATGACGTTGAGCAGGGTGCCGGAAATACGTGCACCCGAGCAACCGAACGGGTGGCCCAAAGCAATGGCGCCGCCGTGCAGGTTAACCTTCTCATCCATCTTGTCGAGCACTTTCAAGTCTTTCAACACAGGCAAGGCTTGTGCGGCGAAGGCTTCGTTGAGCTCGATGAAGTCGATATCGGCCATGCTCAGGCCGGCACGCTTGAGGGCTTTCTGGGTCGATGGCACCGGGCCGTAGCCCATGATTGCCGGGTCGACACCGGCCACGGCCATGGCGCGAATTACCGCCAATGGCTGGATGCCCAGGTCCATGGCGCGCTGGCCAGACATGACGATCATGCACGAAGCACCGTCGGTGATCTGTGACGAAGTACCCGCGGTGACGGTGCCACCTTTCGGGTTGAACGCAGGCTTCAGCGAGGCCAGCCCTTCGAGGGTGGTTTCCGGGCGAATGGTCTCGTCAAAATCGAAGACCTTCAGGAAGCCATTCTCGTCATAGCCCTGCATCGGGATGATCTCGTCCTTGAACTTGCCTTCGACCGTCGCCTTGTGAGCGAGCTGGTGCGAACGCAGGCCGAAGAGATCCTGCTGTTCACGGCTGATACCGTGCATTTTGCCGAGCATCTCTGCAGTCAGGCCCATCATCCCGGAAGCCTTGGCAGCATGCAAGGACAGGTGCGGGTTAGGGTCGACGCCATGCATCATGCTGACGTGGCCCATGTGCTCGACGCCGCCAACCACGAATACATCGCCGTTGCCGGTCATGATCGCCTGGGCGGCGGTGTGCAGCGCACTCATCGACGAGCCGCACAGGCGGCTGACGGTCTGCGCCGCCGAGGTGTGCGGGATCGGTGTCATCAGCGACGCCATACGGGCAATGTTCCAGCCCTGCTCCAGGGTCTGGTTGACGCAGCCCCAGATCACGTCCTCGACTTCTTTTGGGTCGACCTTGCCGTTGCGTTCCAGCAGTTTGGTGATCAGGTGCGCAGACATGTCTTCGGCGCGGGTGTTGCGGTGCATGCCACCCTTGGAGCGGCCCATTGGCGTGCGACCGAAGTCGACAATCACCACGTCTCTTGGATTCAGGCTCATATCAAATCTCTCGCTCTACGCTCAGTTGAAGAAGCGCTGGCCATTTTTGGCCATTTCGCGCAGCTTCGCGGTCGGGTGGTACAGCGGCCCCAGGTCAGCGTACTGATCGGCCAGGGCGACGAATTCGGCGACACCGATCGCGTCGATGTAGCGCAATGCACCGCCACGGAAGGGAGGGAAACCAATGCCGTAGACCAGGCCCATGTCGGCTTCGGCGGCGGTTTCGACGATGCCGTCTTCCAGGCAACGCACGGTCTCCAGGCACAGCGGGACCATCATCCAGTTGATGATGTCTTCGTCAGTGACTTCACGCTGCTCGAACACGATCGGCTTGAGCACGTCGAGCACGGCGGCGTCGAACACCTTCTTCGGCTTGCCACGCTTGTCGGTCTCGTAGGCGTAGAAGCCCTTGCCGTTCTTCTGGCCCAGGCGGTTGGCCTCGTACAGGGCGTCTACCGCCGAACGGCGCTCGTCCTTCATGCGGTCCGGGAAGCCTTCGGCCATCACGTCGCGGCCATGGTGGCCGGTGTCGATGCCGACCACGTCCATCAGGTAGGCGGGGCCCATGGGCCAGCCGAACTTCTCCATGACCTTGTCGATGCGCACGAAGTCGACGCCAGCGCTGACCAGCTTGGCGAAACCGCCGAAGTACGGGAACAGCACGCGGTTGACCAGGAAGCCCGGGCAGTCGTTGACCACGATCGGGTTCTTGCCCATTTTCTTGGCATACGCCACGGTGGTGGCAACCGCCACTTCACTGGACTTCTCGCCGCGAATGACTTCGACCAGCGGCATCATGTGCACCGGGTTGAAGAAGTGCATGCCGACGAAGTTTTCTGGGCGCTTGAGCGCTTTGGCCAGCAGGTTGATGGAGATGGTCGAGGTGTTGGAGGCGAGGATGGCATCCTCTTTCACCTGGCCTTCGACTTCTGCCAACACGGCTTGCTTGACCTTCGGGTTCTCGACCACGGCCTCGACGACGATGTCGACGTGGGCGAAATCGCCGTAGGACAGGGTCGGGCGGATGGCGTTGAGCGCTTCAGCCATCTTGGCGGGGGTCAGGCGGCCTTTTTCAACGCGATTGCCCAGCAGCTTGGAGGCTTCGTTAAGGCCCAGCTGAATGGCGTCTTCGCGGATGTCCTTCATCAGGATCGGCGTACCCTTGACCGCCGACTGGTAGGCGATGCCGCCACCCATGATGCCAGCGCCGAGCACGGCAGCCTGCTTCACGTCACGGGCGATTTCGTCATGGGCCTTGGCCTTGCGCTTGAGCTCCTGATCGTTCAGGAACAAGCCGATCAGGCTCTGGGCAACCGACGTCTTGGCCAGCTTGGCAAAGCCTGCGGCTTCGATTTCCAGGGCCTTGTCACGGCCGAAGTTGGCGGCCTTCTGAATGGTCTTGATGGCTTCGACCGGCGCTGGGTAGTTCGGCCCAGCCTGGCCTGCGACAAAGCCTTTGGCCGTCTCGAACGCCATCATCTGCTCGATGGCATTGAGCTTGAGCTTTTCCAGTTTCGGCTGGCGCTTGGCCTTGTAGTCCAGCTCGCCGCTGATGGCGCGCTTGATCAGGTCCAGGGCACCGGCTTGCAGCAGCTCAGGGGCGACCACGGCGTCGACGGCACCGACCTTGAGGGCGTCTTCGGCACGGTTTTCCTTGCCGGCGGCAATCCACTCGACCGCGTTGTCCGAACCGATCAGTCGCGGCAGGCGCACGGTACCGCCGAAGCCTGGGTAGATGCCCAGTTTGACTTCAGGCAGGCCAATCTTGGCAGTGCTGGCCATGACCCGGTAATCGGCCGCCAGGCACATTTCCAGGCCACCGCCCAGGGCGATGCCATTGATGGCGGCAACGGTTGGCACTTCGAGGTCTTCGAAGGCATTGAAGATGCGGTTGGCTTCCAGGCTGCCGGCTACCAGCTCGGCCTCGGGCAGCTTGAAGTTGTCGACGAACTCGGTGATGTCGGCGCCGACGATGAACACGTCCTTGCCGCTGCTGACGATTACGCCCTTGACCGAAGCGTCGGCCTTGATGGCATCGACCGCTTCGCGAAGCTCGTTCAGGGTCAGGCGATTGAATTTGTTGACGGACTCACCCTTGAGATCGAACTTGAGTTCGACGATGCCACTTTCAAGAGCCTTAACCGTGATGGCTTTACCTTCGTAAATCATCAACTGATCTCCACGATATGGAAGCTAACTGTACACGCCGGTCGCTGCTGCATCAGGCAGGCCATGCCGCCCTGCCCCAGGCACACCCGTCAGCGCGCTAGTCGGGACTATGAACGAGCCGTGTGACATACAAACGCTCAATTCATACGCCCGTTTGATTTGGGTGTGCACACATTCTCCGAAAAGATCAGCGTTGTCAAATGCTCACGCACTGAGTGAAAACGCGACTTTCCGGTCATTTTGTAGGGTCTGGGTACAAAGCATGACGTCAGTGATCGCTTCACATTCATGTCAGCAATTGACCATGGGAAAACAGGCCCGTGCCTGCCAGGGGAAGATTTTTTTCAGCAGATCGCTGGCAGCCGACTACACTGCCAATGGCTTCAAGCATTCCCGGCCTGCCTGGCCTTTTCTGCGCAGCAGAACGCAAAGCGGCGACTTGGCACCCCACCCCTTCAGGGGCTCTGCCAAGCCGCCGCTTTGTCGTTTAACGCGCTTTTTAATTGGCGAGGGGTCAGGCGAGGGTTTCGAGGACGTGCGCAATATCCTGCAATACAGATTTATCGCCCCGCTCGGTCCAGTACAAAGCGATCATACGGGGGTCGGCCTCAACCTTGTAGACACTGGCCGGCAAGCGCGCAAAGGCCTCGGCAAGGCGCGGATCCTCACACGGCTCGCGCCATTGGTTCCACCACACGCCTGGCGTGACCTGCCAGTAGCAGAAGCTGTCCTCGCGCCCCTTGCGCCGCCCACGGTGGTACTGCGGGCAGGGGCTTGGCGGCTCCTTTTCCAGCCAATGTGGCCATTGCTGAGGCGCCAGCTGCATGGCCAGACCCATGCGACGCGCTTCCAGGCGCAGGTTCATCTGCTCGCCCTGCTTACGCGACGTGCGCAACCAGGAAAGCGGGCTGAGAATCAGCGCAAGGATTGACACCACCAGCAATACCGTCATATCAGTAGACCCCATAAAGCGTTGCAAATGAGCTGGTTAGCCATTTTTCACGGAAGACCCGCCCGAAAGCGACCATACTTCTTCTATCGCGATTGTCAGGAGTACCGCTCATGCAATACGAACATTTGTTGGTCGCCGTCGACCTGACCGAAGAATGCGACCCGGTGATCAAGCGCGCCATGAAGCTCGCGGAACCCTCAGGCGCCAAGGTATCCCTGGTACACATCGTCGAACCGATGGCCATGGCATTTGGCGGCGACGTGCCCATGGACCTCTCACAGCTGCAACAGCAGCAGTTCGATCAGGCCAAAGAGCGAATGGAGCGCTTGTTCAACAAATACCCGGACATCAACCGCGGCGATTCCCACCTGACCTACGGCCAGCCCCGCCAGGAAATCCACCAACTGGCCAAGGACCAGAAGTGCGACCTGATCGTGGTCGGCAGCCATGGCCGACATGGCCTGGCTTTGCTGCTGGGCTCCACCGCCAACGACGTGCTGCATGGCGCGCCATGCGACGTGCTAGCGGTGCGGCTACAGAAGAAGGAATGATTTAACCTGTACTGGCCTCTTCGCGGGGCAAGCCCGCTCCCACAGGTACGCCACAGGCCTTGAGGTATGTGGCGATCCTGTGGGAGCGGGCTTGCCCCGCGAAGGGGCCGGCTCAGGTTAACCGCTGATCAGCCTTCCAGCTCAGCCCAGCGCTCTACCAGCACATCCAGCTCGCCTTGCAGCTTCTCGATCTGCGCCAGCACCGCCGAAGTCTCGGCGATTGGCCGCTGATAGAAGCCCGCCGCATTCACTTCTTCCTGCGCCTCAGCCATGCGCTGTTCGATCGCATCGATCTGCCCAGGCAACATCTCCAGCTCACGCTGCAGTTTGTAGCTGAGTTTCTTCTTCGAGGCGTCGGCCACGGCTGCCGCTGGCGCCGGTGCGGCTTGCACGTCCTGCTTTTCCACCACCGCGCTGTTGAGCTCGGACTTGCCGCCCTTGCTTTCGGTCACGCCCAGCAGCTTGGGCGAGCCGCCCTGACGGATCCAGTCCTCATAGCCACCGACATACTCGCGCACCTTGCCCTCGCCTTCGAACACCAGGGTGCTGGTGACGACGTTGTCGAGGAAGGCCCGGTCGTGGCTGACCATCAGCACGGTGCCCTTGTAGTTGGACAGCACCTCTTCGAGCAGCTCGAGGGTTTCCACATCGAGGTCGTTGGTCGGTTCGTCGAGCACCAGCAGGTTGGCCGGCTTGCTGAACAGCTTGGCCAACAGCAGGCGCGCACGCTCGCCACCCGACAGCGCCTTGACCGGCGTACGGGCACGCTGGGGGCTGAACAGGAAGTCGCCCAGGTAGCTGAGCACGTGGCGGTTCTGGCCATCGATCTCGATGAAATCGCGGCCTTCGGCCAGATTGTCGATCACGGTCTTTTCCAGATCGAGCTGATGGCGCATCTGGTCGAAGTAGGCCACTTCCAGCTTGGTGCCACGCTCGACCTTGCCCGAGATAGGCTCCAGGTCACCGAGCATCATCTTGAGCAAGGTGGTCTTGCCGGTACCGTTGGCACCCAGCAGGCCAATACGGTCCTGACGCTGCAGGACCATGGAGAAGTCCTTGACCAGCATCGGGCCGTCGGCATGGGCGAAGCTGATATTTTCCAGCACCATGACCTGCTTGCCGGACTTGTCCGCCGCCTCGATCTGGATGTTCGCCTTGCCCTGACGCTCACGGCGCTCGCCGCGCTCGACGCGCAAGGCCTTGAGGGCACGTACGCGCCCTTCGTTACGGGTACGCCGGGCCTTGATGCCCTGGCGGATCCACACTTCTTCCTGGGCCAGGCGCTTGTCGAACAGCGCGTTGGCGGTTTCCTCGGCGGCCAGCGCCGCTTCTTTGTGCACCAGGAAGCTGGCGTAATCACCGTTCCAGTCGATCAGCCCACCGCGGTCCAGTTCGAGGATGCGAGTGGCCAGGTTCTGCAGGAAGGACCGGTCGTGGGTGATGAACAGTACCGCGCCATTGAACCCGCGCAGCGCCTCTTCAAGCCAGGCGATCGCACCGATGTCCAAGTGGTTGGTCGGCTCGTCGAGCAGCAGCAGGTCAGGCTCCGACACCAGCGCCTGGGCCAACAGCACGCGGCGGCGCCAGCCACCGGACAGCTCGGCCAGGGTCTTGTCGGCAGGCAGTTGCAGACGGCTCAGGGTGCTTTCGACCACCTGCTGCAGGCGCCAGCCGTCACGGGCTTCGAGCTCGTGCTGAACGTGCATGAGTTTTTCCAGGTCTTCGTCGCCCTGGATGTTCTGGCTCAGGTGATGGAACTCGGCCAGCAACGCGCCAACGCCATCGAGGCCCTCGGCCACCACATCGAACACGCTGCGCTCGTCGGCCAGCGGCAATTCCTGCGGCAGCTCGCCGATCTTCAGGCCCGGAGCGCGCCAGATCTCGCCGTCGTCGCCCTTCTGCTCGCCTTTGACCAGGCGCAGCATGCTCGACTTGCCGGTGCCGTTGCGGCCGATGATGCACACCCGCTCGCCACGAGCGATCTGCCAGGACACTTTGTCCAGCAGCGGCATGGCGCCGAATGCGAGGGACACATCGCTGAATTTGAGCAGGGTCATGTTGGTCTCCATAAATCGGGCGCGCATTCTACCTGACTTGGGCCCCCACGGCATTAAGTTGACCACCCGGTGAGGGCTTTACGACATCTGGTCGAACATAATGTCTTGATACAAGCGCTGTGCTTTCATCTGCCGCCGGCAAACGGCTAAGCTAAGGCATAGCTTCCAACAGTGCTGGCTTCGCCGTCACTTCCCCATGGTTCAACTGCCCGGACGTATCATGCGCAGCCGCCTGTTACAGATTGCATCCTGCTTGCTGCTTACCGCCGCCACCGCCAGCGCGGCGCAGGCCCTCGACCTCACTCAACAGCGCCAGTACTACGACGAGGCCAAGCGCGCCCTGGCCAAGGGCGACAAAGGCCCGTACCTGCGCTATGCCCAGCAATTGCGTGATTACCCGCTGACGCCCTACCTGACCTACGACGAGCTGACCGCACGCCTGAAGAGCGCCAGCAACGAAGAAATCGAAGGGTTCCTGGCCAAACACGGCGACCTGCCCCAGGCCAACTGGATGAAACTGCGCTGGTTGCGCTGGCTGGCCGAGCGCGGCGAATGGAACACCTTCGTCAAGTACTACGACCCCAAGCTCAATTTCACCGAACTGGACTGCCTCAACGGCCAGTACCAGCTCAGCCACGGCCTGCGCGCCGAAGGCTATGCCACGGCCGATAAACTGTGGAATGTCGGCAAGTCGCAACCGGCGGCCTGTGACACGCTGTTCGGCATGTGGGCCGCCGAGGGCCAGTTGACCGAGGCCAAGCGCTGGAACCGCACCAAGCTGGCGGCCCAGGCGCGCAACTACGGCCTGGCCAACAACCTGGTCAAAACCCTGACCACCCTCGGCCCGCAAGGGCGCCTGCTGATCGATGTGGCACAGAAGCCCGAGCTGCTCAACCAGCCGTCGCGCTTCACCCCGGTCAACGAGGCCATGTCCGACGTGGTCAGCCTCGGCTTGCGCCGACTGGCCCGGCAGAACCCGGAGCGGGCCATGGCCCTGCTCGACGACTATGCCCAGCGCATGCACTTCTCCCGCGACGAGAAGGTGGCCATCGCCCGCGAGATCGGCCTGACCCTGGCGCGCCGCTACGACCCACGCGCGCTCGACCTGATGACCCGCTACGACCCCGAGCTGCGCGACAACACCGTCAGCGAATGGCGCCTGCGCCTGTTGCTGCGCCTGGGCCGCTGGGAAGATGCCTACGAGCTGACCAAGCGCCTGCCCCAGGACCTGGCCAGCAGCAACCGCTGGAAGTACTGGCAGGCACGCAGCCTCGAACTGGCCCAACCGAACAACCCGCAGATTCCACTGCTGTACAAGACCGTGGCGCGCGAGCGTGACTTCTATGGTTTCCTCGCTGCCGACCGTGCACAAACCCCCTACCAGCTGAACAACAAGCCCCTGGTGCTGAGCCAGCAGTTGGTCACTAAGGTGCGCAATACCCCGGGCATTCAACGTGCACTGGAATTCCATGCCCGCGGGCAGATCGTCGAAGGGCGCCGCGAGTGGTACCACGTCAGCCGCCACTTCACCCGTGACGAGATGGTCGCCCAGGCACGCCTGGCCTATGAACTGCGCTGGTACTTCCCGGCCATTCGGACCATCAGCCAGGCCCAGTACTGGGATGACCTGGACATCCGCTTCCCGATGGCCCACCGCGACACCCTGGTGCGCGAGGCCAAGGTCCGCGGCCTGCATTCAAGCTGGGTGTTCGCCATTACCCGTCAGGAAAGTGCCTTCATGGAGGATGCGCGCTCCAGCGTGGGCGCCAGCGGCTTGATGCAGCTGATGCCGGCCACCGCCAAGGAAACCGCGCGCAAGTTCAGCATCCCGCTGGCCTCGCCGGCGCAGGTGTTCAACCCCGACAAGAACATTCAGCTGGGGGCCGCGTACCTGAGCCAGGTGCACAGCCAATTCAATGGCAACCGGGTACTCGCTTCGGCGGCCTATAACGCCGGCCCCGGGCGGGTACGCCAGTGGCTCAAGGGCGCTAAACACCTGAGCTTCGATGTGTGGGTGGAATCGATCCCGTTCGACGAGACGCGCCAGTACGTACAGAACGTGCTGTCGTATTCGGTGATCTACGGGCAGAAGCTCAACTCGCCGCAGCCGCTGGTGGATTGGCACGAGCGCTACTTCGACGATATGTAAGCTACCCCTTGTAGGAGCAGCCTTGCGCTGCGAAGAGGCCGGTAAAAACACCCTGGATCTTCGGTGTTGTTACCGGCCTCTTCGCAGCGCAAGGCTGCTCCTACAGGACTTCGACCTTCATCCCCACTTCCAGCACGCCACTGCCATCCGCCGCCAGGTTCTGCCCGAACAACACATCCCCTTCTCTCTCGCGGAACGTTTTGAGCGTGGTCATGGGCTCGCGGTCCGGGCTGCGTTCGCCGGTCCGTGGATCGATGGTGGTGAAAATGCACCGCACGCTGGGCTTGAGCACGCGAAACTCGAGGGTGCCGATACGAACCCGCTTCCAGCCGTCCTCGGCGAACGGCTCTGCGCCTTGTACCACCAGGTTGGGCCTGAACCGTAGCATCTCCATGGGCCGGCCAACGCGCCGACTGAGCTCGTCCAACGACCCCTGGCCGATCAACAGCAGCGGAAAACCATCCGGAAACGCCGCACGGTCACTGTTCAAGCCATAACCATTGGGCAGGTAACGCGCCCGTTGCTCCGGGCAATACACCAGCCGCACGTCCTTGCCCAGCAACGCCGACAGCCAGTGCGCCGCAACCTCGCCAGCATCGGGCACCCGCAGGGTGTCGCGCCAGATAGTCACGCCCCGCAAGTCATCGTCGGTAAGCGGTACAGGCACCCGCAATGGCACCTGCCCTGGGGCCTCCAGCAGCAACTGCCCAGCATCGTCATCGCTCGCCCTGAGCTGGCCGAGCTGTGGCCAGGCACGCTGGGTGAGGAAGCGGCCATTTTCCGCCTCCACCACCATCCAGCGACGGTCACCCAACAACCCCAACTGGCCGACCGGCGAAGCCTGCAAGCTTTGCGCCTGCCCCGACTTCACCGGGTATCGATACAACTCACTCAGAAACATCCCTGCCGCCTCGCGTCATTCGAAACGCCAAGCTTATACCCGGCAGGGCCAGGGATCACGCAGTAGCCGTATCCAGCAGCAGGCGCTGCTTGACCACCTCGACCAGGCGATCCGGCTGGAACTTGGACAAGAAGTTATCGCAGCCCACCTTCTTGACCATGGATTCGTTGAAACTGCCCGACAACGAGGTGTGCAGCACCACGTAGAGCTGACGCAAGCGGGCATCGCTACGGATCTCGGTGGTCAACCGGTAACCGTCCATCTCCGGCATTTCGGCGTCGGTGAACACCATCAGCAGCTTCTCGCACACATTCTCACCGGCGTCAGCCCAGCTTTTGAGCAGGCGCAGCGCCTTCAAGCCATCACTGGCCACGTGCAGCTTCATGCCCAGTTGCGACAGGGTGTCACGCAGCTGTGCCAAGGCAACGCTGGAATCGTCCACCAGCAATACTTCACGGCCTCTGGCGCGGGCCAGCACGGGGTCGGCAAGCCGTTCGCCGGAGACCTTGGCGTTGTACGGGACGATTTCTGCCAGGACCTTCTCCACATCAATCACTTCGACCAGTTTCTCGTCGACCTTGGTGATGGCGGTCAGGTAGTGCTGGCGCCCGGCACTGGTCGGCGGCGGCATGATCGCTTCCCAGTTCATGTTGACGATGCGGTCAACGCCCCCCACCAGGAAGGCCTGCACCGAGCGGTTGTATTCCGTGACGATGATAGTGCTGTCCGGCCCGGGTTGCAGGGGCCGCATGCCGATCGCCTGGGACAGGTCGATCACCGGCAGGGTCTGCCCACGCAGGTTGACCACGCCGCAGACAAAGGCATGGCGCTGCGGCATCAGGGTCAGCTTGGGCAGTTGGAGCACTTCCTGCACCTTGAACACGTTGATCGCGAAGAGCTGCCGACCTGCCAGGCGGAACATCAGAATTTCCAGGCGGTTCTCGCCCACCAATTGCGTGCGTTGGTCTACTGTGTCGAGAATGCCGGCCATTGGAAACCCCCAGGCTTGAGTCGAAAAAGTGTATTCATCCACCCTGTATCGGCGGGTTCACGCGCACCTTGACCCTTGCGGGAAAATGCCGAGAAGGTAATTGATATCACTTTACCATCATGCTTTACTGCGGGCACATCGAGGCAGGCCAGTGCCCGTTAGCACCTTGTTGCACCCTGGCCTCCCATCAGGGAAACCCTTAGATGCAATCGGGTGCAACCTGATGTTCGCGATATCCATTAGCCATTAATGTGACGCCATTCTCATTGCATGAATGGAGTCAGGCTTTTGTTCGCTATCGTATCGCCGTGCCCGCCCCTTGCCCGCGCCCAACGCGCCCGAGCGTCCTGATGGACAGTGCCTTATCGTTTGAAGGTGCGTTGCAAGACTTTCTGCTGGATGCGCAAGTCTTGCTGAGCCAGTCCCAGGAATGCCTGCAGCACCTGGAACTGATCGACAACGACGGAGACGCCTGCGGTTGCCTGAACACCGCCCTCGACACGCTCGCGAGGCGCGCCACCCGGCTGGACCTGCTCGAAGTTGCCCACTACGCCACCGTTCTGCAGCAATTGCTCGCACCGGCCTGCCAGCAGCAGCGCCTGCAACGTGAAGCCCTGCCCGCAACCGACGCTTGCCTGACCCTGCTGGCCTGGCAACTCGAGCTGATCGACCCGCGCACCGGGCAGCTGAACCTGGATACCGGCGAACAAATCACATTGCTCAATGAACTGGCCAGCGTGCTCGATCAACCATTACCGCAAGCCTGTGCCGCCTGCGATGAGCGCGGCAGCCACTGCACTCACCCGCATACAGCCACAACAGCCGCCCAAGGCACGCACCCCCGCGTTTCACAATAACTAACAAAAGAGCAACTAAGGGCGTTGTTGGCCAAACTTGGAAGTTTCGCCAACTGTCGCCAGCACTGCGCGCGTGATTATTGCCCTAGTTACACTCGGCATGATTGACAGACGAATAGTGGCTGGCACTTTGCTATTGACTCGAGTCGGACGAACGTGCCGAAACAGCCCGTAAACATGAGGTTTCAAAGCATTGCCCAACAGCGACCAACGCCGTGTGAAGTGTTACCATGCTCGCCAGCGACCGCCTTCAGCCGGCATCAAGGCTGATTGAGGACGTGCCCCGCAAAACATATAAAGTACTGCGCCAAAGCCTCTGCTAAGACTTGTGCAAGGCCTCCATCAGCAATACTTCAGTGGCTTTTCTATCTATGCTCCCACGCTTGAAGACTCTTCTGCGCTGCTGCTCCCGCACTGCCCTGCTGCGCTGGATGACGATCGTGCTGTGCGTGGCCTCCATGGTCGCCAACCTGCTGCTGTACATGGCCGGCCAAGCGATACCGGCCAGCCTGTTGATGCTGCAGGTCGCGGCGATGCTTGGCGTTGGCCTGCACGTGGGCCTGGGGGCCGGGTCGATCCGCCTGCACCCGGCAGAACTGGCCAAGCGCATGCTGATGGTGCAGGAAAGCGAGCGCCAGCACCTGGGTCGCGAACTGCATGATGACATCGGGCAACTGCTCACCGCAGCCAAGCTTCAGTTGCAATGGCTGCAACGGCGTATGCCCGATGAGTTGCACAGCCACTGCGACACCCTGCGCACCACGCTCGACAACGCGCTGAGCAACGTGCGCGATGTCTGTGCCCTGCTCAACCCTCGGCAACTGGCCAGCCTGGGCCTTGAGGCCAGCCTGCGTGCGCACCTGCTGCGCACGCTGGAAAAAACCGATGTGCACTGGAGCCTGGTCTGCAATCAACGCCTGGGCGGCATTGACGAAGCCGTCGCCATGGCGGTGTTTCGCATCACCCAGGAAGCCGTGACCAACATGCTGCGCCATGCCCAGGCGCGCAATCTGTCGATCCGCCTGCAACGCAGCCCCGCAGGGCTTGCCTTGATCATTCAGGACGATGGCCGCGGCTTTGTCCCCGCCAGGCACCCGGCCGAAGCAGGGCAACGCGGTTTGGCCGGCATGCAGGAACGGGTGACGGCCTTACAGGGGCGTCTCGACATCACCAGCCAGCTTGGCGTGGGCACGCAGATCGAAGCGCTGTTCCCGTGGCCGCCACGCACCCAGGAACGCGCCAGGAGCTTTACCGCCCATGACCTGTAGACTGCTGTTGGTGGACGACCACTCGCTGATCCGCGCCGGGGTCCGCGCACTGGTCTCCGACATCCCGGGCTACTGCGTGGCCGGTGAAGCCGATGACGGCAACCAGCTGCTTGAGCACGTGCGCAACCTGGCACCCGACATCGTCCTGCTGGACATTTCCATGCGCTCGACCAGCGGCCTCGATGCCCTGACACAGCTGCGCGCCAGCGGCAGCACCTGTAAGGTACTGATCCTGTCGATGCACACCGACCCGGACCTGATCATGCGTGCCCTGGAAAGCGGCGCCCATGGCTACCTGCTCAAAGACACCAGCGCGACCGAGCTGGAGCAGGCCTTGTGTGCCCTGCGCAACGGCGAGCGCTACCTCAGCCCGGCGATCGCCCACACCGTCATCAACCAGGCGCTGCTGCATACCCAGCACCGCAAGCAACCGAACCGCGACCGCCACAACCTGACCGCACGCCAGCTGGAAATCCTGCGCCTGATCGTGCGCGGCAAATCCACCCGGGAAATCGCCAGTGGCCTGGGGCTCTCGATCAAGACTGTGGAAACCCACCGTTCGCAAATCATGAAACGCCTGCAGATTCACGATGTGGCGGGCCTGGTGCTGTACGCGGTACGCGAAAAAATCATCAGCCTGGACGACTGAGCAACGGCGAGTCGACCGGCAAGTGCACCTGCAACGCGGCGGGCTTTGCCTCGAAGCGCAGGCTGTCGACCTGCAGCGGCTCACCGTCTAGGTTGATGTCCAGCCCCTGCGAGCTCTTGATCTCCACCCAGGGCAGCCTGGCCCGGACAAACAACCCATCCCCGGCCAGCAGGTCGCGCAACGCCCCCACCACTTCCTGCGGCGCTGGCAGTATGGCGACATCCAGCAGGCCATCGTCTGCCAGCGCCTCCGGGCACAGTGCCTGCCCACCGCCGGCCTGCCGGCCATTGCCAATGCCCAGCGCCAGCAGATCACCCTGCCAATGGAAGTCGGGGCCCTGTAGTTCCACTGAGGCCGCCTGCAACTCGCTGAAGCGCGACAGCCCCGTGAACAGGTAGGCCGCAGCCCCCAGGATCTTTTTCAGGTCCTCCGAGGTGTTGGCCGTAACCTGGCTGCCGAAGCCGCCGGTGGCCATGTTGAGGAACAGGTGATCACCGACCTGGCCCAAGTCGATAGGCCGCGCCGGAGTATTCAGCAATGCCAGTGCGGCGTCCGGCTCCAGTGGCACGCCCGCAGCCTTGGCGAAATCATTGGCGGTGCCCAAAGGCAACAGCGCCAGGCTGGCCTGGGCCGCTGCCAAGCCCATGGCTTCAGCGACATCGCGCAACGTACCATCGCCGCCGCCCGCGACAATATGGGTGTAGCCAGCGGCCAGCGCCTCGCCCACCAAGCGCTGAGCGTCCCCGGCTTCCCAGGTGACCCGCACATCCAGCACCCAGCCGCTCTCGCGCATCGCCAGCACGGCACTGCGCAGCGCTTCGTTCATCGCCTGCTTGCCGTGCAGGATCAACATTGCCTTGCGCCCTTGCATCGCGCTTCTCCAGGAAAAAATAGCTAACCCAGATCTCGACCACCGGCACACACCGATCGTTGCATGCCCCGCACAATAACACTGGATTTCACCCATTTTTTACACGCCCGCAAATGCGCGGCTATGCTCAGGAAAGCCACCTTTGACAAGTATTTGACCCAGGTGAATATATCTAGCAAAAAGTCAAACTATTGACTTTTCATCACCTAAGTTCTGCTTCACCGACAGCCATGGACGCGCCCCGGCAGCAGTGATCGGCTGACTGCCGACGGGCGCGTCTTTTTATCCGCGATCTGTAACGAGGGTTCCGGGTCATGCGCATTCTCTGGACACTGCCCTACTTACCCTGGCCGACCACCAGCGGCGGCAAGACTCGGCAATACCACCTGCTGCGCGAACTTGCCCAGCGTGGCCACCGGATCACCCTGTTGGTGCAGTCCAAGATCCCCCTGAGCGATGCGGCCCGTGAAGCCCTTGAACCCTGGGTCGAACGCTTGATCGTGTTGCCCAGGCGCGCCCTGCACAGCCCACTCAACCTGCTGGCGTCACCGATCATCGACTATCCCATGCGGGCGATCATCAATGGCTTGGCGCCCTGCCTGAGGCACCGCTTCGAGCAACTGCTGGACGAACCCTGGGACGTCATCCAGATCGAGCACAGCTACAGTTTCCAGCCGTTCGAAAAAGCCCTGCAGGCACGCGGGCTGCCCTTCATGCTCAGCGAGCACACCCTGGAATCGGTGATGGGCGGCGCCTGCCATGACCGCCTGCCGCTGTGGCTGCGCCCGCTCAATGCATTCGACCGCTGGCGCTATCGGCGCTGGGAGCAGCGGGTGCTGCGCCAACCCAGCGAAGTGGTGGCGGTCAGCAGCCACGACGCCGAACTGATCGCCCAGATCAGTGGGCGCCCGGTAAATGTGGTGGTCAGTGGCGTGGACTGCGATTTCTACCAGCACGTGCAACCGGCGTTGCACAGCCAGCGCCTGCTGTTTGTCGGCAACTTCGAATATGGCTCGAACCTTGAGGCCATCGAATGGGCGCTGGAAGAGATCATGCCGCAGGTGTGGATGAGTAACCCGGCCGTGCGCCTGGCCATAGCCGGCCACGCCCTACCAGCCAGCTGGAAGCTGCATTGGAACGACCCACGCATCGAGTGGGTCGGCTACCGCCCCGACCTGCGTGAACTGCAACGTCGCTCGGCACTGTTCTTCGCCCCACTGCTGTATGGCGGAGGGTCCAAGGTGAAGCTGCTCGAGGCGATGGCTGCGGGGCTGCCGGTCATCACCACCAGCAAGGGGGTATCAGGGCTGGCCGTGAACAACGGCGAACACTACTTGGGCAGTGACGATGGTGACCAACTGGCCCTGCTGATCACCCAACTGCTCAACCAGCCTTGGCGCATGGCCCAATTGAGCGAAGCCGGCCGGCAATTCGCCCGCCAGCGTCACGATTGGAGCATTGCCGCCCAGCAATTGGAAAACGTGCACATGCGCCTCAACCAGGTGCAACCCGCCAGCGCCACGCCACTGGCGGGCGGCTGGCTTGGGCGCTCAACCAAGTAGCTCGCTGAAGGGGATGAACGGCACACTGTCGCCCTGCTTCGGCGTACTGCCTTCACGTACCTCGACCAAGCCCTCGGCCCAGGCCGCGCTGCGCAGTACGCCAGAGCTCTGGTTTTTGTAGATGCGCACCTGGCCCTGCTCGATGCGTGCGCGCAGGTACTCGCGGCGCGTACCTGGCTTGGGCCAGTCGAAGCCCGCTGGCATGTCGAAGCGCAGCGGCGTGACATCAGCCACGCCCTGACGGCGCAACAGATACGGCCGGGTCAGCAACCCGAACGTGACCAGCGTGGACGCCGGGTTGCCCGGCAAACCGATCACCGGGACGCCACGAAAGTGCCCGAACGTGAGCGGCTTGCCCGGTTTGATCGCCAGCTTCCACAAGGCCAGCTCGCCGGCCTCGCGCAGGGCGGCACCCAGGTAATCAGCCTCGCCCACGGAAACGCCACCGGTGGACAGAATCAGGTCGACATCGCCCAATGCCGCCAGGCATTCACGGGTGCGCGCCAGGTCATCGGGCAAAATCCCCGCATCCCGCACCTCACAACCCAAGCGTTGCAGCCAGCTGACCAGCAAGCGGCGGTTGCTGTTGTAGATTTGCCCTGGCCCCAGGGGCAGGCCAGGCTCGATCAGCTCGTCACCGGTCGACAGCACTGCCACGCGCACCTTGCGCACCACATCCAGACGGGCCTGGCCAAGGGTCGCAGCCAAGCCCAGCTCGATCGGGCCCAAGCGTGTACCGGCGCTCATTACCTGCTCGCCCTGGCGTGTTTCCTGGCCTTGCGGGCGAATGTTCTGGTCGACCTTCAGCGGTTCGAGGAAGCGCACCCGGCCATCGTCAGCCACTTCGGCGTTTTCCTGCATTTCGACGCAGTCGGCGCCAGCCGGCACCGGCGCGCCGGTGAAGATGCGGGCACAGGTACCCGGCTGCAGCGGCTGCGGCGCATGGCCGGCGAAGATGCGCTGGCTCACCGGCAAGGGCTCACCCTGCCAGTCCGCCAGGCGCAGGGCATAGCCGTCCATGGCGCTATTCGGCCAGGGCGGCAGGTCGAGCGAAGCCACCAGGTCACGCGCCAGCACGCGCCCCTCGGCGTCGGCCAGCGACACATTTTCGGTTTCCTGGATGGGTGCGGCTTCTGCCAAGGCCAGCAGCTGCGCCAGTGCGTCTTCCACCGGCATCAGGGGCCGGGCTTGGGCAGACTCAACCACGACTTTCACAGGCCGCTGCCTGCTTCAGGTGGGGCACGAAATTGCACGGGCGATGGCGGGCATCGAGCTGCTCGGCCAGGATGCCGTCCCAACCGGTGCGTACCGCATTGGTCGAGCCCGGTAAGCAGCACACCAGCGTGCCATTGGCCAGGCCAGCGAGGGCCCGCGATTGCACGGTGGAGGTGCCGATGTCGGCCACGGAAATCTGCCGGAACAGTTCACCGAAACCATCCACCTGTTTGTCCAGCAGGCAAGCCACGGCCTCCGGGGTGCTGTCGCGGCCGGTGAACCCAGTACCGCCGGTGATCAATACCACTTGCACTGCGTCATCGGCGATCCAGGTCGCGACCTGGGCGCGGATCTTGTACAGGTCGTCCTTGAGCAATACCCGCGATGCCAACTGGTGGCCGGCCGCAGTCAGGCGATCGACGAACAGCTGACCGGAGGTGTCATTGTCGAAGGTGCGCGTGTCGCTGACCGTCAACACGGCGATGTTCAGGGGCACGAAGGGGGTATCTGCCTTGGCTTTCATGGGGGTCCGTCACAAGAAGATGGGATGGCGCATTTATAACACAGCACCCCCCGATACAACCTCGTGCCCCTGTGGCTTGCCCTTGGTCAATACCCTGGCTTTACCGCTATGCTGCACTGGAAAGGAACTTGCGTGGACGCCCTGCGTCTTAAAGTCATCTAGCACTGTCGCACTGGAGAAACACGATGATTCAACGGACCCTTCCCGCCTTCCTGCTTGCCTTGGGCCTGGGCGCCCTCGCCGGCTGCGCATCGCCGACCGTCATTACCCTGAATGATGGCCGCGAGATCCAGGCAGTGGACACCCCGTCCTTTGACGAGGACTCTGGTTTCTACGAATTCGAGCAACTCGACGGCAAGCGTACGCGCCTGAACAAAGACCAGATTCGTACCGTCAAAGAGCTGTGATTCAGCCGCCCTTTTTGGCAAACGCCCTTTTAACAACAAGGGCTTGCGTGCCAAAAAGGGATGCAGTAGGATTTCGTTCATCGGAGTGTAGCGCAGCCAGGTAGCGCGTCTCGTTCGGGACGAGAAGGCCGCAGGTTCGAATCCTGTCTCTCCGACCAAATCCTATTCAAAAAGCCCGCCTTGCGCGGGCTTTTTGTTGTGCGCGAGAAAATCCCCCTGACTTATAGGAGCAGCCTTGTGCTGCGAAGAGGCCGGCGCAGGCCTACCCATCAGTCGGCGTCTGTACCGGCCTCTTCGCAGCACAAGGCTGCTCCTATGTATGGACTCGCCCACACTGTCTAGCTGCTTTTGAACTTAGGAACCCGGTTGCATCTATGTATCAGGCCTATTCGAGGAAGCTTTTTGCTTCTGGCCAACATCGTGGTGAGCTCGCAGCGTGCCGTTTACATTGAGGCCATTCATCAGGCCTGTAGGAGCAGAGGCATCTGTCTGCGACGGTCTTACCAGGGGTCAATGTTCACTAGCAGGGGTTGGAGCGCTCGGCGCCCCGGTGGCATTGCTCGGTTGATCAGAGGCTCATAGCAGCCTCCGAGTTGCTGTTCGGTTTGCGCTGATATACCTGATCGCTCTGCAACAAGGCCCAGATAATGCGCAGATTTCGATTAGCCAGTCTGATCGCCGCCTCCTTGCGTCCAAGGCGGGATAGCCAGCGTAAAAGGCGGTGATCGTCTGGCTGATCGGAATCAGGCCTTAGCTGACTCAAGACAGCATGCGCCCCCTGGATCATCAGGCTGCGTATGTAGCCATCACCTCGCTTGCTCATCCTGCCCAGCCTGATTTTGTTTCCGCTGCTGTGCTGGTCGGGCACGATACCGAAGAAGGCGGCATACATTCGGCCACTGGCGAAGCGGCTAGGCTCGGTCTGTTTCGCCACGATCGCCGTGGCAATGATTGGGCCCACGCCACGAATGGTGATCAACCGCTGTGCGACCTTATCTTCCTGGGCTGTCGCTTCAAGCCGCCTACTCAGCGTCGCAATGCGTTCACCCAGAGAGAGCCAGTCAGTCAGCAGCTCATCGAGCAACTCGCGCAACAAGTCGGGCAGAGGTAAAGAGGCATCTTCAAGAGCCCGTGGCACATGCGAATTGATCGCCGCATCGCCTTGAGGCATGGAGACGCCATGCTCTAGCAGCAGGCCACGTATCTGATTACCCAGCGCTGTATGCCGCTTGATGTTGCCGCGCCGGACACGGTGCAGCGCTTGAATAGCCAGTGCTGTAGTGCTCTTGATCGGGATTGAGGCAATACTGGTATCGCGACCGGCACGCAAAATGGCATGGGCGTCGTTACGGTCATTCTTCGCGCCGCTGCGGTGTTCGGCAACGCGTTGCGCAGGCAGGATCCGAACCGGATTACCCTTGGCCTGCAGTAGTCTGGCCCAGGCTTGAGCACCAGGACCGCACTCCATTAAGACAGTCACCGTCACTGGCAGCTTGATTAGAAAATCATGGAAATTTTGACGGGATTTGATGCGATTTTCGTAGATCACCCGCCCGGTAGCATCCTCGCCTGCTAACTGGAAGACCTGTTTGGCCAGGTCTACGCAGAGGGTTGTGCAAAGCTCCACATCAGTGGAAGACAGGGGATCGTGCTTCGAACTATGCTTCTTCATGGTCTCGCCCTCGCTGCCGTTGGCTTCTTTGAACGCCACCGTGGCACTGTGATGCCTCGGCGGGGGCGAGTCCATCGATTACAGTCAGTGACCTGCAACGCTAGTTATTGCTCGGCTTGTACCGGCACATACAGCAGTTGCAGGCGCTCGCTGCTCCACGCTCGGGTCTGGTTGGTCAGCGCCAGGTCGTTGTTCAGCTTTTGCCCATAGCTGGGCACGATCTGCTTCAGCTTGGCCTGCCATTCAGGGGTCTTGAGGCGGTCCTTGAAGGTCTTCTCCAGCACGGTCAGCATGATTGGCGCGGCGGTCGAGGCGCCCGGAGAAGCCCCCAGCAGTGCAGCAATGCTGCCATCCTGGGCGGCGACCACTTCAGTACCAAACTGCAGCACGCCACCGAGCACGGGGTCCTTCTTGATTACCTGCACGCGTTGACCGGCCTGCAGCAGCTTCCAGTCTGCGTTCTTGGCATTGGGGAAGTACTCGCGCAACGCATTCATGCGGTCATCGAAGCTGAGCATCAACTGCCCCATCAGGTAAGTGCTCAGGTCGATGTTGTCGATGCCGGCGTTGACCATCGGCAGCACGTTATGGCTGTTCAGCGAAGCGAACATGTCCAGCAGCGAGCCCTGCTTGAGGTACTTGGTGGAGAAGGTCGCGAACGGCCCGAACAGCAACACTTGCTTGCCGTCGATCATCCGGGTGTCCAGGTGCGGGACCGACATCGGCGGTGCGCCGACCGAGGCTTTGCCATACAACTTGGCCTGATGGCGTGCAACCACGTCCGGGTTATCCGTCATGAGGAATTGACCGCCCACCGGGAAGCCGGCATAGCCTTCGGCCTCGGGGATGCCCGATTTTTGCAGCAGCTTGAGCGCACCGCCCCCGGCACCGATGAACACGAACCGGGCATTGACCGCCACCTCGTGACCGCCCTTGGCCAGGTCGGCCACCACCACACGCCAGGTGCCATCGTCGTTGCGCACGATGTCACGCACTTCGTGGCTGAGGTTCAGGGTGACGTTGGGGTTGCGGGTCATCGACGCGAACAGTTGACGGGTGATCTCGCCGAAATTCACGTCGGTGCCGATTGCCATGCGCGTGGCGGCGACCTTCTGCGCAGGGTCGCGGCCTTCCATCACCAGCGGTGCCCAGTGGCGGATCTGCTCGTGGTCTTCGCTGATTTCCATGCCACGGAACAGCGAGCTGTGCTGCAGGGCAGCGACGCGTTTGTGGAGGAAGGCAATGTTGTCGTCACCCCAGACGAAGCTCATGTGCGGCACGTTGTTGATGAACGACTTCGGGTTGCTCAGCACGCCTTGCTCGACCTGGTAGGCCCAGAACTGCTTGGACACCTCGAACTGCTCGTTGACCCCCACGGCCTTGCTGATGTCGATGCTGCCATCCTTACCGACACTGGTGTAGTTCAGCTCGCAAAACGCGGAGTGGCCGGTGCCGGCGTTGTTCCAGGCGTTGGAGCTTTCTTCGGCGACCTGGTCCAGGCGCTCGTAGACGTCGACCTTCCAGTTCGGCTCAAGCTCCGTGAGGTAAGTGCCCAGGCTTGCACTCATGATGCCGCCGCCAATCAGCAGGACGTCGACGGTCTTTTCCGGCTCCGCGGGTTTGGAGCAGCCGATGACGCTCAGGCAAAGGAGCGTCAGCAGTATTTTTTTCATTAGCTCAATCCAATTGATGTGAAGGATTGGCAGTCGTTGGCCCCGGCATGCACGCCCGGATGTTGTTGTTTTTTAGCTGGGTGTTTCGCGGGATCGGGGCACGATCGCCTCGGGCCGTGGCCCGGGCGCGCTTAAGCAGGGAATGTGCCAACCTGTCTTAGACCAATGGCTAAGGGGTGAGACAGCGGGTCGCATGGCGACAATCCGCCACACTTACGCCAGGTTCGCTACGTTGATGGCGGATTTCCCCGGGGCCGCTGCGCGCCCCATCGCCGGCAAGCCGGCTCCCACACCGGCACTGGATTGCTTGAGACTTGCGCCATCCCTGTGGGAGCCGGCTTGCCGGCGATGGGCCGCGCAGCGGCCCTGAACAGCAGGTCAGGCCGTCAGCCGCGACGTCACTTCGCCCAACTGCCCCGACAACCCATGCAAACGCTGCCCAGCCTGTTCGGTCTGCTGCACCGCTTCTTGGTTAGTGGTGGCGATGCGGGTGATCTCGATCAGGTTGCGCGAAATATCCTCGGCCACACTGGTCTGCTCCTCCGCCGCCGTGGCGATCTGCCGGTTCATGTCGCGGATGGCCTCCACCGCCAAGGTGATGCGCTGCAACATCTGCCCGGCCTGCTGGACCTGCTCGGCCCCCTCTTCGCTGCGCTGCTGGCCACTTTCGATGGCTTTGACCGCCTCCACCGCACCCGACTGCACCGCCTCGATGATCTGGTTGATCTCGGCAATCGACGCGGCCGTGCGCTGGGCCAAACTGCGCACCTCGTCCGCCACCACCGCAAAGCCTCGTCCGGCCTCGCCCGCGCGGGCTGCTTCGATGGCCGCGTTGAGCGCCAGCAGGTTGGTCTGCTCGGCAATGCCACGGATGACTTCGAGCACCTTGCCGATCCGCGTACTGTCATGTTCCAGGTCGCGAATCACCGCCGCCGTGCCGGCGATTTCGCGGTTGACCACGCCAATGATGTCGATGGTCTGCTGCATCACCTGCTCACCAGCCTGTGCACTGTGGTCGGCATCATCGGCAGCGCGGGCGGCGTCGACGGCGTGGCGGGCCACTTCCTGGGCAGTGGCGGACATCTCATGCATGGCCGTCGCCACTTGGTCGGTGCGCTGGAACTGGTCATGCGTGCCGCGCGCCATGTCGGCGGCGATGCTGCGCAACTGGCCACTGGCGCCTTCCAGCTCTTGGGCGTTGTCCTGCAGCCGGCCGACGGTCTCGGCCAAGAAGTCACGCAGGGTATTGGCCGCCCGAGCCAAACGCCCCAGCTCATCCTCGCGGCGGCTGTCGACGCGGGCGCCGAAGCGGCCCTGGCTCAATTGCGCGACATAGTCGATCAACTGGCGGATCGGTTCGATCAGGCTGCGGTTGATCAGCCACAGGCTGAACAGGCCAACCAGTACCGCCGACGCCAGCATCACCAGCAGTCCCAGCCACACGGTGCGCTCGGCGCTGGCATTGATGACCGCAGCCCGTTCACGGGCATCGCCGCGCAGTTGTTCGACCAGCTCGCTCATCTGTTCGCTGGCGGCACGGTCCACGCCCTTGACCGCCAGGTCGCCTGCTACCGGGTCGCCCCCTGCAGCGATAAACGCCTGGCGGCCCTGCGCATAGGCCTGGCCCAATTGCCGATGGCTATCTCGCAGCTGCTGCAAGGGGGCTTTGAGCCTAGTGTCACTGCTGTCGATCAATTGCCCCAGCAACTGCTGAACCTGCTGCTCGCGGGCCTGAAACTGCTGCCAATACTTGTCCAGCTCGGCGGGCTGGCGACCGCGTAACAGCACGTTCTTCCATTCCTGCACCTGGATCTTGAACTGCAGGTTGGCTTCATCGATCAATTGCGAAGCGCGCAGCGGGCCATCGACCAACTCGGCATAGCCGCGCACGCTGGAAGACAAAAACTGGAAACACACCAAGGCGATCAGCAGCATGGCTGCCAGGCTGCCGCCAAGCAGGGCGAGAATTTGCACTCTGAGGGATTTACGCAACATCGCGGATCTCAAGACCAGTAGGGAAGGAACAGCGCACAACGGCAGCGCTGGGAAAGACACTCCATGTCCTCGTAGGCTGGCGTGCAAAAAAAAGGCTGCCATCGTTCGATAGCAGCCAGCTTGAGCACTTGCGCAACAGTTGAAGCCAATAGTGTCAGGCAATTCCTACAGAAATGTTACATAACCAAGACAGGCTAGCCTGTGGTGAACTGCAGCGAGGCCAGCCGGGCATACAGCGGGCTTTCTTCGATCAGCTGGCGATGTGTGCCAACTGCCACCACGCGCCCCTTGTCGATCACCGCGATGCGATCAGCGTGCTGCACCGTGGCCAGGCGGTGGGCGATTACCAGCGTGGTGCGACCGGCCATGAGGCTGGGAAGGGCTTGCTGGATCAGGTGTTCGCTTTGCGCGTCGAGGGCGCTGGTGGCCTCGTCCAACAACAGGATCGGCGCATCTACCAGCAACGCACGAGCAATTGCCAAGCGCTGCCGCTGCCCGCCAGAAAGGCCAATACCGCCCTCCCCCAGTTGTGTCTGGTAACCCTGCGGCAACTGCTGGATAAAGCCGTCGGCGTGCGCACCACGGGCCGCTGCTTCGACTTCCGCCAGCGTTGCTTCTGGCCGGCCATAGCGAATGTTGGCCTCTACCGTGCCACGAAACAACGAAGGGTTCTGCGCCACCAAGGCGAACTGCCGGCGCAGCTCGGCGGGGTCGAGTTGGGTAATTGCCTGCCCGTCGAGCAGGATGCGCCCCTGCTGAGGGTCGTAAAACCGCAGCAGCAGGTCGAACAGGGTGGATTTGCCAGCGCCCGAAGGCCCGACCAGCGCCACGGTCTGCCCCGGCTCGATTGTCAGGCTCAGGCCGTCGATGGCAGCCACTGTGGGCCGTGACGGGTAGGCAAAGTGCACCTGCTGTAACTCGATATGACCAGTCACACGGCCGTGCGGCAGCGAGGCCGCTGCGTGGGGCGGCAGAATCGCACTGCGCGCCGCCAACAGCTCGGCAATGCGCTCGGCCGCACCTGCGGCACGCTGCAGCTCGCCAATCACCTCGCTGAGGGTGCCGAAGGCGCTGCCGACGATCAGGCTATAGAACACGAAGGCGGCCAGTTCGCCTGCCGAAATACGCCCGGCGATCACGTCCATGCCGCCCACCCAGAGCATGACGCCCACAGCGCCCAGTACCAGCACGATGACCAGGGTGATCAGCCAGGCGCGCTGGGCAATACGCTGCCTGGCCACGTTGAAGGCCGCCTCGACAGTGCCCGCGAACAGCTCGCGATCGAGCGGTTGGTGGTTGTAGGCCTGGACGGTCTTGATCTGCCCAAGGGTCTCGGCCACGTAGCTGCCGACATCTGCCACGCGATCCTGGCTCTGCCGCGACAGGCTGCGCACACGACGGCCAAACAACAGGATCGGTGCTAGCACCAGTGGCAAGGCTACGACCACGATGCTGGTCAGCTTGGGGTTGGTGATAAACAGCAGCACCACACCCCCGATCACCATCAAGGCATTGCGCAGGAACATCGACAGCGAAGAGCCGATCACTGACTGCAGCAACGTGGTGTCGGCCGTCAGCCGCGACTGGATCTCGGAGCTGCGGTTGTCCTCGAAAAAGCCTGGGTGCAGGCCGACCAAATGATCGAACACCGCGCGGCGAATATCAGCCACACAGCGCTCGCCGATCCACGAGACCAGGTAGAAGCGGCTGAACGTCCCTACCGCCAGTGCCAGCACCAGCAGCAGGAACAGGCCTATGGTCTGGTTGAGCTGGTGCGCGGAACGGGTCATGAAACCCTGGTCCACCAGCAGGCGAATGCCCTGCCCCATCGACAGCGTGATAGCAGCGGTGACCACCAAGGCCAGCAACGCCAGCAGCATCTGCCGGCGGTACGGGCGAACGAATTGCCAACTCAGGCGCAAAGCGCGACGTTGACCTGCAGAAACGGATTCGGGCATGGCGGCAACCAAAACGGCGAGGATGCAGCAGACTACCACTCATCGGCACGGGAGGAGCGCCCGAGGGTGGCTATAGCTTTTCGATCTAAACAGCCTCTGGAGCTTTAGCGCCGTTTCTGTTGGACTGTTTCTGCCGTGACGCCCAAGGGGCTGTCACTGGCCAGTCATCGCACAGGGTTACCCTGAGTTTGAACCTGATGAGGAGACCGATATGAGCTTGCAACATGGCAGCGACACCGCAAAACCGCAGAACACCCCGCAACCTCAGGCGTGCGGTTCGATCATCGACGCCCACGGGCGCGAGGTTCCGATCACCGAGCAGATGATCCAGAAAGCCTGCGAGAAACTGGAACAAAGCCGGGTCGGAAAAGCCCAGAAGGGCTGATCGGCGAATTCATTACAACCCGGCGCGTGCGCCGGGTTTTTATTGCCCGTCACTCAGACCAACACCCCACCCAACGCACTGACCAACTGCGCCAGTTGCGGCGACTCGCCACGAATCCGCACCGCCAACCCTTCGACCTCACGTCGCGGCGGATACTGCTTGCGCAACTGATCGAAGGCCGCGCGCTGCTCGGCCGGGTCGTCGCTCAAGCTGCGGCGGAAGTCCGCGTCGTCACGGCGCGGGTCGTACACGGCGCGGCACAGGGTGGCCAAGGCCCAGGCCGGGTCGGTACTGGCATCGAGCTCGATCTGCGCCAGCGGCGGCTTGGGCAGCAGGTCGGCCAGGTTCACGCGCTCAGCTTGGCCGAGGAAGCGGCACAGCGCCTGATAGATCTGCGCCGTGCCACGCTGCCGGCCATCGAGGCTGTAGCCGGCGATGTGCGGCGACGCCAGCGTGCACAGGTCGGCCAGTTGCAGGTCGACCTGCGGTTCGCCTTCCCACACATCGAGCACGGCGTGCACGTCTTCACGGTCCAGCAGCAGCTCACGCAAGGCCGCGTTGTTTACCACCGGGCCACGGCTGGCGTTGATCAGCCACGCGCCGGGGCGCAGCTGCGCCAGTTGCGCCTGGCCCAGCAGGTGCCAGGTAGGGTGCTCGCCGCCGCGCTGCAAGGGGGTGTGCAGGCTGATGACATCGCACTGTTCCAGCACCGTCTCGAGGCTGACGTAATCGCCCCCTTCGGCGGCCTGACGCAGCGGGTCGCACACCAGCACCTTCCAGCCCAGGCCATGCAGTACACGCACCAGGCGGCCACCGACCTCCCCTGCGCCCACTACGCCATACGTGCGCGCGGGCAGCGCCACACCGTCCAGCTCGGCCAGGGTCAGCAGGCTGCCCAGCACGTAGTCCACTACACCGCGGGCATTACAGCCCGGCGCGCTGCTCCAGTGGATACCCGCTTCGGCAAAGTAGTCCAGGTCGAGGTGGTCGGTGCCGATGGTGCAAGTGCCGACAAAACGCACCCGGCTGCCTTCGAGCAGTTGGCGGTCGACCTTGGTCACCGAACGCACCAGCAGTACGTCGGCGTCCTTGACGCTGGCGGCATCGAGGCTTCTGCCCGGATAGCGGCGGATCTCGCCGAAACCTTCAAAGAAGGCATCGAGCAGCGGAATGTTCTCGTCGGCAACTATCAGCATGGCGCTCTCCTGTCAGGGGAACGCAGTGTAGGCGCTACGCGCGGCGTGTTCCAGAGCGGGTCAGTCGGCTTTCTTGCGGATCCAGTACAGGAAGGTGCCCGCATCCTCTTGCTGCTGCAGCAGCTCGTGGCCGAGGAAGTTGCAGAACTTGGGGATATCGCGGCGGGTCGACGGGTCGGTGGCGATGACCTTGAGCAGGCCACCAGCAGCCAGGTCCCGGACGTGCTGGTGCAGCATCATCACAGGCTCCGGGCAGTTCAGGCCGGTGGCATCGAGGACGGCGTCGGGGGTGAAGTCAGTCATGGGTGGCTCCAAAAATGATCGTCATTGTCGCGCATCGTGCGGCGCGGACCAAGGGCCACGCGCCGCACCTGCACTCAACGCGGCTTCAGGTCCAGCCTGCGCAGGTGGCAGGTCACTTCCTCACGGTCGTGATACAGCTGCTTGCAGGCGATCGAAACCCGGATCTTGCGCGCCTTGAACGTGGCTTCCATGCGGTCGAGCAGGCGCCGCACTTCGGCGTAACGCTGCTTCATCGGCAGCTTGAGGTTGACCACCGCCTCGCGGCACAGGCCTTCCCCCAGCCAGGTCTCGATCAGCGAAGTGGTCCGCGCCGGCTTCTCGACAATGTCGCAAACCATCCAGTCCACCGGCTGTTTCGGCTGCCAGGTAAACCCATCTGCCATCAGGTGCTGGACCAGCCCGGTGTCCATCAGGCTTTCGGCCATCGGGCCGTTGTCGATGGCGGTGACCAGCATGCCGCGGCGCACCAACTGGTAGGTCCAGCCACCCGGCGAGGCGCCGAGATCGACGCCGGTCATGTCGTCGCCCAGGCGCTGCTCCCACTGCTCGCGGGGGATGAACTGATGCCAGGCCTCTTCCAGCTTCAGGGTTGAACGGCTGGGCGCCTCACGGGGAAACTTCAGGCGCGGGATGCCCATCGGCCAGAGGGCGCTGTTGTTGCCTGTTGCCAGGCCAACAAACACGCGCCGGCCAGTGATGAAGGTCAGCAACAGCCGCGGGCGGCTGGCGTCTTCGACCAGGCGGCCGGCCTTTTCCAGGGCCTTGCGCAGGGGCACTTCGAATTTGCGGCAGAACGTCGACAGTTCCTTGCCGTCGTTGCTGTCGAGCACCTCCAGCCACAGGCTGCCGAAGACAGGCAGGTCGGCCAGGTGCTCCAGCAACACGCTGATGCGGTCGCTCTCTGGCAATTCGACATAACCGCCACGGGCCCACTGACGTGGGAAAATCAGCTCAGCGAAGCGCAGTTCCCCCATCAGTCGCTCGGCGCCGTTGGCCTCGGTGCAGACAAACTCGGCGCTGGCGCTCTGCGGTTTGCCTTTGGCATAGCCGGCAACCCCCAGGCGGGCAGCGTGTTCGCTGATTTCGGCGCAGACCTCGCCCTCGAAACCGGGCCGGCAATGCATGAACAGGGTACTCATCTCTCACTCCACTACGGCGGGCGCGCAACAGGCGCCGGCAGGGCGGCGATAATAAAGGAAGTTCGGAACCTGCGACACGTCCCGCCGGTCCAGAAAAGGGTCAGCCAAGCCAAACCGGTCTAACCTGACCATTCAGCCAGGTCCGTACCGTGCGGATCGAAACAGAGCGGTGACACCGGCAAACACCCGATTTGCCGGGCACCGGCGCAGAAGGAGTTGGCAATGCCCTCGCTCGATAGCCTGAACACGCTCAAAACCCTCAAGGTCGATGACCTTACGTATCACTATTACAGCCTTACCGAGGCCGCCCGCCAGCTGGGCGACCTGCAACGCCTGCCCATGTCGCTGAAAGTGTTGCTGGAAAACCTGCTGCGCTGGGAGGACGGCAAGACCGTCACCGGCGATGACCTGCGCGCCATCGCCCAATGGCTGGAGGCGCGCCGCTCCGACCGGGAAATCCAGTACCGGCCGGCCAGGGTGCTGATGCAGGACTTCACCGGCGTGCCCGCCGTGGTCGACCTGGCGGCCATGCGTGCCGCCATGGCCAAGGCCGGTGGCGACCCGCAGCGGATCAACCCGCTGTCGCCGGTCGACCTGGTGATCGACCACTCGGTGATGGTCGACCGCTACGCCACCCCCGAGGCCTTCACCCAGAACGTCGACATCGAGATGCAGCGCAATGGCGAACGCTACGCCTTTTTGCGCTGGGGCCAGAACGCCTTCGACAACTTCCGCGTCGTGCCGCCGGGCACCGGCATCTGCCACCAGGTCAACCTGGAATACCTGGGCCGCACCGTCTGGACCCGCGACGAAGACGGCCGCACCTACGCCTTCCCAGACACCCTGGTCGGCACCGATTCGCACACCACCATGATCAACGGCCTGGGCGTGCTGGGCTGGGGTGTTGGCGGCATCGAGGCCGAGGCGGCCATGCTCGGCCAGCCGGTGTCGATGCTGATCCCGGAAGTGATCGGCTTCAAACTCACCGGCAAGCTGCGTGAAGGCATCACCGCCACCGACCTGGTGCTGACCGTGACACAAATGCTGCGCAAGAAGGGCGTGGTGGGCAAGTTCGTCGAATTCTACGGCGACGGCCTGGCCGACCTGCCCCTGGCCGACCGCGCCACCATCGCCAACATGGCCCCCGAGTATGGTGCCACCTGCGGCTTCTTCCCGGTCGACGAGGTGACCCTCGACTACCTGCGGCTTTCTGGCCGCCCGAAGGCAACGGTGCAACTGGTCGAGCAGTATTGCAAAGCACAAGGCCTGTGGCGCCTGCCAGGCCAGGAACCGCTGTTCAGCGACACGCTGGCGCTGGACATGGACGAGGTCGAGGCCAGCCTGGCCGGGCCCAAGCGCCCTCAGGACCGCGTCGCCCTGGGCCAGGTCAGCCAAGCGTTCAACCACTTCATCGAACTGCAGCCCAAGCCGCTGGCCAAGGAAGTCGGCCGCCTGGAAAGTGAAGGCGGCGGCGGTGTGGCGGTGGGCAACGCCGACCAGGCGGGCGAAATCGACTACAGCCACGCTGGCCAGACCCACACCCTGCGTGATGGCGCGGTGGTGATCGCCGCGATCACCTCGTGCACCAACACCTCCAACCCAAGCGTGATGATGGCCGCCGGGCTGGTGGCGAAAAAGGCCCTGGAAAAAGGCCTGCAGCGCAAACCTTGGGTCAAGAGCTCGCTGGCCCCTGGCTCCAAGGTGGTCACCGACTACTTCGAGGCAGCCGGGCTGACGCCGTACCTGAATGAGTTGGGCTTTGACCTGGTGGGCTATGGCTGCACCACTTGCATCGGCAACTCCGGCCCACTGGATGAGGCGATCGAGAAAGCCATTGGCAGCGCCGACCTGACCGTGGCCTCGGTGCTCTCGGGTAACCGTAACTTCGAGGGCCGCGTGCACCCGCTGGTCAAGACCAACTGGTTGGCGTCGCCGCCGCTGGTGGTGGCCTATGCCCTGGCCGGTAGCGTGCGCGTGGACCTTACCCGCGATTCACTGGGTACCGGCAAGGACGGCAAGCCGGTGTACCTGCGCGACATCTGGCCCAGCCAACAGGAAATCGCCGCCGCCGTGGCCAAGGTCGACACCGCGATGTTCCACAAGGAGTACGCCGAAGTCTTCGAGGGCGATGCACAGTGGCAGGCCATCGAGGTGCCGCAAGCGGCCACCTACGTCTGGCAGGACGCGTCCACCTACATCCAGCACCCGCCGTTCTTCGACGGCATCGGCGGGCCGCCGCCAGCGATCAAGGACATCCAAGGGGCACGCATCCTGGCCCTGCTGGGCGACTCGGTCACCACCGACCACATCTCCCCGGCCGGCAACATCAAGGCCGACAGCCCTGCCGGGCGCTACCTGCGCGACAAGGGTGTGGAGCCACGGGACTTCAACTCCTACGGTTCGCGGCGGGGTAACCATGAGGTGATGATGCGCGGCACGTTTGCCAACATCCGTATCCGCAACGAGATGCTCTCGGGCGAGGAAGGCGGCAACACCTTGTACGTGCCCACGGGTGAAAAACTGTCGATCTACGATGCCGCCATGCGCTATCAGGCAGAAGGCACGCCGCTGGTGGTGATCGCCGGCCAGGAATACGGCACCGGCTCCAGCCGCGACTGGGCCGCCAAAGGGACCAACCTGCTGGGGGTCAAAGCAGTGCTGGCGGAAAGCTTCGAGCGTATCCACCGTTCAAACCTGGTGGGCATGGGCGTGCTGCCGTTGCAGTTCAACACCGGGCACGATCGTAAGCAACTGGCGTTGACCGGAAAAGAGAAGATCGATGTGCTGGGCCTGAACGACGTGCACATTCGACCGGGCATGAGCCTGAAACTGCGCATCACTCGTGAGGACGGGCAACAGGAGCAGATCGACGTGCTGTGCCGGATCGATACCTTGAATGAGGTCGAGTACTTCAAGGCCGGGGGGATCTTGCATTACGTGTTACGTCAGCTGATCGCTGAGGGGTAGGTATGACGGTGGTTCTGCGGCGCTCGATCTCACAAGCGACAACGCTCTAATGGCGTACACAATACACCGCCTCCCCAATCACGCACCACTAGGATGCTGGCTCTTTGCCGCCCACTAAGTCATCATCCGACCCGCTCGTCATAAATTAGCAATAATGCCGCTATCTTCATCGAAATCAGCCGCTCCCTAGCGCAAATCAGAAGATGGCTCATTGCCACAAATCAAGCAGATTAAATATCCATTCAATAAAACCAGTGGCTTGCCGATACCTCACCAAAGCCTTGCGGATTCTTGCGGATTACCCACCCATGCGTAACAACCAGCCGATTACCCAGAGAGAACGGACTTTCCCTGCCCAGCAGCGGTTGATCTCCACCACCAACGCCAAGGGCGTGATCAGCTACTGCAATGACGCGTTCATCGACATCAGTGGCTTTACCCGCGAGGAGCTGACCGGCGCGCCGCACAACCTGGTGCGTCACCCTGACGTGCCGGCCGCGGTGTTTGCCCACATGTGGCAGACCCTCAAGCAAGGCCAGCCGTGGATGGGCATCGTCAAGAACCGCTGCAAAAACGGTGACCACTACTGGGTCAACGCTTATGTCACGCCGGTTTTCGACAACAACCAGGTGGTCGGCTTCGAGTCGGTGCGGGTCAAGCCCACCGCCGAACAGATCCGCCGTGCCGAAGCGCTTTACCAGCGCCTCAACCAGGGCAAGTCGGCGGTGCCACGTCGCGATCAGTGGCTGCCGATTCTGCAGGACTGGCTGCCGTTCATCCTGGTCAGCCAGGTGGGCTTCCTGATCGGCAACTGGCTGGGCCACTCCTGGGGCTTTGGCCTGGCCGCCGCCCTGTCGGTACCACTCGGCCTGCTCGGGCTGACCTGGCAACAGCGTGGCCTCAAGCGCCTGCTACGGCTGGCCGAGCAAACCACCTCCGACCCGCTGATCGCGCAGATGTATACCGACAGCCGTGGGGTTCAGGCCCGCCTGGAAATGGCCATGCTCAGCCAGGATGCACGCATGAAGACCTGCCTGACGCGGCTGCAGGACAGTGCCGAACACCTCAGCGAACAGGCACGGCAATCCGACGCCCTGGCCCACCAGAGCTCATCCGGGCTGGAGCGCCAACGCGTGGAAACCGAACAAGTGGCAGCCGCCGTCAACCAAATGGCCGCCACCACCCAGGAAGTGGCCAACCACGTACAGCGCACCGCCGACGCCACCCAGGAAGCCAATCGCCTGACCAGCCAGGGCCGGCAGATTGCCGGTGAGACCCGCGAAGCCATCGAGCGCTTGTCGGCCGCCGTGGGTGAAACTGGCCAGACGGTGACGCAATTGGCCAAGGACAGTGACGAAATCGGCGGTGTGGTCGATGTGATCAAAGGCATCGCCGACCAGACCAACTTGCTGGCACTGAACGCTGCCATCGAAGCGGCCCGCGCCGGTGAGATGGGCCGTGGCTTTGCCGTCGTGGCCGATGAAGTACGCCAGTTGGCCCAGCGCACCGCCGAGTCCACCGGGCAGATCCACAACCTGATCGCCAAGCTGCAGCAGACCGCCAGCAATGCGGTGCTGACCATGGAAACCGGCCATCGCCAGGCGCAGGAAGGGGTCGACCGGGTGATGCAGGCCGATGAGGCTTTGGTCGGGATCAGCGAAGCGGTGGCCAACATCACCGACATGGCGACCCAGATCGCCGCCGCTACCGAAGAGCAGACCGCTGTGGCCGACGAGATCAGCCGCAACATCAGCACCATCGCCACCCTGGCCGACCAGACCGCCGAACAGGCCCAGCACTCGGCACAGCTCAGCGAAGAGCTGACCAGCACGGCGGGGAGCCAGTACTCGCTGGTGGAGCGCTTCAACCGCTGAGACGCTGCGCTTTTGTAAGAGCAGCCTTGTGCTGCGAAGAGGCCGGTGTGGGCTGCAGATACCTGCCCTGCCTGTACCGGCCTCTTCGCAGCGCAAGGCTGCTCCTACAGAGACCGCGGATGGCAGATTGGGGCGTTACCAGTCCAGGCGCAACCGGGTCTCAAAGTAGCGCTCTTCCCCCGTCAACGGGTCATCAAAACGCAAGCTCTGCGCCAGCAGCTTCAACGGCTTTTGGTAATCGTCTTCGACCTGGAGCAGTTCGGGGTAGAACGGGTCGTTGCAGATCGCCGCCCCCAACGCCGCCATGTGTACACGCAACTGATGGGTCTTGCCGGTTACAGGCGACAAACCGTAACGCCACAGATCGCCCTGCGTTTCCAGCACTTGGGCAAAGGTTTCGCTGTTGTCCGCGCCCTCGACCTCATGCATGCGAAAAAACGGCTCGCCATGCACCAGACGGCTTTTATGCACTAGCGGGAACTCATGCTGCGGCATGGCTGCGGCGATGGCCTGGTAGCGCTTATCGATCCGTCGCTCGGGGAACAAGCGCTGATACGCACTGCGAGTCTGCGGATTGGCAGAGAACAGGACCAGCCCTGCGGTATGCCGGTCGATGCGGTGCAATGGCACCAGGTGCGGATTGTCCAGGCGCCGGATCAGCCGGCGCAACAGGGTCTGCTCGACGTATTCACCGGTGGGGGTAACCGGCAGAAAATGCGGTTTATCAGCGACCACCAAATGCTCATCCACGTGCAGGACGGCCTCCTGCACAGGGATAGGCCGCTCGTTCGGCACCTCGCGAAAATAATGCAAGCGCATGCCACGTCGGTAAGCCAGTTCGGCAGGGATGGCCTGCCCCTGGGCATCCAGCACCCGGCCACGGGCAAAGCGGTCAAGCCACTGCGCACGATCAATGGCCTTGAAATGGTCACACAGGCAATCGAGCACCGTCGCCCAGTTGCCGGGGGGCAGGCACACCGTGCTGGCTTGCTGGCGGGCGGGGTCGAAAGGCGGGGTCATGGCAGCGCTCGAAAGGTACAAGGCCGCGCATTATCCCCCAAGCCCGCCACCTCAACCAGCCTGATCCCGCGCCTCGCTGCGCTCCTTCAACCAGCGCAGCACCTGCACCGCCTCCCAGCGGCCGGGGTCATACAAGGCATACAACAACCCCTGATAACCCACCACATCCAGCCCACGGTGGTAGCCGGCACGCTGGAACAAGGCCTCGATTTCGGCAAAACAGGTGTTGAAGTGGACCTTGCCGAACGGTGTACGGTCATCGGTCACCAGGCCCTCGAGGCGCAGTTCCAGAACGGCGTCGCACACCCGCTCGACAGGCATGCGGTTGACGCTGTACTTGAGTTGCTCGACGTTGAGCATAGCTTTACCTCGGATACTGTATTTATATACAGCATACGGACTTGCCCTCGTCGTCGTCAATTCACCCTCGGCTCATTGCAGCCCCGGCAGGTACCCCGTGCCCTTACGAATGGTCAGCACTTGGCGCCGTGGGGTGCCATTGACCACGGACAGATGCACCCACCGGTCAAACTCCAGGATCAACTGGTCGAAAGGCACGTCGCTGTCGCAGATCTTGCGTACCGCATCCCGCGGGCTGACTTTAATCACTGTGAAGTCGGCCGCCAGCCCCAGCACATGCTGACTGGTCGGTGAACCGCCGATACGCCGGTTGAGTGCACTGCTGCGGTAACCGCTGCTGACGATAACCGGTGTGCCGAACAGCGCGCGTATCCTTTCAAGCGCGCCACACAGCACCTGCAAATTGGCCAGTGCCTCGGGCGTTGGGGTGTTGTCGAGCCCTTCCCTTGCGGCAATTTGTGAAACGGTCATCTCATCCAGGGTGAAATGAGGGGTAATGAACATGGTTGAATTCTCGATGACAGTGTAAGGACACCGGCAGCAGTGCGCCGGCACCTGATCATCGACCTGCAGTCTCAACCATGGCGTGAGGCAATCATTCCCCTGATGCCTTCACGGCGCGAGAAACGTCACCACTTGCTCGGCATCGAACGGCCAGTGCAGCTCAGCGCCGGTGTCACACCGCCGCAGCACGGGAATGATCAGGCCGTAGCGTTCGAACATGGCCTCGTTATCGGCAATGTCGACCAGTTCCACCAACAGGCCATGGTCGACGAAAGGCATCAGCACGGCCTCGGCCACTTCGCACAGGTGGCAGCCGAGGGTGCCGAACAGTTGGCATTCAGGCAGCATGGGGCGGGTCTCGGTTTGGCTTTGGAAAAGCCTATTCTAGGTCTGTACCGCCCTGCGCGCACCTGACCTCGCTCAATCCTGACTGGTTGCACCGATGCGGTGCAGCGACAGGTCCGCGCCCTGGAACTCCTGCTCGTGGCTCAAGCGCAAGCCGTGCACTGCGCGGATTGCACCGTAGATGGTAAAGCCCCCCAGCAATGCCACCAGCACACCCATCAAGCTGCCCAGTAATTGGCTGACCAGGCTCACGCCACCCATGCCACCCAGCGCCGCCTGGCCGAACACGCCGCAGGCAATGCCACCCCACACGCCACACAGGCCGTGCAACGGCCACACGCCCAGCACGTCGTCGATTTTCCAGCGGTTCTGCGCCGCGGTAAAACTCCAGACGAACAGCACCCCGGCCACCAGGCCGGTGGCCAGCGCGCCAATCGGGTGCATCAGGTCGGAGCCAGCACAAATCGCCACCAGCCCGGCCAGCGGCCCGTTATGCAAGAACCCTGGGTCATTACGCCCGGCCAGCAGCGCCGCCAAGGTGCCCCCGACCATGGCCAGTAACGAGTTGATCGCCACCAGGCCGCTGACCCCCTGTAAGGTCTGGGCGCTCATGACATTGAAGCCGAACCAGCCAATGATCAGGATCCACGACCCCAGCGCCAGGAACGGAATGCTCGACGGTGCGAAGGCCACCAGGCGCCCATCGCGGTACCGCCCGCGCCGGGCGCCCAGCAGCACGACAGCGGCCAGTGCCAGCCAGCCGCCCATGGCATGCACCACGACGGAACCAGCAAAGTCATGGAACGGCGCGCCAAAGCGTGCCTGCAGCCAAGCCTGCACACCCAGGTTGCCGTTCCACACCACGCCTTCGAAGAACGGGTAGACAAACGCCACGATCAACGCCGTGGCACACAGCTGCGGGACAAAACGCGCCCGCTCGGCAATCCCTCCAGAGATGATCGCCGGGATGGCCGCCGCGAACGTCAACAGAAAGAAGCATTTGACCAGCGCATAGCCATGGTCGGCTGCCAGTGCCGTCGCCGGCTGGAAGAAGTTCACGCCATAGGCGATCCAGTAGCCGATGAAGAAGTACACCAACGCCGAGATGGCAAAGTCGCTGAGAATCTTCGACAAAGCATTCACCTGGTTCTTGTGCCGCACGGTACCCACTTCGAGAAAAGCGAAGCCAGCATGCATGGCCAGCACCAGAATGGCGCCCATGAGGATGAACAGGGTATTCGAACCGTGGACCAGAGAGTCCATCGCGCTGTGCATGTGTTCCATGAAATAGGCAGACCTGCTGAAATGGCACCAGGACAGTTCAAGAACCTGCATCCCTGCACCGAATCGGTGCCAGCCCCCTGCCCTATTGGATGACATGGGCGAGGCCTGCGTGGTTTTTTCTTGGGTTTGTCGTGGATTGGGTTAAGGTTTAACGGTACACGTCACGCAGGGTGCCCTGAATCGGCGCAATGCCCGCCGGTGGCGCCCCGCAACGTGGCAAAGACCTAGCAAAGCCCATACCAGCACAGGCACTTGAACCTTCCGCGCGTGCTATCACTCGAACTACCATCACACATTGACAGGGAGAGACCCCATGGCCAGCAAATCGGCAAAGACTGCGCAAGAGATATTGATGGCTGACTTCCAGGCCCTGGTCCGCGATACCGAGAAGCTGCTTGCCGACACGGCCAACCTGGCCGGCGACCAAGCGGATGAATTGCGCGAGCAGATCCACGACCGCCTGACCCAGGCCCGCGAAACCCTGCAATTGACCCAGGAATCGGTGCGCGACCGTGGCCAGGCGGCCCTCGGCAGCGCCGAGCAGTACGTACAGGAGAACCCCTGGCAGGCCATCGGTATCGCCGCAGGCGTCGGTCTGTTGATCGGCTTGCTGGCCAGGCGCTGAGAGGTCACCCATGGAGAATGACGCCATCGGCACCAGCGCTTCCGGCAAGCGCCTGGGCGCGGCCATGCTCGGGCTGCTGCACAGCCACATCGAACTGTTCGGGATTGAGCTGCAGGAACAGAAAGGCCGCACCTTGAGCTTGTTGCTGTTCGCAGGCTTGGCACTGGTGTTCGCCCTGCTCTTGCTGACAGCGCTGTCAGGGTTGCTGTTGGTGCTGCTGTGGGACAGTTATCGCCTGGCGGGCATCATCGGCCTGTGCGTGTTCTATGGATTAGCCGCGCTGTACTGCGGGTTGCGTTTGAAAGCGGCAGTGTTCGACGAGTCATCGCCTTTCGGCGCGACCCTCGAAGAACTCGCCAAGGACCGGGAGCGCCTGTTGCCATGAGCCTGCCTGAACTCCCCAACACCCGTAACCCACGCGAACTGCGCAAAGCGCTGCTGCGCCTGCGCATGGAGATGCACCGCCAGGAAATCCGCCACGAGTCGGGGCAACTGCTCGAACCCCTGCAGCGCATACGCGGCATGGGCAGTTCGCTGCACGGGGGGCTTGGCATCAAACACGCCCCGCTGTGGGGCATTGGCGCCGTGGTCGCCTTGGGCTTTTTGACCGGCAAGGGCGTGCGCAGCGGCAACCTCACCCGGCTGGTGCGCCTAAGCAGCAGCTTGCTGCCGCTGATCCGCCTGTACCTGCAAAATGGCCGGCGACCCTGACATTTAGCCCTCAACGCGCCCCGTGTAGGGGCAGCCTTGTGCTGCGAAGAGGCCGGTGTAGGCTGCAGATATCTGCTTTGCCCACACCGGCCTCTTCGCAGCACAAGGCTGCTCCTGCAAAAAACCGCGTCAACCTTCAGCTTGCATGGTGCCTCTCGACACAGGAAGCTATGCCCATCGAACGACAGGAGATCGAGCCTTGGACTGGCATACCCTGCTGACCCGCGAACGCCTGGGCAAAGCCCTGTACAGCCCCGAAGAACTCGGGCGCAGCCCCTTCCACAAGGACCACGACCGGATCATCTTCTCCGGCGCCTTCCGCCGGCTTGGACGCAAGACCCAAGTACACCCCGTCTCCAGCAACGACCATATCCACACGCGCCTGACTCATTCACTGGAAGTCAGCTGCGTCGGCCGCTCGCTCGGCATGCGGGTGGGCGAAACCTTGCGTGACAGCCTGCCTGACTGGTGCGAGCCCAGTGACCTGGGGATGATCGTGCAATCGGCCTGCCTGGCCCACGACATTGGCAACCCACCGTTCGGCCATTCCGGCGAAGACGCCATCCGCCACTGGTTCCAGCAGGCAGCGGGGCGTGGCTGGCTGGACGACATGAGCGACGACGAACGTGCCGATTTCCTCAACTTCGAAGGCAACGCCCAAGGCTTTCGTGTCCTCACCCAACTGGAGTATCACCAGTTCGACGGCGGCACCCGGCTGACCTACGCCACCCTGGGTACTTACTTGAAGTACCCCTGGAGCGCCCGTCATGCCGACGCCCTAGGCTACAAGAAACACAAGTTCGGCAGCTACCAGAGCGAACTGCCACTGCTCGAACAGATCGCCCGCAAACTGGGCCTGCCACAATTGGAGGACCAGCGCTGGGCACGCCACCCTCTGGTCTACCTGATGGAGGCCGCAGATGACATCTGCTACGCGCTGATCGACCTGGAAGACGGCGTGGAAATGGAATTGCTGCAGTATGCGGAAGTCGAGGCGCTGCTGCTCGACCTGGTGGGCGACGATCTGCCGGAGACCTATCGCCAACTCGGCCCGCGCGACTCGCGCCGACGCAAGCTGGCGATCTTGCGCGGCAAGGCCATCGAACACCTGACCAACGCCGCCGCCCGCGCCTTCGTCGAGCAGCAAACGGCACTGCTTGGCGGGCACCTGAGCGGTGACTTGGTCGAGCACATGCACGGCCCGGCCAAGCACTGCGTGCTGCAAGCCAAGGACATGGCGCGCAACAAGATCTTCCAGGATAAACGCAAGACCCTGCACGAGATCGGCGCCTACACCACACTCGAGATCCTCCTCAACACCTTCTGCGGCGCGGCCCTCGAACAGCACGGTGGCCGCACACCCTCGTTCAAGAGCCGCCGAGTACTCGACCTGATTGGCAACAATGCACCGGACCCACACGCCTCATTGCACAGCGCGTTCCTGCGCATGATCGACTTCATCGCCGGGATGACCGACAGCTATGCCAGCGAAATGGCCCGCGAAATGACCGGGCGCTCCAGCCCGACCTGAGCCAGGCAGGTGCAGCCTGTGCTCAGGCGCTCGCTGCACCTGTCTACCTAGGAAACTTCCTACCTATGCCCATCGCTGATAAACACCACGACTAACAATCAACGAAAAGTTACTAAACAAGGTTTGACATCGAGTTTCATGCGCTCATTGCGTAGCCAGATTTGTTTTATCTTGTAAGCCATTTCCCATATAGGGCTAATAGCCCTTCCTCGCATGCCCGATGACTTCCAACTGGGATAAGGTGCCAGCCGTCACCCTCACTCGCCCGCAGGGAAGTTGAACATGCATTCCGTATTTATAGTCGACGACCATCCCGTTATCCGTCTGGCCGTCCGTATGTTGCTGGAGAATCAGAACTACAAGATCGTCGGCGAATCGGACAATGGCGTGGATGCCATGCAGATGATTCGCGAGACCACACCCGACCTGGTCATCCTCGACATCAGCATCCCCAAGCTAGACGGGCTGGAGGTACTTTCCCGGTTCCAGGCCATGTCCCTGCCTCTGAAGGTGCTGGTATTGACCGCCCAGTCTCCGGCGCTGTTTGCCGTGCGCTGCATGCACTCGGGCGCTGCAGGCTATGTGTGCAAACAGGAAGACCTGAGCGAACTGCTCAGCGCAATCAAAGCCGTGCTGGCCGGGTATAACTATTTCCCCAGCCAGGCCATCAAACACAATCAGACGGTCAATGACGACCTGCAACTTTTCCGACAAGTCAATGACCGTGAATTGATGGTGTTGCAACTTTTCGCTCAAGGCCGAAGCAACAAGGAAATCGCCAAGGGCATGTTCCTTAGCAACAAGACGGTCAGCACCTATAAGAAGCGCCTGATGCACAAACTCCAGGTCGACACCTTGGTGGACCTGATCGAAATGGCCAAACGCAACGCGCTGGTCTGAGGGTTTTCATGGCGCGCCTTCTCGCCCGGCTGTTACTCGCCCTGGTGCTGTTCAGCGCTGGGGCCCAGGCCAACCACCACAGCGCGTCTGCCTACGCGCTGCTGGCACGCTCACCGGCAAAACCAGCTCCGCTTTCGCTCACGCCCCAACAACACCAGTGGCTCGAAAGCCGTCACGAGCTGGTGCTGGGCACTTCAGCACCCGACTACCCGCCTTTCGACATCACCAGTGGCGGGCGTGACTATCAAGGTCTCACCGCCGAATATGCCAACCTGATCGGCCTTGCCTTGCAGTTGCCGGTACGCGTGCTGCGCTTTTCAAACCGGCAGGCTGCCGTCGATGCACTCAAACGCGGCGACATCGACCTGCTCGGCAGTGCCAATGGCTATGAGGCAACCACGGACGGCTTGGCACTTTCGCACCCTTATGCCGTTGACCAGCCAGTGCTGGTTACCCGTGAAAATGAAGGCCGCGCACTGGACATGGGCCTGGAAGACATGCGCCTGGGCATGCTCTACCACTACCTGCCAAGGCAGGAGGTTGGCAGCGCCTACCCGAAAGCCCATCTGCTGGCGTTCGGCTCGTCTTCCCAAGCCTTGAATGCCGTGGCATTTGGCCAGGCCGACGTGTTCATCGGCGACACCATCTCCACCCACTATCAACTCAACCGCGGCCACCTGCCTGGCCTGCGCATTGCCAATTTCAGCAAGCACGAAGCCATCGGTTTCAGCTTTGCCGTGCGCCAGCAGGACACCCTGCTGATGGAGCTGGTGAACGCCATACTCGACAGCCAGCCGGCCACCTTGCGCACCAGCATCTTCAAACGCTGGAGTGCAGGCAGCGACCTGCTGTTGACCGACCGCAAGCTGCAGTTGACGGAGACTGAAGAATTCTGGCTGCAACGCCACCCCGTCATGCGCGTGGCGATCGACGACACGGCAGCCCCGGTGTCCTTCTTCGACAGTTCGGGCTATTTCAGGGGCATCACTGCCGACCTGCTGGAGCTCATCCGCCTGCGCACCGGCCTGCGCTTCGAGGTGCAGCGTGCCAGCGGTATCGCCGACATGATCGCCCGACTCAAGGACGGCCGGGCGGATGTGATTGCGGCGCTCACCACGGATGGCGTAGCCAAGCAGACCCTGCAAATCAGCCGCCCCTACCTGGACAGCGTCTATGTACTGGTCAGCCTCGCTGACAAGGGGCAATTCGCCACCCTGGAACAGCTGAAGGACCGACGGGTCGCGATTACCCGATACAGCGCGATGGACCTGATGCTCTCCACGCGCTATCCGCGCATTGGCCGGATCGAAACCGAGAGCACCTTCTATTCCATCGCCTTGCTCAAAAGCGGCGCTGTCGATGCCATGATCACCACCTTGATCGATGCCAACCATGCCGTGGCCGCCAACCCCGACCTGGTCATACGCACCACGGTCGGCAGCGAGCCTGCCAGCTACGCCATGGCAGCCAGCGACCAGTCGCCGACGCTCGTCTCGATTCTGGACAAAGCACTGTTGAGCATTTCGCCGGAAGAACTGGGGGTGATCAATAACCGCTGGCGTGGCTACAGCTTGCATGACGACAGCACCTGGCAGAAATTTCGCCGGCTTGCCTGGCAAGTGCTGCTGGGCACGGCGCTTCTGTTGCTGCTGGCACTGATCTGGAATGCCCGCCTGCGCCTGCAGATCAGGCAGCGGCAAAGCGCCGAGCGGGCATTGAACGACCAGCTGGCGTTCATGCGCGCGCTGCTCAACGGCACCCCCCACCCCATGTATGTGCGTGACCGTGAGGGCTGCCTGCAAAGCTGCAACGACAGTTACCTGGAGGCTGTACAGGCCTGTAACGAGGAAGTCATGGGCAAGCACCTGGAAGAAAGCCTGTTCGCTGACCGCGAGCAGACCCGCCAGATCCACGCTGACTACCTGCAGGTCATGGCGGCAGGCACCCCGCTGATCATCGATCGCCCCTTGCGGGTCAAAGGCCGGGAAATGACCATCTACCACTGGATACTGCCGTACCGTGACTCGCTGGGCGAGGTACAAGGCATCATCGGCGGCTGGATCGATATCAGTGACCGTCGCCAACTGGTGCTGGAGCTGCGCCAGGCCAAGCAGCAAGCCGAGGATGCCAACCGTGCCAAGAGCACGTTCCTGGCCACCATCAGCCATGAAATTCGCACCCCGATGAACGCGGTCATCGGCATGCTGGAGCTGGCCGTCAAACGCGCCGACCAAGGGCGGGTGGACCGCTCAGCGCTGGAGCTGGCCCATCACTCGGCCAAGGACCTGTTGGGGTTGATTGGTGACATCCTCGACATCGTGCGCATCGAATCCGGGCACCTGTCACTCGCGCCAGAACCGGTCGACCTGGCGGCACTGGTCGAGTCGGTGGGGCGCATTTTCGATGGCCAGGCACGGCAGAAAGGCCTGGCGCTGGAAGTGATCATCGAGCCATCGGCCCGCTGCCATGCATTGCTCGACCCGCTGCGCTTCAAGCAGGTGCTGTGCAACCTGGTCAACAACGCCATCAAGTTTACCGAGCATGGCCAGGTGCGCATCTGCGTCTGTTTGCATGACGAAGGCACGCCCTCCTCCCCGATGCTCGAACTGGAGGTGCGTGACAGCGGCATCGGCATTCACGCCGATGACCTGCAGCGCCTGTTCAACCCCTTCATCCAGGCCAACCCGCACAGCCCGGGTGCCCGCGCAGGGACCGGGCTTGGGCTGGCCATCTGCCGAACCCTCTGCGACATGATGGGCGGCACCTTGACGATCAAAAGCCTGGAGGATGTTGGCACCCAGGTTCGTCTTAAGATGCCTTTGCAAACCGTCAGCGCCGTGTCGGTCGGGCTGCCGGTTATCGAGAACGTCGACGTGCCCGATCCACGCTTGAATGTGCTGGTGATCGACGACCACCCCGCCAACCTGCAGTTGATGGCCCAGCAGCTGAGCTACCTGGGCCTTGGCCATACGTGCGCCAGAGATGGCCGCGAAGGCCTGAGCAGCTGGCGTGCCGGCACCTTCGATGTGCTGGTGCTCGACTGCAACATGCCACACATGAACGGCTATCAGCTGGCCAGTGCGATACGCGCTGAAGAACGGCAACGCGGGCGACCGCGCTGCACCATCCTCGGCTATACCGCCAACGCGCAACCCGAGGTCATGCGCAAGTGCCTGGATGCCGGCATGGATGACTGCCTGCTCAAACCCATCAGCCTGAGTACGCTCAGCCAGCGCCTGGCCGGCCTCAAGCCGCAGAGCCGGCAGCCGTGGCGACGCAAACCCTTTGATCTGAATGGCCTGGGCGCGATCGTCGGGCCGGACCCAAAGGACCGCGAGCGTTTTCTCACGGCGCTGCACCAGAGCCTGCGCACCGACCTGATGATCTTGATGGACCTGCCCCCCGAAGACGCGACCGCCGTTGCCGACCAGGCGCACAAGATTCTCAGTGCCGCGCGCCTGCTGGAAGCCACGCCGCTGATGGCGGCGTGCGAGGCGCTGGAAAACATGGGTTTAACAACCCCGCAACGGCAGCTAAGGCGTCAGGCGCTGGCGCGGCACATGCGCCGGGTGGACATGGCCTTGGCGGGAGAGCTTGCAGGCACCGACGAACGTCAATCAGGAAGGCAGCCAAACGCCGAAGCTGGTAGACTGCGCGGCGATATTACCTAAGAGGATTGTTTCATGGCCACTAACCGCTCCCGTCGCCTGCGCAAAAAGCTGTGTGTCGACGAGTTTCAGGAATTGGGCTTCGAGCTGAACCTGGACTTCAAGGAAGATCTGGATGACCAGGCAATCGATGCATTCCTCGATGCCTTCCTGGAAGAAGCCATGGACGCCAATGGCCTCGACTACGTAGGCGGTGACGATTTCGGCCTGGTGTGCTCGGCCAAACGCGGTTCGGTCAGCGAAGAACAACGCGCTGCCGTCGAAGCCTGGCTCAAAGGCCGTGGCGAACTGACCAAGATCGAAGTCAGCCCACTGCTCGACGCCTGGTATCCGGACAAGCCGATCAACGCGGCTGAGTGATACCTGCGCGGTACCCAGCGGCTTGAACGCTGAAAAGGCCACCCTTTGCGGTGGCCTTTTTTGTGGGTGGCGTTTTCCGTCGAACGTGGCCCATCGTGGCTACGCTTGGGGCATAATGCGCGTTCTATTACGTTCTGGGGCCATCATCTCTTACAGCCCCAATGTCCTTTTCCCTCGCCGCAGGGTATTTACTGAATATGATCAAAACGCTCCGTCCCCTCGTTCTAGCCGGCCTGCTGCTGCCCTTCGCCTTGCCTAGCCAGGCCGCCGCCGTCAATACCAGCCTGCCGCCCAAGGTGCAGCAGGCGCTGAAAGCCAACAAATTGCAGGACACCGCGCTGTCGCTGGTGATGCTGCCGCTGGATGGGCCTGGCACGGCGACGGTGTTCAATGCCGATGTGTCGGTGAACCCGGCCTCGACCATGAAACTGGTCACCACCTACGCGGCTCTGGAACTGCTCGGGCCGACCTTCCAGTGGAAGACCGAGTTCTACACCGACGGCACCCTGAGCAACGGTGTGCTCAACGGCAACCTGTACCTCAAAGGTGGCGGCGACCCGAAGCTGAACATGGAAAAACTTTGGCTGCTGATGCGTGACCTGCGCGCCAACGGCGTGCGCACCATCACCGGTGACCTGGTGCTGGACCGTAGCCACTTCGTGCAGCCTAACCTGCCGCAGTTCAACGATGACGGCGGTGACGTCAACAAGCCCTTCCTGGTCAAACCCGACTCACTGCTGGTCAACCTCAAGGCACTGCGCTTCGTTGCCCGCAACGATGGTGGCAAGGTGACGATCGCGGTCGAACCGCCGATTGCCAACATCCGCATCGACAACCAGGTCAAAGCCGTGGCGTCCAAGCAGTGCACCGGTGACGTGCGCTACAACCCTGTGCAACAGGCCGATGGTGTCAGCGTGGTGGTCAGCGGCCAGCTGGGTGATGGCTGCAACTCGCAGACCTATCTGTCGCTGCTCGATCACCCGGCCTACGCCGCCGGTGCCGTGCGGGCGATCTGGAACGAGCTGGGTGGCAGCATTCAGGGCAGCGACCGCGTCGAGAACGTCCCGAAGAGCGCACGCCTGCTGGCACGGGCCTTCTCGCCTGATCTGGTGGAAGTGATCCGCGACATCAACAAATACAGCAACAACACCATGGCCCAGCAGCTGTTCCTCAGCCTGGGCGCGCAGTTCCGTACCGATGCCGATGGCGATGACGCCCGCGCGGCGCAACGTGTAGTGCGTCAGTGGTTGGCGAAAAAGGGCATCACCGCGCCACACCTGGTGATGGAAAACGGCTCTGGCCTGTCGCGCGCCGAGCGGGTCAGCACCCGCGAGATGGCGGCGCTGCTCCAGGCCGCTTGGAAGAGCCCCTACTCCGCCGAGTTCATCAGTTCGATGCCGCTGGTGGGCATGGACGGCACCATGCGCAAGCGCCTGAAACGTACGGCAATGACCGGTGAAGGCCATATCAAGACCGGCACGTTGAACACCGTGCGCGCCATCGCGGGATTCAGCCGTGATAGCAATGGGCATACCTGGGCAGTGGCGGCGATTTTGAACGACCCGAAACCGTGGGGGGCATCGCAGGTGCTGGACCAGGTGCTATTGGACCTGTATCGCCAGCCGAAGCTGGGTGCGAGCGCTGCGGCCAACTGAGGGTAGGAGCGGCCTTGGGTCGCGAAAGGGCTGCGCAGCGGCCCCCTTGATCCCACTCTTAACACATTAAGTGCGGGGGCCGCGTTGCGGCCCTTTCGCGACGCAAGGCCGCTCCTACACGACGCTCAGGTCAACTCCGCTTCGACCCGGTCCCGTCCTGCCTGCTTGGCCGCATACACCCCGGCATCCGCCCGCAACAGCAACGCGTCAGCCCCCTCCCCTGGCCGCCAGCCCGCCACACCAAAGCTCGCCGTGACCTCGCCCACGCCCTCGATCGGGACGTTGCGCACGCTTTGCCACAGCTCAAGCGCCAGCAACCGCGCCTGCTCGGCATCGCTGCCTGGGCACAGCACCATGAACTCTTCCCCTCCCAACCGGCAGAACACGTCGGTTCGCCGCAGGCGATGGCCGATGCGCTGGCACAGGCTGCGCAGCACCAGGTCGCCCACCGCATGGCCGAACTGGTCGTTGATGCGCTTGAAGTGATCGATATCGAGCATGATCACCGCCAGCGCCAGGCCATCGCGCTGGGCGCGGTCCAGCTCGGCCTTGAGCCGCTCCTGGAAATAGCGCCGGTTATGGATACCGGTCAGTGAATCGGTCACCGACAGGGCACGCAACTCCTCCTCCACCCCCTTGAGGTCGGAGATGTCGGTCAGGTAGCCATGCCACAAGGTACATCCCGCCTCACCCACCTCCGGGGTCGCCTCGCCACGCACCCAGCGCAACCCCGCCTGCGGCAGGCACACCCGGTATTCTTCGCGCCACGGCGTAAGGTGGGCGGCGGAATAGCCCACCGAACGGCGCACGCGCTCCAGGTCATCGGGATGAATGCGCTCGAACACCACCGTGGCATCCTCACGCAACTGCTGCAGGTCGACCTCATAAATGTCGTAGAGGCCTTTGCTGGCATACGGGAAGCAGGAATGGCCATTGGCATCCAGGCGGTACTGGTAGATGCCGCCCGGCACTTCGGCACTGAGTTTTTCCAGCAGCCGGTCACGCGCGGCCAGCGCCTCGTGCACCCGGCGCCGCTCGGTGACGTCGATGCAGATGGCCAGGTAGCCAACCCACAACCCTTGTTCATCGAGCATGGCGGTGACCAGCATGTTGGCCACAAGGTGACTGCCATCGGTGCGTACCAAGGTCCACTCGCCAGGCTCTTCACCCCTTTCCTGCACCGTTTCGGCAAACATGGCCTGGCCGCCGGCAATGTGGCGCCCGTAGCGCAAGCTCAAGGCGTGGGCGCGCTGGCTGAGTTCGTCGGGCAACACCAGGTCCTCGAGGCGCAAATGGCCGATCGCCTCGTTGGCCGAATAGCCGAGCATGCGCTCGGCACCGGCATTGAAGGTGCTGACCACCCCCTTGAGGTTGGTGGCGATGATCGCCACCTGGGTCGCTGCATCAAGCACGCTGCGCAACTGGTTGTGGGTGCCGCGCAAGGACTGCTCGCTGACCCGCAGTTCGGCCGTGCGCTGCTCGACCAGGGTCAAGGCGCGCTGGCGCTGGCTGAACAGGTTGTAGAGCAAGGCACTGAGCAGCACGCTCAACAGCCCACCCAACAGGCCGACGGTCAGTGCAGCCGAAGAGTGATTGGCCTTCAGAAAAGCCTGGCTCGGCCGAATGAGCAACTGGAAAGGGTGATCGGCCAAGTACAACAACTGGCTGCTGGCCAGGGCCAGGGGCGCGGCCTCATTTCGTGAGTCGAACACCACTTCAGGTCCTTTCAGCCCGGACGGGTCTTCGATACGCACGACCAGGTTGTCATCGGCCGCCGCCGGCAGGCCATCGCTGATGAGATCGCGCAGGTTGAGCAACGCCATCACATAGCCCACCGCCGCGCCTTGGGGGGCGGCGTCGGAGAACACCGGTGCCACCATCAACAGGCCGCGTGCATCCGCTGCCGGCCGAACAGCGCCAGTCTCCGATATGGCCAGAGGCTCCGACACCGCCATGCTGCCAGGTTCCAACGCACGCGCCAGGGTGGCCTGCGGCGCACCTTTGCCAGCCAGGTCAAGCCCGTAAGGAAGCGCAGGCGCGTCTGTCGACTGGGTGAAGCGCACAGGAAAGTAGTGATCACGCAGGGGCGCCGGTTGCCAAGCGCCCTGTGCATCCTGATCGCGGATCACATAGTTCTGGCCCAACCAGGTAGCGGTGCTGTGCTCGAATTCGGCGCGCTGCGCGGCCTCGACCCGCGGCGCCCAAGCGTAAGCCAGGGTGCGGCGCAACAAGGGCCGTGCGTAGCCCTCGAATTCGCGGGGGGTAACCTCGTTGGAGAAGCTGAAAAACCGCCGCAGCCCGTCCAGGCGCTGCTGCTGATCGTCAAAGCGCTCAGCGATGCGGCTGAAGCGCTCGCTGGCCAGCAACTCGAAGCGCTGGCGCAACTGCTGCTTGTAGAACGCCTGCGCGGCAAGGGCCAGGATGGCCGACAACAGGCAGCCGGCCACCAATGCCACCAGCGCCACCGCCCACGCGGACACGCCTTCGGTGCACAGGCCAAGCAACCTCGCACGCACGCCAAACTTGGACATACACCCATCTCGTCACGTCAGCGTCCTGCGGATTATCTTGCCCTGGCATCAGTTATAGCTATTGGCCACTAGCTGCGCAATGTACCTCGTCGCCTCAACGCAATTGCAGGCGCCACGCCCGATGAATGCGGTTGTTGCGGGCGAAGTCCGGGTCCAGGGTCTGGGCGCTGATTTCCTCCACCGCGTAGCGCGCCATCAGGTGCTCATCGAGCTGGAACTTGCGGAAGTTGTTGGAGAAATACAGCACGCCACCCGGCGCCAGGCGCGCCATCGCCAGGTCGAGCAGCTGCACATGGTCACGCTGAACGTCGAACACCCCTTCCATACGCTTGGAGTTGGAGAAGGTCGGCGGGTCGATGAAGATCAAGTCATAGCTGTCACGGTTGGCTTCCAGCCAGGCCATCACATCGCCCTGCTCCAGGCGGTTACGCTCAGAGAAGCCGTTGAGCGCAAGGTTGCGCCGCGCCCAGTCCAGGTAGGTTTTCGACAGGTCGACGCTGGTGGTGCTGCGAGCACCGCCCTTGGCCGCATGCACAGTGGCCGTGGCGGTGTAGCAGAACAGGTTGAGGAAGTGCTTGCCGGCGGCCTCGCGCTGGATGCGCATGCGCATCGGGCGATGGTCGAGGAACAAGCCGGTGTCGAGGTAGTCGGTGAGGTTGACCAGCAGCTTGACGCCGCCTTCGTTGACTTCCTGGAAGCGCCCTTCGGTGGCTTGGCGCTCGTACTGGCGGGTGCCGCTCTGCCGCTCACGGCGTTTGAGCACCACGCGCTGAGGGGAAATACCCAACGCCTGCGGGATCGCCGCCAGTGCATCGAGCAGGCGCGCCTGGGCCTTTTCCGGGTCGATCGAGCGTGGCGCGGCGTACTCCTGCACGTGCACCCAGTCGTGGTAAAGGTCGACTGCCAGGGCGTACTCGGGCATGTCGGCATCGTACAGGCGGTAGCAGTCGACCTGCTCGCGACGGGCCCACTTGCCCAGTTGCTTGAGGTTCTTCTGCAGGCGGTTGGCGAACATCTGCGCGCCTTCCGACAAACGCGCCGGTTCACTGGCCTGCGGCTCCTGACGACGGGCATCGGCGGGTTCAGCTTGGGCGTCACGGCGCTCGCCAGTCACAAACTGGTCAGGCTGCACCTTGAACAACAGCAGCTTGCACGGCAATGCACCGTTCCAGAAGGCGTATTGCTTGTGGCTGCGAATGCCCATGCGCTTGCCCAGCTCCGGCGCCCCGGTGAACACCGCGGCTTCCCAGCCCATGCACGCTTGGCGCAGACGCTCGCCAAGGTTCTGGTAGAGGTACAACAGGCTGGCTTCGTCACCCAGACGCTCGCCGTATGGCGGGTTGCTGATCACCAGGCCTTTCTGGTTCTGGTCAGGCCGCGGCTCGAAGGTGCTGACCTCGCCCTGGTAGATCTTGACCCAGTCGCTCAGGCCCGCACGCTCGACGTTGTTGCGCCCGGGCTGGATCAGCCGCGGGTCGGCCTCGTAGCCACGGATCCACAGCGGTGGCTTGGCCAAACCGGCCTGCGCACGCGCTTGCGCCTCGTCGTGAACCTTGCGCCACAGTGCCGGCACATGGCCAAGCCAGGCGCTGAAGCCCCAGCATTCGCGCTTGAGGTTAGGGGCGATGTCGGCGGCGATCATGGCGGCTTCGACCAGGAAGGTACCCACACCGCACATCGGGTCGGCCAGGGCGCCGCCTTCGGCAGCGATGCGTGGCCAGCCGGCGCGGATCAGCACCGCTGCCGCGAGGTTTTCCTTGAGCGGCGCGGCGCCTTGCTGCAGGCGATAGCCGCGCTGATGCAGGCTGTGGCCAGACAGGTCGAGCGAGAGAATCGCCTCGCCACGGTCCAGGCGCAGGTGCACGCGCACATCGGGGTCGATCTTTTCCACCGATGGGCGCAGGCCTTCGCGGTTGCGCAGCTTGTCGACGATGGCGTCCTTGACCTTGAGCGCACCGAAGTGGGTGTTGTCGATGCCCGAGCCATGGCCACTGAATTCCACCGCAAGGGTGCCGTCGGCCGCCAGGTGGTCTGCCCAGTCAACCGCGTTGACCCCGTCGTAGAGGTCGTCGGCGTTCTTCATGTTGAAGCGCTTGAGAACCAGCAACACCCGGTTCGCCAGGCGCGACCACAGGCACAGGCGGTAGGCGGTTTCCATGTCGGCGGCGCCGCGAATGGCCGAGGTGTGCTCACGCACTTCATCGAGGCCGAGGCCCTTGGCCTCTTCAGCGAGCAGGCCTTCCAGGCCTTTGGGGCAGGTGAGGTAAATTTCGAAACGGTCCGACATGAGTATTCCAGAGCCTTGGGCTATTTGACTGACGAGGCGACGCATCGCCCCGCGATGTTTGCCCGAACACCCTTCCAGCAGGCATCCGAGTGGCCATTGCCTGCGCGCAATTGCGCAGCGCAACGACCGGGCCGCCTGACCGACCAGCACTTCGCCAGGGGCAAAGACAGCTTAGATCATCAGGCAGTATTAAAAATTCGAGCGATCCACGGGCCGATGTGACCCTTCGTCGCATTTCAAAATAATTCTGTCATCGCGCAGCGACGCTGGCGAAATGACGTCAATGATCGGCAAACCCCGATCATTGCGGGCTCAGCGACAAATAAGGTTGAGTCGCATTTATTTACTTATCCCTTCACCCTTAGAAACGTTACGTCCTTATGACAAATCGATCATTCACACTGTGACGCGCATTCGTTAGAACTGGTCTCAGGCCGCTTCGCAACGAGGCGGCACCTTCCGCTCGCCACGCCGGCAGCGAGCGCATACCGGCAGAACGATTCTGCCCGGCCTCGGAGAGGCCGACGGGACATTACAGTCAACAAGTGAGGGCAGCACCCTATGAGAAGACTTAAGCGTGATCCGTTGGAAAGAGCATATAAACGTGGTTTCCTGTACGGGATCGCCGGTAAATCCAAGGAGCTTTGCCCCTACGAGGGTGAAAAACAATTCAACTGGAACAATGGCTGGCGAGAAGGTTTCGATGCGAGGTGCGCCGGTGAAACAGGCATCGCTGGCATCCACAGGCTCTCCGAAAATCACGCCTTTGGCTGAACGAGGACACTGAATTCGAGTCACCATGCGCGCCCCATCCGGGCGGCGGGCTTCGGCCCAGGGGCCCCTTGATGGGGCCCTTTTTATGCCCGCGATTTATGCGCGAGGCAGAGCGGCAATCGCATCGACCGATTCGCGAATCAGCGCCGGCCCCTTATAAATGAAGCCCGAGTAAATCTGTACCAGGCTGGCACCCGCAGCGATTTTCTCGGCGGCGTGACGCCCCTCGGTAATGCCACCCGCCGCAATGATCGGCAGCTTGCCGCCCAGCTCACCGGCCAACACCTTCACCGTGTGGGTGCTCTTCTCAAGCACCGGCGCACCCGACAAACCACCGGCTTCGCCGCCATAAGGCAAGTGCTCGACGCCTTCGCGGCTCAGGGTGGTGTTGGTGGCGATCACCGCGTCCATGCCCGACTCCATCAGCGCAGCAGCCACCAGTGCGGTTTCTTCGTCGCTCATGTCGGGGGCAATCTTGATCGCCAAGGGCACGCGCTTGCCGTGCGTGACTGCCAACTGCTCACGGCGCTCGGCCAAGGCATCGAGCAACTGCTTCAGCGAGTCACCAAACTGCAGGCTGCGCAGGCCCGGTGTGTTCGGCGAGCTGACATTGACGGTGATGTAGGTGGCTTCGGTGTAGACCTTGTCCAGGCAGATCAGGTAGTCATCGACCGCCCGCTCGACCGGAGTGTCGAAGTTCTTGCCGATGTTGATGCCCAGTACGCCGTTGTAGCGCGATGCCCGCACGCGTTCGAGCAGGTGATCGACGCCCAGGTTGTTGAAGCCCATGCGGTTGATGATCGCCGTTGCCTCTGGCAGACGGAAGATCCGCGGCTTCGGGTTGCCGGGTTGCGGGCGCGGTGTGACGGTACCGATCTCGACGAAGCCGAAGCCCAGTTGGGCGAAGCCGTCGATTGCCGCGCCGTTCTTGTCCAGGCCAGCGGCGAGGCCCACCGGGTTGGCAAAGTTCAAGCCCATGACCGACACCGGCAACGCCGCCGGCTGTTTGCACAGCATGCCATTGAGGCCGAGACGGCCACCGGCACCGATCAGGTCCAGGGACAGGTCGTGGGAGGTTTCCGGGGAAAGCTTGAACAGCAGCTGGCGGGCCAGGGTATACATGGGCGGGCAAGGCTCGGGGTGAATGAGGGGGCGATTATAGCCAGCGCACGGCTGGCATGACAGTAAATCCTCGGGCCGCTTGGCACATGCGTTGCTTCGCTCACCACACACTGCCTTTTCAGTACGGGCGAGGATCCTTGTGAACACAGCACCCCGAGCAACGCCCCTGGCCTGGGTCAACGGCAGCGACGCACCGGAAAAAACCAGCCTGAACATTGGCTTCATGGCCCTGACCGACTGCGCCTCGGTGGTGGTCGCCGCCACCCAGGGCTTTGCCCAGCAAAACGGCCTGACCCTCAACCTCAAGCGCCAGGGCTCTTGGGCGGGGCTGCGCGACAAACTGGTCAGCGGCGAACTGGATGCCGCGCACTGCCTGTATGGCCTGGCCTATGCCGTGCACCTGGGCATTGGCGGTGTGCCCGCCAGCGACATGGCTGTACTCATGGGGCTGAACCAGAATGCCCAGGCCATCAACCTGTCCCCGGCTTTGCAACGCAAAGGCGTGACCAGCCCTGAGGCATTGGCGCGCCTGGTGCACCAGCAGGGCGCACGCCTGACCTTTGCCCAGACCTTCCCCACCGGCACCCACGCCATGTGGTTGTACTACTGGCTGGCGAGCCAGGGCATCCACCCGCTGCGCGATGTCGACAGCGTGGTGGTGCCGCCCGCGCAGATGGCCGCGCATATCCAGGCTGGCCGCATCGACGGGTTTTGTGCAGGCGAACCTTGGGCGGCGGATGCCGTCGCCAAGGGCCAGGGCTTTACCCTGGCAACCAGCCAGTCGATCTGGCCAGACCACCCGGAAAAGGTGCTCGCTTGCGCCCGCGCCTTCGCCGAGCAGTACCCCAACAGCGCCCGCGCCCTGATCAAGGCGATCCTCGCAGCCAGCCGCTTCATCGAGCAAAGCCCCGAGAACCGCCGCAGCGCCGCGCAGTTGCTCAGCGGCAGTGCTTACCTGGACACGCCGACGAGCACTATCGAGCCCCGCCTGCTGGGTGACTACCAAGACGGGCTGGGCAACCAGTGGCAAGACCCCCACGCTTTGCGCCTGTTCGACCAGGGCCGGGCCAACCTGCCGTATTTGTCCGACGGCATGTGGTTCATGACCCAGTTCCGCCGCTGGGGGTTACTGCGAGACGACCCCGACTACCTCGGCGTGGCCAGCCAGGTTCAGCAACTGGCGCTTTACCACGAAGCGGCAGACGCCCTAGGCATAGCGTGCCTTGAGCAACCGATGCGAAGCAGCCTGCTGATCGACGGTACCCGCTGGGACGGCAGCGACCCCTACGGCTACGCCCGCAGCTTCAGCCTGAACGCCTTGGGCGACACACCCGAAGCCCGCGTTGGCCTGTGAGGGGGATGAACATGCTGCGTATCCTGCTGATTGACGACACTCAAAACAAACTGGGCCGGCTCAAGGCCGCCTTGAGCGAGGCCGGTTTCGACGTGATCGAAGCCCCTGGCCTGACCATCGATTTGCCCGCCTGCGTCGAAACGGTGCATCCGGACGTCGTGTTGATCGATACCGACTCACCGGACCGCGACGTGATGGAACACGTGGTACTGGTCAGCCGCGACCGACCGCGGCCTATCGTGCTGTTTACCGACGAGCACGACCCCGGCGTGATGCGCCAGGCGATCCAGGCGGGGGTCAGCGCCTATATCGTCGAGGGCATCCATGCTGCGCGTTTGCAGCCGATTCTGGATGTGGCCATGGCCCGCTTCGAGAGCGACCAGGCCCTCAGGGCGCAGTTGCTGGCGCGTGACCAGCAACTGGCCGAACGCAAGCGGATCGAACAGGCCAAGGGCCTGCTGATGAAGATGAAAGACTGCAACGAAGAGCAGGCCTACACCCTGATGCGCCGCCAGGCCATGAGCCGCCAGCAGAAGCTGATCCAGGTGGCCGAGCAGATCATCGCCATGCACGAGATGCTGGGTTGATGTGCTCGACATGAGATTTTTGGGGCCTGTCAGATCGAGCGCCGCCCGCGCGGCGCATCGCGAGCTTTGCTCGCTCCTACGTTTGTTTCGGGCCAATTATTCCTGCGCCATTTGCGCGCAAACGCCTTGGCGCATTACGCGATATCGCGTCGTAAAAACGAGGGGTCGCGTGCGTCCATAGCAGGTGTTACTGGCCAAAAACAAACGTAGGAGCGAGCAAAGCTCGCGATGCGCCGCGCGGGCGGCGCTCGATCTGACAGGCGCCAAAAATCTAAAGACAGTCCCAGCCAATTCTTGGCCCATCTCTTGCTGAACAAACATCACCGGTAGCCAACGGCGGTTGCCCCACTTAAATCCCGACAAAGACGTCGCTCACCCTTCCACAGCCGTGGACCGGGTAGCGGCGTCTTTTTCGTTCCGTTGCTTTGCCGAGTGAGGTGTTCAATGAGTACCAGCTTCTGGAAATCCGGGCATGTGCCCACGCTGTTCGCCGCGTTCCTGTATTTCGACCTGAGCTTCATGGTCTGGTACCTGCTCGGCCCACTGGCGGTGCAAATCGCTGCCGACCTGCAGTTGAGTGCACAGCAACGGGGCCTGATGGTGGCTACGCCGATCCTGGCCGGCGCAATATTGCGCTTTGCGATGGGGCTGCTGGTTGACCGCCTCTCGCCCAAGACCGCCGGCCTGATCGGCCAGGTGATCGTCATCATCGCCCTGGCTGGCGCGTGGTACCTGGGCGTGCACAGTTATGAGCAGGCCTTGCTGCTAGGGGTGTTCCTCGGCTTTGCCGGCGCCTCGTTCGCGGTTTCGCTACCGCTGGCCTCGCAGTGGTACCCGCCGCAGCACCAAGGCAAGGCCATGGGCATCGCCGGGGCCGGCAACTCCGGCACGGTGTTCGCCGCGTTGCTGGCTCCCGCCTTGGCTGCAGGCTTTGGCTGGAACAACGTGTTCGGCTTCGCCCTGATCCCGCTGTCGCTGACCCTGGTGGTGTTCGCGCTGCTGGCACGCAACGCGCCCGAGCGGCCCAAGCGCAAAGCCATGGCCGACTACCTCAAGGCCCTCGGTGACCGCGACAGCTGGTGGTTCATGTTCTTCTACAGCGTTACCTTCGGCGGCTTCATCGGCCTGGCCAGTGCCCTGCCCGGCTACTTCAGCGACCAGTATGGCCTGAGCCCGGTTACCGCCGGCTACTACACAGCCGCCTGCGTGTTTGCCGGTAGCCTGATGCGCCCGCTCGGCGGCGCTCTGGCCGATCGCTTTGGCGGCATTCGCACCCTGTTGGGCATGTACAGCGTGGCCGCCATCTGCATCGCGGCCGTAGGCTTCAACTTGCCCAGCGCGGCGGCGGCGCTGGCGCTGTTCGTCAGCGCCATGCTCGGCCTGGGCGCTGGCAATGGCGCCGTGTTCCAGTTGGTGCCACAACGTTTCCGCCAGGAAATCGGGGTAATGACCGGGCTGATCGGCATGGCCGGTGGCATCGGCGGCTTCCTGCTGGCCGCGGGCCTTGGCACCATCAAGCAACACACCGGCGACTATCAATTGGGGCTGTGGCTGTTCGCCAGCCTCGGCTTGCTGGCCTGGTTCGGCCTGCATGGCGTCAAGCAGCGCTGGCGCACCACTTGGGGCTCGGCTGCCGTGACCGCGGCGCGGGTCTGAGGCGCCCCCATGAGCCTGCAACTGAGCTTTGCCCACGCCAGCGCCACCGGCCCCCGCGCGGAAAACCAGGATGCCCTGCGCCTGGTCACCCCGGCGCCGGAGCTGGCCGCCAGCAAGGGCTACCTGTTCGCCCTCGCCGACGGTGTCAGCCAATGCGCCGATGGCGGCCTGGCCGCACGGGCCAGCCTGCAGGCGCTGGCCTTGGACTACTACGCCACGCCCGCCACCTGGAGCGTGGCACAGGCGCTGGACCGCCTGCTGCTGGCGCAGAACCGCTGGCTGCGCGCCCAGGGCAGCGGCCAGCCGCTGTTGACCACACTCAGCGCACTGGTGCTGCGCGGTCGGCGCTTTACCCTGGCGCATGTCGGCGACTGCCGCGTCTACCGCTGGCACCACGGCCGCCTGCAGTGCCTGAGCGAAGACCACGTGTGGGATCAACCGGGCATGCAGCATGTGCTCAAACGCGCACTAGGGCTGGACCAGCACCTGTTGGTCGATTACCTGGAAGGCGAACTGCAGGCAGGCGAGTGCTTCGTGCTCTTGAGCGATGGGGTCTGGGCCAGCCTGGGTGACCAGCACATCCAGTCGGTCTTGCGCGAGCAGCCCGACCTGCAACAGGCGGCCGACACTCTGGTTGCCAGCGCCCACCTCAATGGCAGCCAGGACAACGCCAGCGCCTTGTTGGTGCAGGTTGAACAACTGGGGCCGACCAACCTGGGCGATACCTTGGCACAGCTGCAGCAGTGGCCTGTGCCCGGCCCCCTTCGCGAAGGCCAAGTGATCGATGGCTGGCAGATCGAGACGCTGCTCTCGCACAGCCGCCAATCCCTGCTGTACCGGGCACGCGACGGCCACGGCCACGCATGGCTGCTCAAGACCCTGCCCGCTGCCCGCGAGCAGGAGCCCGGGGCGGCGCAAGGGCTGCTGATGGAAGAGTGGTTCCTGCGCCGGGTGGCCGGGCGGCACTTCCCTGAACTGCACGTCGCCAGCCAGCGCCAGCACCTGTACTACGTGATGCGCGAATACCCCGGCCAAAGCCTTTCGGCGCTGCTCAACGAGCACGGGCCGCTGCCGCTGGCGCAGTGGCTGGAAATGGCCCGTCAACTGCTGCAAGCCGTCGGCGTGCTGCATCGGCGCAACTTGCTGCACCGCGACATCAAGCCAGAAAACCTGCACCTGGGCGCCGATGGCCAACTGCGCCTGCTGGACTTCGGTTTGGCCTACTGCCCTGGTCTGTCCGAAGACCCGCAGCACGAGCTGCCCGGCACGCCCTCCTTCATCGCCCCGGAAGCCTTCGAAGGCCAGCCCCCCAGCCCGCGGCAAGACCTCTATGCCGCCGGCGTGACGCTCTACCACCTGCTGACCGGGCACTACCCCTATGGCGAAGTGGAGCCGTTCCAGCGGCCACGCTTCGGCCAGCCGGTCAATGCCTCGCGCTATCGCCCTGACCTGCCGGAATGGTTGCAGCACAACCTGCTGCAAGCGGTGGCGGCCGATCCGGCGCACCGCTTTGAAACCGCTGAACACTGGTTGCTGCTGCTCGAACGCGGCGACCGCCAGGATGCGCCCAATCGCCCCCGGCCGCTGCTGGAGCGCGAACCGCTGAAAGTCTGGCGCACCCTGGCCCTGCTGTCCCTGCTGTGTAACCTGATACTGCTGCTCACCCTGCTCAAAGGCTGAGCCGCCTTGCCGATGAGGAAACGTTGATGAATGCAAAAGTCTGGCTGGTCGGTGCTGGCCCTGGTGACCCCGAACTGCTGACCCTCAAGGCCGTGCGTGCACTGCAGCACGCCCAGGTGGTGATGATCGACGACCTGGTGAACCCCGCCGTGCTGGAGCATTGCCCGCAGGCACGGGTGATTGCCGTAGGCAAGCGCGGTGGCTGCCGCTCCACGCCGCAGGCCTTCATCCAGCGCCTGATGTTGCGCCATGCGCGCCAGGGGCGATGCGTGGTACGCCTCAAGGGCGGCGACCCGTGCATCTTCGGCCGGGGTGGCGAAGAAGCCGCCTGGCTGCAAGGCCATGGCATCGAGGTCGAGCTGGTCAACGGCATCACGGCAGGCTTGGCGGGGGCGACGCAATGCGGCATATCACTGACGTCTCGCGGGGTGAGCCGCGGCGTGACGCTGGTAACCGCACATACCCAGGATGACAGCGAACTGAACTGGGCGGCGCTGGCGCTGGGTGGTACGACGCTGGTGGTGTACATGGGTGTTGCGCGGCTGGAGCAAATTCGCCAAGGGCTGCTGCAAGGTGGCATGGCGCCCCATATGCCGGTGGCGATGATCGAGAATGCGTCATTGCCGCAGCAGCGTGAGTGCCGCAGTGATGTGCAGGGGATGGTTGACGATGCGCGGGCATTCGGGCTCTGCAGCCCGGCAATTCTGGTGATTGGCGAGGTGGTTGGGGTTGCTCAGGCACAGCTGATGGAATGGTCAGCCGCTGGCTAGCGGCGTGTTGCTTGTGCTGGCCTCTTCGCTGGCAAGCCAGCACCCATTAAATCGCAGGCAAAGAAAAACCCGGCCGAGGCCGGGTTTTTCATGAAGCATCGAACCAATTACTTGGCTTGGGCTTCTACTTGCGCTTCAACGCGACGGTTAACAGCGCGACCTTCTTCGGTGGCGTTGTCAGCAACCGGACGGGTCTCACCGTAGCCAACCGAGTCAACACGGCTCGATTCTACGCCGTACTGCTGGGTCAGGACTTGCTTAACAGCGTTGGCACGACGCTCGGACAGCTTCTGGTTGTAAGCGTCTGGACCTACGGAGTCAGTGTGACCTTCAACCACGGTGGTGGTTTGTGGGTACTGCTTCATGAAGTCAGCCAGGTTCTTGATGTCGCCGTAGCTGTTTGGCTTGACGACCGACTTGTCGAAGTCGAACTTGACGTCCAGCTCAACACGAACGACTTCGGCAACAGCCGGGCAGCCGTCGGCGTCAACGGTAACGTTGGCCGGGGTGTCTGGGCACTTGTCGACGTTGTCGCACACGCCGTCATTGTCGCTGTCGGAGCAGACTTCAGCTACTGGAGCCGGAGCTGGAGCAACTTTGCCACCGCTGCCACCGAAGTTCAGACCAACACCAACGGATGGGCCCCACTCGGTGTTGCCGTTGTCGATGTTGTACATGGCTTCAACGCCAGCACGGGCGAAGAACATGTCGGTGATGTACCACTTGGCGCCAGCGCCAACGTTGGCGAAGGTGGAGTGGTCGCGGCCGCTACGGGTAGCTTGGCCCAGGCTCTCGTGAGCGAAACCAGCAGAAACGTACGGACGCAGAGCATCGCCTACGGTACCGAAGTGGTAGGTAGCGTCGAGCTTGGCTTTGGAACCTTTGATGTCTTTGTTGAAGACTTCACCACGAGCGTTGTGAGTCTCGTTGTAGCCCAGGTCCAGGGAGACGTCGTCGGTCAGGAAGTAACCGAGGCGAACACCAGGATTGGTGCCGTCGTTCTTGAAGTTACGCTCGCTGTCGTAGTACTGCTTGGTAACGTTACCTTCGATTTCGACTGCGCCTTGGCCTTGAGCCAGAACGCCGAACGAAGTAGCGGCTACGAGCGAGCCAATGGCCAAGCCCAAGGTGTTTTTCAATTTCATCCGTTAAATCCCCATCTGGTGATAGTTAAGCAGTCCCACCAACAACAAGGGGGACAACTCGACGGCTAGTCTAGCAGAACTCGCCGATTCGTTAGAGATTATTGCACGCGCTTAAGTTTCATCCAGCCCGTGAAATTTCTCTCGAAGCTTGTCTAGCGCGCGCTTGTAACGCATTTTCGTCGCGCTCAGGCCCATGTGCATGATATCCGCGATTTCCTGAAATTCCAGCTCCGCGACAAATCGCAGCACCAGGATTTCCCGATCGATCGGGTTCACATGCACGAGCCATTTGTCCAGCCCGCCTTTTTCTTCGGGTTTGGGTGCCTTGTCTTCGGACGCCTCTTCAATAGGGTCCAGACTCAAGGCATCCATCAACCGACGTTTGCGTCGCTCCTTGCGGTACTGGGTAATGCACTCGTTGTAGGTGATGCTGTAGAGCCAGGTCTTGAACTTCGATTTACCTTCGAAGTTTTTCAGCCCGTATAGCACTTTCAGCATCACTTCCTGACAGACATCGTCGGCATCCCGGTCGTTCCCCAAATAACGTGCACAGACGTTGAACAGGGTCCGCTGGTAGCGCCGCATGAGCTCCTCATAGGCGCGGGTAACGTGGTACAGCTCCTCATGCGAACGCGCCACCAACTCTTCGTCGGTGAGCTCGCGGGGGTCATAACGCATGGGCGGCGAATGAACTTTATTCAAAACGGATCTGGCCGACAGTCAGGTCAATGTCGCCGCTCGACCCCGTGGGGTCGATTTCGCGGCGGCATACATTAACAGCTTTTGTGCGGTTAGCGGCTATTGACACGCTGCTCAAGCAACACGCGGTTAGACAGCGACACCAGTTCGCCATCATCGGTCAACAGCGTCGTCTTCACCGTGCCGATTTCCTCGATATGCCCTTCGACCTCTCCAATCCGCACCTGCTGGCCGACTTGGTACAGCTCGCGCACGTAGATGCCGGCCAGAATTTGCCCAGCGATTTCGCGGCTACCGAGGCCCATGGCCAAGGCAACGGCCAGACCAACGGTAATCAGCCCGATGACGATCACATGGTTCAGCAGGTCGGTCTTGACCTCGAGCTGGCTGATGGCCACCGAGATGCTGATGATGATCACCAGGCCTTGGGTGATACGCCCAATGCCAGCGGAATACTCAAGGCCAATGCCTTCGGCTGCACCGCGAACCAGGCCATTAGCCACCTGCGCCAGCAGCACGCCGGCCAGCAGCACCAGCGCCGCGCCGAACACTTTAGGCAGGTACAGGGCGAGCATGTCGAGGGTCGCCGACACCCGCTCAAGGCCCAGCGATTCAGCGGCCGAGACGAGGAAGATCAGCAACACGAACCAGTAGACGATCTTGCCGATCAGGGTCGATATCGGCACCTGGATGCCACCCCGGCTCAACATCTTGGTTAGCCCGGTACCGGCCATCAGGCGGTCCAGGCCAAGCTTGGCGAGCAATTTGGAGAGCAGCGCATCAAGCAGCTTGGCCACCACGAAACCGAGCAGCACCACCACCAGCGCGCCGAACAGGTTAGGGATGAAGTTCGCCACCTTGGTCCAAAGGGCCGTCATGGCAGTGACCAGGCTTTGGGTCCAGAGATCCAGTTCCATATTCAATCGGCCTTATCTGCTTTGCTGCCGCTGGCAGCGTTGCGGGTAGAGTTTCTACGCACGGGCGCAACATGCGCCGAGCCATTGTTGACGGCAATCAGCAGCGCCTGGCTCCAACGGCCAAGCAGGCTGAACAGATCACCCGCACCGACCTGGCGGTTGGCGGTTTTCAGCACACGACCCAAGCAGGCGGCGTCATCTCGGTCCTGGCCGGACGGTGACGCCTTGAGCAGGTCGCGCAGGGATTCTTCAAACGGATCGTGCATGGGCACCTCGCGCAGTATCAGCAAGAGACGAGATGGCACAGCGATGGGTCACACATCGCCTTGGGACGAATGTTTCAAAATGAACGAGCGTTGGATTCTTCGCGGGCAAGCCCGCTCCCACAGTGACCGCACTGCAAGATAAATCTGTGCGAAACCTGTGGGAGTGGGCTTGCCCGCGAAGAGGCCAGTACAGGTCAATAGCCATTCACACCCACCGCAAGCGTCGGAACAGCCACCACTGCCCCACCGCCAAGCCCAGCACCAGCAGGCTGGCGAACAGGAAGCCATATGGGCTGTTCGACCCCGGAATACCGCCGACGTTGATGCCGAGCAGCCCGGTGACGAAGCTCATGGGCAGGAAAATACAGGTGATGATGCCGAAGCGGTACATGGTCCGGTTCATCCGCTCGCTGCGGCGCCGGTCCTCGCTCTCAAGCACCAGCGCGGCCCGCTCGCGGGTCAGCTCGAGCTCTTCGAGGTAGCGGATCAGGCTGTTGTTCAACTCGTTCCAGTAGTCAGCATCGGCATCGGCGAACCAGCTCCACTTGCTGCGTGACAGCTGGGCGTAGATTTCACGCTGCGGCGCCAGAAAACGCCGCAGGCCAGCGGCCCGACGGCGGATCTGCTGCAGGCTGCCCTGCTCTGGAGTGTACCGTTCGTCGGATTCGACCTTTTCTTCTTCGAGATCGACCAGTTCGGACAGGTCGCTGACCAGGCCCTGGACCTTTTCGGTCAGCAGTTCTCCCATCAACAGCAACAACTCGGAAGCCGACTTCGGCCCCCTGCCCTCGCTGAGCAACTGCAGAATCTCGTCGCTGGCCCGCAGCGGCCGCAGGCGCAGCGAGATGACCCGCTGCGCCTCGGCGAAAATGCGTACCGAAACCATGTCTTCAGGTTCGGCGCCCGGATTGAGGTTGACCCCGCGCAAAAACAGCAACAACTGTTCATCCACCAGCGGCAGCAAGCGCGGCCGGGTGTTTTCTTCCAGCAGCAAATCGCAGGCAAACTCGCTCAGGCCGCTGTCGCGCAGCAGCCAGGTACGGGTTTGCGGGTGGCTGCGGTCCCAGTGCAGCCAGAGGCTTTCCTGGGGGTGCAGTTGCAGGTCGTCCAGTTCGGTACGGGCAATCGAGCGCGCGCCGCCTTTGCCATCGAGCACCAGGGCATGCACCAGCCCCCACTGCGCGTTGTCTTCCTCGAACATCAAAGCTCCATCAGCGCGTGCGGCGCATCACTCCGGCATTTTCAGCGGGCTTGGCGAAACCAGCACGCCATTGTTGTCGGCATATACGTATTCACCCGAGCGGAAGGTCACGCCGGCGAAGGTCACCGGCACGTCGAGCTCGCCGATGCCGCGCTTGTTGCTCTTTTTCGGGTGGCTGGCCAGGGCCTGCACGCCGACGTCGGTCTGGATCAGGATGTCCACGTCGCGTACGCAGCCGTAGATCACCAGGCCTTCCCAGCCATTTTTGGCAGCTTTCTCGGCCAGCATGTCGCCCAGCAGCGCACAGCGCAGCGAACCGCCGCCGTCGACCACCAGCACCTTGCCCTTGCCGTCGAGTTCGACCTGCTCCTTGACCAGCGAGTTGTCTTCGAAGCATTTGAGGGTGACGATTTGGCCGCCGAACGAATCGCGGCCGCCGAAGTTGCTGAACATGGGTTCGAGCACCTGGACCAGGTCTGGGTAGGCGTCGCAGAGGTCGGGCGTTACGTAATGCTGCATGGGAAGCTCCTGTCAGTCACAACGAAAGCGGGTGTGGGCCAAGGCTACACCGGAGAGGCTGTCGCAGTCATCCAGGACTGAGTGGTCAGCTTGTGCCTGTACCGGCCCTTTCGCGGGCAAGCCCGCGCCTACAGGAATACCACTGGCCTAGGAGCTGCAGTGATCCTGTGGGAGCGGGCTTGCCCGCGAAAGGGCCAGTAAAGGCCGCACAGAATCAGCTGGCCAACACAGGCTCCGCCATCACAATCGATGCATGCACGGGCACCAAGGGGTCCCTCAACCAGCGCTCCACCAACGGCCAGACCTGAGCCTGGGCCGCCTTGCTGACCAGCATGTCGACATGCCCGAACGCCTCGAAACCTTCCTCGCGCCCCAGCCGCAGAAACTGCTTGCGCGACCCGCCCAACTGCTCGAACAGCTTGCGGCAAGCCCATACAGGGTCCTGGAAGTCGCCCGCGCCGGCCACGGCCAGCACCGGCACATCGACCCGTGCAAGCCCGGCCCACCAGTCATTGTCCTTGTCGCCAAAGCGCCCGAACAGGCCATGCCAGCGCATGCTTTCAAGGGCCAGGCCGATCGGCTCGTCCTCGGGGCCACGCTTTAAGCGCTGCCCCGGAATCTGCCGCCAGCGCTTGAGCAAAAACTTCGCCCCCCACACCACCGGCGGCACTTTCAAGGGCCAGTACACGCGGCTGACCTGGGTGCCGAAGAACGCCGCGCTGGCAACTTGCTCAGGCGGCAAATACCCGCCACCCAGTGCGGCGGCCAGGGTGGTACCGCCCAGGGAATGGCCAACCCAGTGCGGCGCCTGGCCGGCCTGCTCCTGAACGAATGCAGCAACCAAGGGCAAGTCATCGCGGGCATAGTCGGCGACACGGTTGTGCTGCCACTGGCGATTGCGCGGCGACAGGCCATGGCCACGCATTTCTGGGATCCACACATCAAAACCTGCGCGGGCGAGAAACGCGCCCAGGCCGATGCCTTTGGGCGAATACCAGAAACGGCGGTTGGAGAAACTGCCGTGCAAGAGAATGACCGGTACGCCCTGGGCGCCTGGCTGGTCGGCCAACCCAAGGCGGGTCACGGCCAGCTCGACGCTCGGGTCGGGGCTGTTGCCTGCCTTGATCCGGTACACGTCCTCGCTCAAGTCGCCTCGGCGCTCTGCGCTGAGCAAGGCCACGGGAAATAAAGTGCTACTGCTATGCATAAGGTTGCTTGGTGCACAAAAAAGGGCGGGAACCATTACTGGAACTCGCCCTGGATAAAACCAGGCGGGAGCGCGCCAGACGCGCCCCCGCAATTCACTGCATCAGGCTGCGCCCTGGCCCTCAGCCAGGAAGAACCAGGTCTCGAGCACCGAGTCCGGGTTCAGCGACACGCTTTCGATGCCCTGCTCCATCAGCCATTTGGCCAGGTCTGGGTGGTCCGATGGGCCCTGGCCGCAGATGCCGATGTACTTGCCGGCCTTGTTGCACGCCTGGATGGCGTTGGCCAGCAGCTTCTTGACGGCAGGGTTACGCTCGTCGAACAGGTGCGCAATGATCCCCGAGTCACGGTCCAGGCCCAGGGTCAGCTGGGTCAGGTCGTTGGAGCCGATCGAGAAGCCGTCGAAGAATTCCAGGAACTCTTCGGCCAGAATCGCGTTGGACGGCAGCTCGCACATCATGATCACGCGCAGGCCATTGTCGCCACGGGCCAGGCCGTTTTCGGCCAACAGGTCGATGACCTGGCTGGCTTCGCCCAAGGTGCGCACGAACGGCACCATGATTTCGACGTTGGTCAGGCCCATTTCGTTGCGCACGCGCTTCAGCGCACGGCATTCGAGCTCGAAGCAGTCACGGAACGATTCGCTGATGTAACGCGAAGCGCCACGGAAGCCCAGCATCGGGTTTTCTTCTTCCGGCTCGTACAGCTTGCCGCCGATCAGGTTGGCGTATTCGTTGGACTTGAAGTCCGACAGGCGCACGATGACCTTTTTCGGGTAGAAGGCTGCCGCCAGGGTGCTGATGCCTTCGACCAGCTTCTCGACATAGAAGCCGACCGGGTCGTCGTAACCGGCGATGCGCTTGTCGACGCTGTCCTTGAGCTCTGCCGGCAGGCCGGCATAGTTCAGCAGCGCCTTGGGGTGCACGCCGATCATGCGGTTGATGATGAACTCCAGGCGCGCCAGGCCGACACCGGCGTTGGGCAGCTGGGCGAAGTCGAAGGCACGGTCTGGGTTGCCGACGTTCATCATGATCTTGAACGGCAGGTCCGGCATGGCGTCGACCGAGTTCTGCTTGATGTCGAAGCCCAGCTCGCCTTCGAAGATAAAGCCGGTATCGCCTTCGGCGCAGGAGACAGTCACGCCCTGGCCGTCCTTGAGCAGCTGGGTGGCGTTGCCGCAACCGACAACGGCCGGAATACCCAGCTCACGGGCAATGATCGCCGCGTGGCAGGTACGCCCGCCACGGTTGGTGACGATAGCGCTGGCGCGCTTCATGACCGGTTCCCAGTCCGGGTCGGTCATGTCGGAGACCAGCACGTCGCCCGGCTGGACCTTGTCCATTTCCGACACGTCGTTGATCACGCGGACCTTGCCGGCGCCGATGCGCTGGCCGATGGCGCGGCCTTCGACCAGTACGGTGCCTTTCTCTTTGAGCAGGTAGCGTTCCATGACATTGGCGCTGGAACGGCTTTTTACGGTTTCAGGGCGGGCCTGAACGATGTACAGCTTGCCGTCGTCACCGTCTTTGGCCCACTCGATGTCCATCGGGCGCTGATAGTGCTGCTCGATGATCATGGCCTGCTTGGCCAGTTCGTTGACTTCGGCGTCGCTCAGGCAGAAGCGGGCGCGTTCGGCGCGGTCGACTTCGACGGTCTTGACCGAACGACCGGCCTTGGCCTCGTCGCCGTAGATCATCTTGATCGCCTTGCTGCCCAGGTTGCGGCGCAGAATGGCCGGGCGGCCGGCCTGCAAGGTTTGCTTGTGCACGTAGAATTCATCAGGGTTGACCGCACCCTGCACGACGGTTTCACCCAGGCCATAGGCGCCGGTGATGAACACCACATCGCGGAAGCCCGACTCGGTGTCGAGGGTGAACATCACGCCGGCGGTGCCGGTCTCGGAGCGGACCATGCGCTGCACGCCAGCGGACAGGGCCACCAGCTTGTGGTCGAAGCCCTGGTGCACGCGGTAGGCAATGGCGCGGTCGTTGAACAGCGAGGCGAACACTTCCTTGGCCGCGCGGATCACGTTGTCGACGCCGCGGATGTTGAGGAAGGTTTCTTGCTGACCGGCAAACGAGGCGTCCGGCAGGTCTTCGGCGGTGGCCGAAGAGCGCACGGCAACGGCCATGTTGTCGTTGCCAGCGGCCATTTCGGCGAAGGCCGTACGGATTTCCGCATCCAGACGCGCCGGGAATTCAGCTTCCATGACCCACTGGCGAATCTGCGCGCCGGTTTTGGTCAGGGCGTTGATGTCATCCACGTCCAGCGCATCGAGTGCGGCATGGATCCGGTCGTTGAGACCACTCTGTTCGAGAAAATCGCGGTACGCCTGCGCCGTAGTGGCAAAGCCGCCCGGCACCGATACACCAGCACCCGCAAGGTTGCTGATCATCTCGCCCAGGGATGCGTTCTTGCCCCCCACATGCTCCACATCATGGACGCCGAGCTTATCGAGGGAAACTACGTACTCTACCAAGGTGATCTCTCCACTAACTGTGTTGGAAAAGCTCAAAGGCGCCCGCCTGTCTGCTTTGACTTGGCCGGGCGTTTGTGGCCTGTACCTGGAAAATAAGTGAGAATGCCGACAGCCGCATTCGGCAAACCGAACTTATCATATCCAAGAAACGTCATCAGCTTAAGGCCCAGGGTGCAAATGAAAAGAACCGCGTTCTTCATCTCCGACGGCACCGGCATCACCGCCGAGACCCTGGGGCAAAGCTTGCTCGCTCAATTCGAAAGCATTCCGTTCAACAAATTCACCCGCCCGTACATTGATACGCCAGACAAAGCGCGCACCATGGTGCAGCAAATCAACGCTGCCGCCGAGCGCGATGGTGTGCGCCCGATCATCTTCGACACCATCGTCAATCAGGACATCCGCGAGATCCTGGCGACCTCGAATGGCTTCATGATCGACATCTTTTCGTCGTTTTTATCCCCGCTCGAGCAAGAATTGACCGCCCATTCGTCGTATTCCGTCGGCAAATCCCACTCGATTGGCGGCAACTCCAACTACATGGAGCGTATCGAGGCGGTCAACTTCGCCCTGGACAACGATGATGGCGCGCGCACGCACTACTACGACAAGGCCGACCTGATTCTGGTCGGCGTCTCGCGCTGCGGCAAGACGCCAACCTGCCTGTACATGGCCATGCAATTCGGTATTCGTGCGGCCAACTACCCGCTGACCGAAGATGACATGGAGCGCCTGCAACTGCCGGCGGTGCTGAAAAAGCACCACAGCAAGCTGTTTGGCCTGACCATCGACCCGGACCGCCTGACGGCCATCCGCCACGAGCGCAAGCCCAACAGCCGCTATTCCAGCTTTGCCCAGTGCGAGTTCGAGGTGCGCGAGGTAGAGAGCCTGTTCCGGCGGGAGAACATTCCCAATATCAATTCCACGCATTTTTCGGTGGAAGAGATTTCGGCGAAGATTCTGGTGGAGAAAGGCGTGGAGCGCAGGTTCAAGTAAGCCTGTAGGAGCGGCCTTGTGTCGCGAAGGGGTGCGAAGCGCCCCCACGATTTGCGCATCAGGCTGATATCGCCGGGGGGCCGCTATGCGGCCCTTTCGCGACACAAGGCCGCTCCTACAGGGACCGCGATCACCTGCTAGGTGGGACAATTACAAGTAGAAAGCCCCGGCATCACTGCCGGGGCTTTTTCATTTCAGACCACCGATCAGGACGGCACCACCACCGCCTGCCCGCTCATGGCCAGGTCGACCAGCTCGCGGTTGGCCACCGCGTACATCGCATAGTCAGTCCCGGTGGCATTGCGCAGGTCGTCCAGCATCGCGCGCCAGCGCTCGACCATCACCCGGTGTTGCTCGGCCCACAGCGCCACGCGGGCATCCATGTCCTGCGGTGCATCGACCATCTGCAGCACAGAAATGGTGATCGCCCGCTGCTGCAGGTCGATATCGTCGCGGAACGCCTCGCGGGCCAGGGCCTGCCAGTTGTTTTCCACCGGCAGGTTGCTGATCTCCTGCAGGTACCAGGTCAGGTCCAGCGAGCTGCCCACGGCGAAGAACGCCTTGGCCACCTGCGCCGGGTCATGGCCGGTCACATCCGCCGCCTCGATGATCGGCAACAAGGTGTACAGGTGGCTGGTACCGGCCACCATGCGCGCCAGCAGCTCTGGCACACCGGCGTCGACAAAGCCCTGGTAGCGCACCATCCAGCGCTCGCGGGTCGGGCCTTCCAGCAGTTCGTCGAGCTTGAGCCCCAGTTGCGCGATTTTCGGCCCGAAATGCGCGGTATCACGCCCGGCATCCTGCTCGTTGCGGCGGCTGCGCAGGAACCAGCGCGTGGCACGGCGGCCCAGGCGCATCAACTCGTCCATCAGGGTCAGCTGGATTTCGGCCGGCACCTGATAGTCCAGCGCTTCGATCTGACGGAACCAGTGCGGCAGGTGGAAGATGTCGCGCACGATCACATAGGCGCCCGCCACGTTGGCCGGGCTCATGCCGGTCGATTCCTTCAGGCGCTGGACGAAGGTGATGCCCATGTTGTTGACCAGGTCGTTGGCGATCTGGGTGCTGACGATCTCGCGTTTCAGGCGATGACGGCGCATGGACTCGGCAAACTTGCTGACCAGTGACGGCGGGAACGCGGTCTCCATGTCGCGGGTCAGGTAATCGTCGTCCGGCACCAGCGACTTCAGCAGTTGCTCCTTGAGGTCGATCTTGCTGTACGAGATCAGCACCGACAGCTCGGCACGGGTCAGGCCCTGGCCAGCCGCCAGGCGCTCGGCCAGTTGCTCTTCGGACGGCAGGAACTCGATGGCTCGGTCGAGCTTGCCACGCCCTTCCAGGTCCGCCATCAAGCGCTTGTATTCGGCAATCCGCTCGCGAGCGCGGCGCGCCGCCAGGGACAACGCCTGGGTCTGCTTGTAGTTGTTGCCCAGCACCAGCGCGCCGACTTCTTCGGTCATGCTGCCGAGCAACTGGTTGCGCTGCTTCTCGGTCATGTCGCCACCCTGCACCACTTCATTGAGCAGGATCTTGATATTGACCTCGTGGTCCGAGCAGTCCACGCCGCCGGCGTTGTCGATGAAGTCGGTGTTGGTCGCGCCGCCATTGAGGCCGAACTCGACCCGGCCAAGCTGGGTCATGCCCAGGTTGCCGCCCTCGCCCACCACCTTGCAGCGCAGCTCGTTGCCGTTGACGCGCAGGGCGTCGTTGGCCTTGTCGCCGACATCGGCGTGGCTCTCGCTGCTGGCCTTGACATAAGTGCCGATGCCGCCGTTCCACAGCAGGTCGACTGGCGCCTTGAGCAGGGCATTGAGCAGCTCGGTCGGGGTCAGGCGGTCGGCTTCGATGGCAAAGCGTTCTTTCATCTGCGGGCTGATGGCAATGCTCTTGGCACTGCGCGGGAAGATCCCCCCGCCTTCGGACATGATGCTGGTGTCGTAGTCGCTCCAGGCCGAACGTGGCAGGTCGAACAGGCGCTTGCGCTCGGCGAAGCTGTTGGCCGGCTCCGGGTTCGGGTCGATGAAGATGTGCAGGTGGTTGAACGCCGCCACCAGCTTGAGTTTGTCGGACATCAGCAAGCCATTGCCGAACACGTCGCCGGCCATGTCGCCGACCCCGATCACGGTAATCGGGTCTTCCTGCACGTTGATGCCGCGCTCGCGGAAATGGCGCTGCACGCCCACCCAGGCGCCACGGGCGGTGATGCCCATCTTCTTGTGGTCATAACCGGCCGAGCCGCCCGAGGCAAAGGCGTCGCCCAGCCAGAAGCCGTAATCGATGGCGATGCCGTTGGCGATGTCCGAGAACGTCGCGGTGCCCTTGTCGGCGGCCACCACCAGGTACGGATCGTCTTCATCGTGCCGCACCACGTTGGCCGGCGGCACCACGCCCCCGTCCTTGAGGTTGTCGGTGATGTCGAGCAGGCCAGAAATGAAGATGCGGTAGCAGGCAATGCCTTCGGCAGCGATCTCGTCACGGCTGCCGCCCAGGGGCAGGCGGCGCGGCAGGAAGCCGCCTTTGGCGCCGACTGGCACGATGACCGAGTTCTTCACCTGCTGGGCCTTGACCAGGCCGAGCACCTCGGTGCGGAAGTCTTCCTCACGGTCCGACCAGCGCAGGCCGCCACGGGCGACGTTGCCAAAGCGCAGGTGCACGCCTTCGACCCGAGGCGAATAAACGAAGATCTCGAACTTGGGTACCGGCTTTGGCAGCTCGGGGATCAGCTTGGGGTTGAACTTGAAGCTGAAGTACGACTTGTTGTGGCCGTTGGCATCGGGCTGGTAGAAGTTGGTGCGCAGGGTGGCCTTGATCAGGTCCAGGTAGCGACGCAGGATGCGGTCTTCATTGAGCACCTGAACATCGTCCAGCGCCGTCAAGATCGCCTGTTCCAGACGCTGCTGCTTGTCGTCCAGGTCGTCTTGGGTCAGTTTGCGCGCCAGGTAGAAGCGGGTCTTGAACAACCGGGTCAGTTCGCGGGCGATACCGGTGTGGTTGTTCAAGGTGCTGGCGATGTAGCCCAGGTCGAAGCCCAGGCGGATCTGCTTGAGGTAACGGGCATACGCACGCAGCAGCGCCACATCGCGCCACGGCAAGCCGGCGGTCAGCACCAGGCGGTTGAAGGCGTCGTTCTCGGCATCGCCGCGGACGATGTGGATGAAGGCGTCCTGTAGGGTGTCGTTGAGCTGCTGGATATCCAGGCTCAGGCCTTCGCTGTAGGTGAAGGCGAAGTCATGGATCCAGTACTCACGGCCATTGGCGTGGCGCAGGCGATACGGGAACTCGCCAAGCACGCGCAAACCGAGGTTTTCCAGAATCGGCAAGACATCGGACAGCGCCAGCGGGGTGTCGGCGTGGTACAGCTTGCAATGCAGGGTACGCTCGCCGACCTGGGTCAGCGGCTGGTAGAAGCTCATGGCCAGCGGCTTGCTTTCAGACAACCCCAGCACATGCTGCAGGTCGACCACGGCCGAGTGCGCCGCGAAGCGCTCGCGGTAGCCCGCCGGGAAGCCTTTGGGGAAGTCGGCCAGGATGTTGGTGCCTTGGGCTTCGCCGAAGTTCTCTACCACCAGGGTCGAGTAATCGTCCTGCCACGAGCGGCAAGCCTGGATCACTTCGTTTTCCAGCTGCTGCGGGTCGATGTCGATGCGGTTCTTCGGGTCGACCCGCAAAATCAGCTGCACGCGCGCCAGCACCGATTCGGAGAAGAAGGTCCAGAACTCGCAGTCGCTGGCTTTGAGGCGCTCCATCAGCACCTGCTGGATCTTCTGCCGCACTTCGGTGGAATAGACCTCGCGCGGCACATAGGCCAGGCAGTAGCAGAAGCGGCCATAAGGGTCTTTGCGCAAGAACACGCGAATCTTGTTGCGTTCCTGGATCTGCACGATGGCCATGACCGTGCTGAACAGCTCGTCGATCGGGGTCTGGAACAGGTCGTCGCGCGGCAGCACTTCGAGCACCTGGGCCAGTTCCTTGCCCAAGTGAGCCTTGGGGTCGAAGCCCGAACGGCGCTCGACTTCGGCCACCTTGACCCGAATGTACGGGATGGCGTGCACGCTCTCGCCATACACCGAGGAGGTGTACAAGCCCATGAAGCGGTGTTCCTTGACCACCTTGCCATCCGCGTCCAGCTGGCGGATCGACACGTAGTCCGGGTAGGCCGGGCGGTGCACGCGGCTGGGCAGCGCGGCCTTGGCGAAGGACAGCAGCAGCGGCTCGTTGAGGTAGGCCACGGCGTAGTCTTCGATACGCAGTTCTTCAGGCGTCAGCCCCACGCGCAGGCGCCGTGGCAGGCCGAGGAACGACTGTTCGTCGTAGACCATCTGGCCGCCATCGCTGCCGCCCTGGACGGTGAATTCTTCGTAGCCGAGGAAGGTGAAATGGTTGTCCAGCAGCCACTCGAGAAACGCCTTCACCTCGCCTTTGTCATGCTGCGCCGGGCCGAACGCGGTCTGTTCCACCCGCGCCACGACTTCGCGCAGCTTGGCCTTCATCGGTTCGAAATCGGCGACCGCCACCCGCACTTCGGCCAGCACTTGTTCGATTTCACGGGCCAGCACCGTCAGTTCAGCGGCGTTGGCGCAGCGGTCGATCTCCAGGTACATCAGCGACTCATGGCGCACGCCTTCGCCGTGGGTACCCTTGGGCAGCAGCTCCAGCAGCTCGCCTTTGGCACCGCGGCGTACGCTCAGTACCGTGGTTTGCAGGGTGTGGATGCTGTAGCCCCGGCGGTTGAGCTCGGTGCGCACCGAGTCGACCAGGAAGGGTAAATCGTGGTGCAGCACCTCGACCACGGTGTGGGTCGACTGCCAGCCGTTGCGTTCGTAATCAGGGTTGTACACCCGCACTTGAGGTTGTTCGGCGTCGAAGCGCTCGATGATGCGCCAGGCAGAAAGGGTACAGCCAGCCAGGTCGGAAAGCCTGCGCTGGGTGAGTTCGTCCATAGAGATGATGCCGAAGAACTGTTCGGCGAACAGCGCCACTTGTGGCAGTGCCTGTTCGCTGATGTGCTGCGCCAGAGCCGCTTGCAGTTGATGCTGGAAGTCGGCCTTGCTGGCTGCGGTGAAAAACGCCATCTGTGGTACTCCGCTTGGGCTTTGTAATAATTGAAGCGTCGCTCGCGTGCGCCGTGTACGGATCAACAATAGCCAACCCGTGGCATGGCGGACGGTTATAACCAGGCGTTGGACGTGCACAGCACGCCCAGGGCTCGCCGAAGCTTAACGACTGAGTAGTCACCAACGCTTGCAGCGCTGCGACAATTTCGGTCAAGGGGGGGTAACTTTACGTTTATGGATACGTGCAAGACTGTCAGAATTCCCTTCCGTTTCCTTTGACCCGAGCCTGTCCATGCAAATCAAGACCGCCCTGCTCTTCGCCACCCCTTGCGATGACGAGGAAGACAACATGGCGACCCTCTGCTGCCACAGCGACAAGGGTCAGATGTTCCTGCTTACCCGTTACCCGGATGAAGACACGGTCGACTTGACCCTGGATGACGAGCCGTCGACGCTGGACGGGCTGAAAGTGACCCTGAGCGCCCAGCGCCTGCTGATCGAAGTGGCCTCCGGGGACCGCGATGCGCTGAGGGGGGATGAAGCGCTGGAGATCATCCTGACCAGCGAACTGAGCGACCTGGACGAGGTGAAGGATACGCTGCAGAACATTCTTGAGGGGACGGGGACGTTTGTCTGCGAGGTTTGAGGGCGCAGCCCGATGGGAGCAACTGTTTAGCTCGGGTTTGTAAAGACGGCGTGCCCCCTGTGGGAGCGGGCTTGTCCCGCGAACACGGACGAAGCCCGTGCCACCCACCGCGGCGGCCGCTTCGCGGGGCGAGGAACTCGATCGCAGCGAGCTGCCCAACTGGCACAACCTCGACCCCAAGCTGATGCAGTTGCTGGAAACCAGCGACCCCGGCAACCGCCATGCCATCCCCTACATGTGGGTGACCACGGGTATCGGCTACAACGTCGACAAGATCAAGGCCATCTTCGGCACTGCCGATGTCACTCAGTCCTGGCAAATGCTGTTCAACCCGGACAACATCCGCAAGCTGAGCGCCTGTGGCGTGGCGTTTCTCGACAACCCGACGCAGGTGTTGCCGATCACCCTCAAGGTGCTGGGGCTCGACCCACACAGCCAGCGCCCTGAAGACCTGAAAAAAGCCGAGGCGGCGCTGATGGCTATCCGCCCTTCCATCAGCTACTTCCACCCATCCAAGTACGTCAGCGACTTGGCCAACGGCAACATCTGCGTTGCGATCGGTTTCAGCGGCGATGTGCTGCAAGCGATGAACAGCGCGCAACAGGCGAACAACGGCGTGCACCTGGGCTACAGCATTCCCCGTGAAGGCTCGACGGTGGCGGTGGACATGGTGGTGATTCCCAAAGCTGCGCCGCACCTGGACGCGGCCTATGCCTACCTGAACTACCTGCTCGACCCCCAGGTCATGGCGCATATCAGCAACGCGGTGAAGTACCCGAATGGCAATGCGGCGTCATTACCCTATGTAGACGCGGCGCTGCGTGACAACCCGGCGGTGTACCCACCCCAGGCCGTGCTGGATACGCTATTCCCCATCCAGACCCTGTCACCGGCAGGCATGCGCTTGAGCACCCGGCTGTGGACCCGGGTGATCAGCGGCAAGTGAGCGCTGCGGGGGGCTGCTGCTACTCGACGAGCTCGACGTAGCGGGATTCGCCACCCCCCGTCGCCCCCGACAACCAGCCCCAAACGAAGTGCAGCGTGGTGCGACCGGCTTGATCGAGCCCCACCGTACCGCGCGACCAGCCGGCCAGCATTTCACCTTCGGTGGTCAAACACTGAAAAAGAAGCTCGATCGTGTCGAGGCCTGTAACACGGCCTACCTGATTGCCAATCCGGATCCTGCCGCCCTGATAGTGGCTGGTTATGGCGTTTCCATCGACAACGTAATGAAAGACCGTGCCAGCACCGGAGAGCCCTTGTGCATTGTTCGCTACCGCGAATCGGCGATTGTGCAGGCGCTCGGCGACGGGTGAAAAAGCAGTGTCCATCAGTGTCGTGTCCTTCCAGTGAGAGTCCATTTTGGCCTACGCGCACCTTAAACCAGAACGTGCCTTATCGGGCATCTGCGCGACTGTTCCTCTGGGCTGGGCTGTCACACAGAGAACAAACATCGCAAGCGAGCCCACAATCCTGTGGGAGCCGGCTTGCCGGCGATGCAGGCACCGCGGTGTAGGGCACCGGCTTTGCCGGTGATCGCCGGCAAGCCAGCTCCCACAGGTCCCTACTAAATCAATTAGTTATGTGTTGGATGACAGCGGGACTGCCCCGCAAGCACCGGCGAAGCCGGTGCCATGCAATGCGGCGCCGGATGATCACTCAAGGCACACTCACCCCAACGCTCCGCTCGGCGTCTGCCAGTTGCTGTTTACGCAGGGTGGTCAGCCGGTGATCTCGCGCCAGCCAGGTGTAGATCGCCGGCAGCACGAACAAGGTGAACAGCGTGCCGATCAACATGCCGCAGACGATCACCACACCCAGCCCAAAGCGGCTGTTGGCCCCTGCGCCACTGGCAAATAACAGCGGTATCACACCGAAGGTCATCGCCGCCGTGGTCATCAACACCGGGCGCAGGCGAATTTGCGCGGCGCGCATAATGGCCGCCGCACGGTCAAGGTTGTCGCGCACCTGAATCTCGTTGGCGAACTCCACCATCAGAATGCCGTGCTTGCTGATCAGCCCGATCAGCGTGACCAAGCCAATCTGCGTATAGATGTTCAACGTGGCCCAGCCCAGCGCCAGCGGCAGCAACGCACCGCAGATCGACAACGGTACGGTCACCAGGATGATCAGCGGGTCCACCAGGCTTTCATACTGCGCGGCCAGCACCAGGTAGATCACCACCAAGGCCGCAAGAAAGGCCCACATGAGGGCAAAGCCTTCCTGCACATACTGGCGTGACTCCGATTGCCAATCATGGCTGAAACCGGGCGGCAACTCGGCGGCAAGCTGCTGCAGAAATGCCACGGCCTTGCCCATTGAGACACCGGGCGCGGGGATGGCCTGCAGGGTGCTTGCGTTCTGCTGGTCGAATTGCAAAAGGCGGTTAGGCGCGACCTGCAGGTCCAGGCGCACCACCGTGGACAACGGCACCAGGCTGCCATCTTCGGCCCGCACGTACTGGCGATTCAGGGCCGACGGGGTCAGGCGCTGGTCCTGGATGCTTTGCGGGATCACGTCATAGGCGCGACCGAACAGGGCAAAGCGGTTCAGGTACTGCTCGCCCACCAGCACGCCCAGCGACTCGCCGATGTCTTGCATGCTGATCCCCAGGCTGGCGGCCTTGGCGCGGTCGATGCTGACCTTGACCACCGGGTTGTTGTAGTCCAGGTCACTGTCCACCACGCTGAACAAACCGCTCTCGCGGGCGCGCTGCTTGAGCACTTCCATGGTCTGGTACAGCACCGGGTAATCCTGGGCACTGCGCAACACCATCTGTACCGGCAAGCCACCACTGGAACCTGGCAACGACGCCACCTGGAAGGCGAAGATGCTGCTGCCCTCGATGTCCGCGACCGCCTGTTGCAGCTGCGCTTGGATTTGCGCGGCAGAGCGCTCGCGCTGCTGCCATGCACTGAGGTTGATGCCACCGAAGCTGGCCGCCGTCCCGTCGGTGCCGTTGATGATCCAGGTGTCGGTGGTTTCGGGAATCGATTTCATCACCTGGTCGAGTTTGCTGGCAAAGCGCTCGACGTAGTCCAGGCTTGCCTGTTGCGGCGACTTGATTGCCGTCAGCACGGCCGCCTGGTCCTCCGGCGGTGCGAGCTCGCGCTGTGGCAACAGGTACAGCCAGGGCAGGCTTAGGCAAACCAGCAGGGCCACACCAGCACTGAGCCAGCGCCGCGCCAAGGTAAACGCCAAGGCCTGGGCATAGGCCGCTGTGAGCGCAGCGAACACCCTTTCGGCGAACTGGGCCATGGCCCCATCCTGCTGGCCGGGTTTGAGCAGCAACGAACTCATCACCGGCGACAAGGTCAGTGCAACGACACCCGAAACGATCACCGCCCCCGCCAAGGTCAAGGCAAATTCACGGAACAACGTGCCGGTCAGGCCCCCCATCAAGCCGATGGGCGCGTACACGGCGGCCAGGGTCAGGGTCATGGCGATCACCGGCCCGGCGATTTCGCGTGCACCGGCCAACGCCGCCGCCACCGGTGTCTGCCCTTCTTCGATATGACGGTGCACGTTCTCCACCACCACGATGGCATCGTCCACCACCAGGCCGATGGCCAGCACCATCGCCAGCAAGGTCAACAGGTTGAGGCTGAAGCCGAACGCCAGCATCAACCCCGCTGCACCCAGCATCGACAACGGAATGGCCACCACCGCGATCACCACGCTGCGCAGTGACCCCAGGCACAGCCAGATCACCAGCACGACGATCAGCATCGCTTCCACCAGCGTGCGCAACACTTCTTCGATCGAAGCCTCGATGAAACGCGCAGTCTCATAGGCCAGCGCCACCTTCACGCCGGGCGGGAGCGTTTGCTGGATCTGCGGCAACAATTCGCGAATGCCGTCGACGATGACCAGTGGGTTGCCCGATGGCGTGGGGAACAACCCCAAGTGCACAGCGGGTTTGCCATCCATAGTGGCACTGGTGCGGGTGGCCGCCGCGCTCAGTTCGACAGTGCCCACGTCACGCAGGCGCACAAGGTCGGTGCCGTCGTTGCGGATGATCAGGTCACGGAAGTCCTCGACGCGGGTCAGGTCGGTGTCGACCTGGATATCGGCCAGCACGAACTGCCCGCGCACCTGCCCAGGGGTGGCCTGGTAATTGTTGGCCCGCACCGCTTGGGCGACGTCGGCAGCCGTCACCCCGCGCCCGGCCATCTGCTCGCTGTCGAGCCACAGGCGCATGGCCAGGCTCTGCCCGCCGAACGTCTGCACCTTGGCCACGCCGTCGATCCCCGAAAGCAGCGGCTCAACCACCCGCGACAGGTAGTCACTGAGTTCTGGGATGGACAGGGTCTGGCTGGAGAAGCCGACATACGCCACCGCCGTGGAGTCACCTGCAGACAGCTCCACCACCGGGTCGTAGGCTTTCTCGGGCAAGCGGTAGCGCACTTGGTTGACCTTGGCCATGGTCTCGGCCAGCGCCTGGGTCGGGTCTCGGTTGAGCAGCATGCGCAGGGTAATCAGGCTACGCCCCTGCAACGATGATGACGACATGAAGTCAACGCCCTCAACCGAAGAAACCGCCTGGCTGATCGGCTGGGTCACAAAGCCTTGCATGAGTTCGGCGGAGGCGCCGGGGTAGTCGGTACTGATGGTGATGGTCGCGCTCTCCAGCAAGGGGTACTGACGCACCGGCAACTTGCCCAGGGCGAACAGCCCCATCAGCACGATCAGGCTGCTGACCACCAGCGCCAGCACGGGGCGACGCACGAAGGTATCGGTGAAGTTCACGGTTGCTGCCCCCCAGCCACGTCCAGCAGGCTGTCTTCTGCGACCTGCTCGACCTGCATGCCATCACTCAATTTCAGCTGGCCGGAAACCACCACCCTGTCGCCCGGCGCGAGGCCCGAGGTGACTTCCACACGCCCCTGCCAGCGCTCACCGGTCGTTACCGGTACCCGGTTGACGCTGATGACGCCCTGCTGATCCTGCCTGGCAATGAACACCGTCTGCCCGTAGGCGGTGTAGGTGATCGCCGTTTCCGGCACGGCCAGCACCCTCGACGGCTGCGCGGCAGGCAGACGGACCCCGGCATACATGCCCGGCTGCAGTTGCCCATCCAGGTTCGGCAGGGCAGCCTGCACCTGAACCAGGCGTGACTTGCTGACCAGCGGATCGACCGCCACTACCCGTGCCTGAAACGCCCGCCCGCGCACAGCATCGACGGTCAGTTCCAGCAGTTGCCCGACAGTCACTTCGGGGGCCGCCTGTTCGCTGAGGGAAAAATTGACGTGCAACTGGCGTGTATCCGTCAGGCTGGCAATCGCCTCGCCAGCGCCCAGGTACTGGCCCTGGTGAACACGGCGGATACCCACATTGCCTGCAAACGGTGCGCGTATGGCTTTTTGCGCAATCAGCGCTTCGACATGCTGCAGCTCACCCGCGGCCACATCCACCGCTGTGCTCGCGTTATCCAGCAGCTCTTGCGAAACGGCATTCAGCGCGCGCAACTTACTGGCCCGCTGCGCCGCGACCTGGGCATTGCGCAGCTTCGCCCGCAGTTGCACTCGCTGGGCCTGCTCGGGCGCATCGTTGAGCTGTACCAGCAACTGCCCGGCACGCACGGCCTGCCCCGACGCGAAGGCGATGTGGGTGATGCGCCCTGCCACCTCGGCCGCGACCTGCACCTGATTGACCGCCTCCAGCTCCCCCGATGCAAAACGTTGCCGCGCCAGGTCGACTGGCTCGGCAGTGGCCAGCGCAACTTTGGTGGCTGGCCACGCCGCGGCCTGTTGGGCCGCTACCCTAGTGCCCGTCAATGCGTAGGCGCCGACCAAGGCACCGACAGCGGCGACAGTCATGGCCAGTAACATCCTTTTGTTCATGCCTTGCTCCGATCAGCGGGGTGGTTGCAGGAAAGATCGGGCAGGACTATAAGAGCTCAACTTAACTTGAGGTCAACAGGTGTGACAGCCAAATCATCTACCAACAGCACGCGGCTGCTGACTGTCGGCGAAGTCGCCAAGCGCAGTGGCGTTGCGGTATCCGCCCTGCACTTCTACGAATCCAAGGGGCTGATCGCCGGCACGCGCACCGCCGGTAACCAGCGGCGTTACCCCGCGCTGGTGTTGCGCACCATCGCCATCATCAAGGTGGCCCAGCGCACGGGTATCCCCCTCGAGGTCATCAAGCGTGCCCTGGGCCGCTACCCGCCGAACAGCAAACTCACGGCAGCGCAGTGGGGCGAGATGTCATCGGCCTGGCGAGAAGACCTGAACGCACGCATCCGCACCTTGGAAGCGTTGCGCGACAGCCTGGACAACTGCATTGGCTGCGGCTGCCTGTCGCTGGAAGACTGCCCGCTGCGCAACCCCGAGGATGTGCTGGGCAAGGACGGTGCAGGGGCGAGGATTCTAGAAAAAGAAACCGCAGGCGGGATGCTGTCGGAGAGAGACCCGAATTAGCGGTCGCCTGTAGTGGGGCCGCTTTGCGGCCCTTTCGCGGCACAAGGCCGCTCCCACAGTGTCCGCGCATACCCTGTAAATAGGGGTATGCGCGGTCCGTGTGGGAGCGGCCCCAACCTTCTCTTGGAGTGAGCTTGCCTTCATGGGTTATCCCATGGCGCGATGACACTTCGCTTGCATATGACACAAAGTGTCATTAAGATCGACGTGTGTCCTCAAGCCAGCCACGGCAACCAGGACGTCATCGCCCTTATCCCGTGCAGGTACCCCACTGTGACCACGACCATGCAGACCCCCAAGGACCAGCTCGTCAAGCGTGCTCAACAGCAAATGCTGACTGCGCTGGCCGACAACACCTATACCCCGCGGCAGAAGCTCGCACTGACCTGCCGGATTCTGTTCGACGGCGGCCACGATTCGGGCCTAGCCGGGCAGATCACCGCACGCGCTGCGGAACCTGGCACCTATTACACGCAACAGCTTGGCCTGGGCTTCGACGAGATCTCGGCTTCCAACCTGCTGGTCGTGGACGAAGACCTGACGGTGCTGCAAGGCCAGGGCATGGCCAACCCCGCCAACCGCTTCCACAGCTGGCTGTACCGCGCACGCCCTGACGTCAACTGCATCATCCATACCCACCCGCTGCACAGCGCCGCCTTGTCGATGCTCGAAGTGCCGCTGGCCATCTCGCACATGGACCTCTGCCCGCTGTTCGACGATTGCGCCTTCCTCAAGGAATGGCCAGGCGTGCCGGTGGGCAATGAAGAAGGCGAGATCATCGCCAGTGCCATCGGCGACAAGCGGGCGATTCTGCTTTCCCACCATGGCCTGCTGATCGCCGGTCGATCGATCGAAGAAGCCTGCGTGCTCGCCCTGCTGTTCGAACGTGCAGCGAGGATGCAGTTGCTGGCCATGGGCGCCGGTGAAATCCGCCCCATCCCCGAAGCACTTGGCAAAGAAGCCCATGACTGGATTTCCACGCCAAAACGCCATGGCGCCGCGTTCAGCTACTACGCGCGCCGGGCCTTGCGTGCCCATGGCGAATGCCTGGGCTGATTGCAGCTGTCCCCCTTCCTGAACAACGGCAAAGGTGCCTGGTCATGTCTACACCTGTAATTCGCGGCGTCATCGGCTACACCATCACTCCCTTCGCGGCAGACGGCTCGGTCGATCTAGCCGCCCTGGGCACATCCATCGACAGCCTGATCCAGGCCGGCGTGCACGCCATCGCCCCGCTGGGCAGCACGGGCGAAGGTGCCTACCTGTCCGAGGCCGAGTGGGAAGCGGTGGTGCGCTACAGCCTCGAGAAAATCGCTGGCCGCGTACCCAGCGTGGTCAGTGTCTCTGACCTGACTACCGCACGTACCGTGCAGCGCGCCCGCCTGGCCCAGGCGTGCGGGGCCACGGCGGTGATGGTGCTGCCCATCTCCTACTGGAAGCTGACCGAGGCGGAGGTGGTCGACCACTACAAGGCGGTCGGCGCGGCAATCGACATCCCGATCATGCTGTACAACAACCCAGGCACCAGCGGCACCGACCTGTCGGTGGAGCTGATCCTGCGCATCCTCGGCGAGGTGGCCAATGTGACCATGGTCAAGGAAAGCACCGGCGACATTCAGCGCATGCACCGCCTGTACACCGCGACCGATGGCAAGGTGGCCTTCTACAACGGCTGCAACCCGCTCACCCTGGAAGCCCTGGTTGCCGGCGCCGCCGGCTGGTGCACTGCAGCGCCGAACCTGATCCCCGCGCTGAACCTGGCTTTGTGGGACGCCGTGCAGAAGGGCGAGCTGGCTGAGGCACGGGCACTGTTCTACCAACAGTACGCGTTGCTGGCGTACATCACCCAGCGCGGCCTGCCCACCACCATCAAGGCCGGGCTGAAAATGCTTGGCCTGGACGTGGGGGCGCCGCGCCTGCCGCTGCAACCCCTGGATGCTGAAGGCAGTGCCTACCTGAAAGGGTTGCTGGTCTCAGCCCAGTGATTTAAAGGGGATTGTGGGAGCGGGCTTGCCCCGCGAACACCGGCGAAGCCGGTGCCATGCACCGCGTAGCCCCATTCGCGGGACAAGCCCGCTCCCAATATTCGATGTTATCTGTGGGAGCGCCTTGAATGCCGACCTTGTTCACTACACGGACTTTCATCAATCACATAAGCACGGAGGCCACTTGTGACAACACCTGCTCAACACCCATCGGCATCGCTTGGGCTGACCGACATCCTACACCCCGCCATCGCCGGGTTGGTTTCGGTCATCGTCAACTACGGCGGCACGTTCATCCTGGTGTTCCAGGCAGCCAAGGTCGCCGGGCTAAGCCCGGAGCTGACCTCGTCATGGGTCTGGGCGGTGTCGATCGGGGTAGGTATCACCGGGCTTGTCTTGTCCTGGTACAGCCGTGAACCCTTGATAACGGCCTGGTCCACCCCGGCTGCCGCGTTTCTGGTCACGGCACTGGCCAGCGTGCCCTATGCCGAGGCCATTGGCGCGTACCTGCTGTCCGCTGCCGGCTTCGTAGTGCTGGGCCTGACCGGGTACTTCGAAAGGCTGGTCCGGATCATCCCAGGCGGGGTCGCGGCAGGGCTGCTGGCCGGCATTCTTTTACCGTTCGGCATCGGCGCGTTTGGCGGCCTGTCGGTCGACCCGGTGCTGGCCGGGTTGCTCATCGTGGCGTACGCGGTGTTCAAACGCTTTACTGCCCGCTACGCGGTTGTAGGCATCCTCGTCCTTGGCCTTGCTTACCTGCTGATCCAGGGGCAGGCCGGCCTTTCGCAACTGACGCTGGAAATCGCGACACCGGTGTTCACTGCCCCGGCCTTTACCCTCAATGCGGCCCTCAGCGTCGCGCTGCCGTTGTTCCTGATCACCCTGACCGGGCAATACATGCCCGGCATGCTGGTACTGCGCAACGACGGCTTCAAGACCAGCGCCAACCCAATTGTCGCAGTCACCGGCCTGGGCTCCTTGCTCATGGCGCCGTTCGGCTCGCACGCGTTCAACCTCGCGGCCATCACCGCCGCCATCTGCACCGGCAAGGAAGCCCATGAAGACCCGGCCAAACGCTGGATCGCGGGGATCGCCGCAGGGGTCTGCTACATCCTTGTGGGGGTATTCGGCGTCACGCTTGCCAGCGTGTTCATGGCACTCCCAGCCACCTTCATCACCACCCTCGCCGGCCTCGCGCTGCTGGGTACCATTGGCACCAGCCTGGCCAGTGCGATGGCCGACGCGAAGTCACGAGAAGCCGCGCTGATCACCTTTCTTGCAGCCGCTGCCAACATCACCCTGTTGGGTATCGGCGGGGCCTTCTGGGGCTTGGTCATCGGCCTGCTGGCCTACGCAGTGCTGAACGGGCGCGCCCCTGGGTTCAAACGTACTCAGCCGTAATCACACCATCGGGTCTGCATGCTCCACCCGCCCCGCTTCGCCAGGCCGATTGACGAACAGCACGTCCAGCGTGCTGTTGCGCAGGCCCTTCACGGGGTTCCAGTGCGCCGAGGTGTGAATGTACTTGTCGCGCAGCAGGCGCTGCTCGTCCTCGGTCAGGCCGGCGTCGGGGCGTGAACCCAAGGCAAAGCCATGCAGCTTGCGGCTGATGTCCAGCAAGTCATCGGGCAGCCGATGGGCTTCATCGTCGCCCAACTCGGCAAACGGCACCCCACCACGCACTGCCAACTCACGCATGATGCTCAGGTACACCCGGGAAAGATGGCCGGCCACGTCCCTCTCCCGATAAACCGCCGCATACACCTGCTTTTGCGCCTCGTCCGGTTTGCCGCCGGCGATCGGCTGCTCCCAGGTCAGCACCCGCGGCCGCGGTTCGCCCAACTCAGCAAACGCCGATGTCAGCAAGGCGCTGGCCGCCGAGTAGGCGCGGGTGCATTCGGCTTTTGTGCGCACAGGCACCCGCTGCGACTGCGGTTTGCACAGCAGCACCTGCTCCTGCATGCACGGCAGGTAGCCCCCGCCAATGTTCGAGTGCACGCCCGGCACGACAATGTCACCCTCGCTGCGCACCAGCGGGAAGTTATGCCGGCGCTCGTCACCGGCCACCAATTGCACCACGTGCCGCGCAATGGCCTTGCCCAGGCCCAGGCGCAAGCCGCCGTGGCGAGCGTCAGCGGGGTCGAAGTCCCCCTGCAACGGCGCGACGATGGCCGCCACGGTGTCGAACAGGCCAATGAAGTTGATGCCCACAGCACACGAGGTGCCCAACAGGTTGCTCGCGTCATCACGCAGCACATTGGCCAGGTGCCTGGCGGCAGCGGCGCCACGACTGAAGCCGAACAGGTCGAGTTCGACCCGCGCGAGCCGCGATTGCGGATACGCCAGGCACCAGCCCCGCAACTGGTCGGCAATCATTGTCACGGCCTCGGCGACGCGCGCCTCGACGCCAGTACGCCCACGCCCGGTGGCCGAGGCAAAACTGGAATCCGCCGCCCCCGCGGTGGTGCCGATGCCCTCGACATACAACTTGAGAAAGGCCATCGTGCCCGGCGCAGGGCTGCCTGGGGCTGGGTACAGCGCGTGCAGCAAGGCCACATTGCTCCAGGCATTGCCATAGCTGGTACCTGCCAGCGGCCCCGAAGCCTGGCCCGCCGCCGTGGCATTGCCCAGGTTGTTGCCGGTGCCATCAAAGAACACGCCAACGCGCAACGTCGTTGGCGCAGGGGTATCGAAGGTACTGCGGTGGGTTTGCATCATCCTGCGTCCTGCTTGCTCAAAGAGCATTAGCAAGCGCCAGGGCACAGCGGCCGACTATCAGCCGACGCCGAAGGTTGCGCAGGACTTGTCGACAAGCCCACGCCCGACGGCCTGGATAAATTTGCCAGCCGCCATTGGTCGCCACCCCCCCGGATAGATTAAAGTATCCCCCCTTGCCGAGGCAGCTGTTCCCAGCGCGCCTGCGGCCCAATACCAGGAACCGTCGCCGATGGAACACCGTGAAGCGCTGATCGCGCTGCGCACCTTTCTTTCCACCCAGATCCTAGGCCAGGAAAAGCTGGTCGAGCGGCTGTTGATCGTGCTTCTGGCCGACGGCCATATGCTGGTCGAAGGTGCCCCCGGGCTGGCAAAGACCAAAGCCATCAAAGAACTCGCCGAAGGCATCGAGGCGCAGTTCCATCGCATCCAGTTCACCCCCGACCTGCTGCCGGCCGACATTACCGGCACCGAAATCTACCGCCCAGAAACCGGCAGCTTCGTGTTCCAGCAGGGGCCGATCTTCCATAACCTGGTGCTGGCCGACGAAATCAACCGCGCCCCGGCCAAAGTCCAGTCGGCGCTGCTCGAAGCCATGGCCGAGCGCCAGGTCAGCGTGGGCCGCAGCACGTACGACCTGTCACCGCTGTTCCTGGTTATGGCCACCCAGAACCCCATCGAGCAGGAGGGTACCTACCCGCTGCCCGAAGCCCAGCTCGACCGCTTCCTGATGCACGTAAAAATCGGCTTCCCCGACGCTGCGGTGGAACGGCGCATCCTGCTGCAGGCCCGCGGCGAGGCACTGGGTGGCGAGACCAAGCCCGAGCGCCGGGTCAGCCAGCAGGCCATTTTTGCCGCGCGCAAGGAAATCCTCGGCCTGTACATGGCCGATGCCGTGGAGGAATACCTGGTGCAACTGGTCATGGCCACGCGCACGCCGGCCAAGTTCGACGCCGAACTGGCCGACTGGATCGCCTACGGCGCCAGCCCGCGTGGCTCGATCTCGCTGGACCGCTGTGCGCGTGCGCACGCCTGGCTGGCCGGGCGCGACTTCGTCAGCCCCGAGGACATCCAGGCGGTGCTGTTTGATGTGCTGCGCCACCGCATCATCCTGTCGTTCGAGGCCGAGGCTGCGGGGATCGACCAGGACCGCGTGGTCCAGCGCATCCTCGACGTCGTCGCCGTTGCCTGACCCCATGCCCACCGCGCAGTTGGCCGAACCCGGCATCCGCATCGGCCTTGCCGAGCTGATCGACATGCGCCACCGCGTGCGCGAAATCCAGCTGTTTTCCCGGCCCGGCCAGCGCAGCCCGCTGGTGGGCCTGCACCACTCCAAGCTACGCGGGCGCGGCGTGGACTTCGACCAAGTGCGCGTGTACCAGGCTGGCGACGATGTGCGCAACATCGACTGGCGGGTCACCGCCCGCACCCAGGAGCCGCACACCAAGCTGTTCCATGAAGAACGCGAGCGGCCGATCTTTATCCTGGTCGAACAGAGCCAGCGGCTGTTCTTCGGCTCGGGGCTGATGTTCAAGTCGGTGCTGGCGGCCCAGGCTGCGGCCCTGTTCGGCTGGGCGGCACTGGGCCACAACGACCGCATCGGCGGGCTGGTGTTTGGCGACAACGAGCACCACGAAATCAAACCCCGGCGCAGCAAGCAAAGCCTGCTGCAGCTGCTTAACCGCCTGGCCAAGGTCAACCAGGCGCTGCACACCGAAGCCACGCCCCAGGCCGACAGCCTGGGCCTGGCCTTGCGCCGGGCGCGTGAGGTGCTGCGCCCTGGCAGCCTGGCGATCGTCATCTGCGACGAGCGCTCGCTGACCGACCAGGTCGAACAGCACCTGGCCATGCTTTCGCGCCACTGCGACCTGCTGCTGCTGCCGGTCTCCGACCCGCTCGACCATGCCCTGCCCGCAGCCGGCCTGTTGCGCTTCGCCCAGCGCAGCGCGCAACTGGAGCTCGACACCCTCGACGCCAGCTTGCGCCAGGCTTACCGCCAGCAGGCCGAGTCACGTATCGCCCGCTGGGAACTGATGGCACAGAAGCTGCGTGTGGTGCTGATGCCGCTGAGTACACAAAGCGAGATGATCGAGCAACTGCGCGAATACCTGAACGCCCAGCGCCCGGGGAGCAGCAAATGACCCCGCTGGACCAGTTGCAACCGCTGATTGCCCCGCCGGCAGTCGGCCTGTGGCCACCGGCACCGGGTTGGTGGGTATTGCTGGCCTTGCTGCCGCTGCTTGCCTGGGGCCTGTGGCGCGTACGCCATTGGCGCCCCCGCAAACGCCGCATCGTGCGCGCCGAGCAACCGCTCGACCCGGTACGCGTGGCCGCCCTGGCCGAACTTGCCCAGCTGCCACGCCCGTATGACGGCGCCCCGGCCGGCGCCTGGCTGCAACAGATCAATGCCCTGCTCAAGCGCCTGTGCCGCAGCCACTACCCGGGCGCCAACAGCCATACCCTCAACGGCCGCCAGTGGCTGGCGTTTCTCGACAACCGCTGCCCGGCCGCCGGCCTCACGCGTTGGATGGTGCTGGTCGAAGGGGCCTACAAGCCTGAGTGCAAGCTCGACGACAAAGCCATCGTCGGGCTTAGCCAGGCCGTCGAAACCTGGATCCGCAAGCATGTTTGAACTGGCCTGGCCGTGGATGTTCGCCCTGCTGCCGCTGCCGTGGCTGGCTCGCCTGGTGTTGCCAGCCGCCGACAGTGGCGAGCCGGTGCTCAAAGTGGGCTTCCTGAACGAGCTGGAAGGCCTGGCCGGGCGCCGGGCACGGCTCAACCTGCCCACCTGGCGCCAGCAGGCGCCCTTTGTCATCATCTGGCTGTTGCTGCTGCTGGCCGCGGCCCGCCCGCAATGGCTCGGCGACCCGGTACCGGTGGCCGCCAGCGGCCGCGACCTGCTGGTGGCGGTGGACGTGTCCGGCTCCATGGACTTCCCCGACATGCAGTGGAAGAACGACGAAATCAGCCGCCTCGACCTGGTCAAGGCGCTGCTTGGCGACTTTCTTCAGGATCGCGAAGGCGACCGGGTTGGGCTGATCCTGTTTGGCAGCCAGGCCTACCTGCAGGCGCCGCTGACCTTCGACCGGCGTACCGTGCGTACCTTCCTTGACGAAGCGCAGATCGGCATCGCCGGCAAGAACACCGCCATCGGCGATGCCATCGGCCTTGCGGTCAAGCGCCTGCGCCAACGCCCGGCACAGAGCCGCGTGCTGGTGCTGGTCACCGACGGCGCCAACAACGGTGGGCAGATCCACCCACTGACCGCCGCCCGCCTGGCCGCCCAGGAAGGCGTGCGCATCTATACCATCGGCATCGGCGCCAACCCCGAGGCCAGCGGCACGCCCGGCCTGCTGGGCCTCAACCCGAGCCTGGACCTGGACGAAGCCTCGCTCAAGGAAATTGCCGAGCTGACCCACGGCGCCTACTTCCGCGCCCACGACGGCGCCGAACTGAACGCCATCGGCGACGCCCTCGACCAGTTGGAGCCAGTGGCCCAGCAGCCAACCCAGGCGCGCACCGCCAAGGCCTTGTACGCCTGGCCATTGGCCCTGGCACTGTTGCTCAGCGTGCTGCTGGTGGTGGCCGTGCAGTGGCCAGACAACCGCTTGCAGCGCCTGCTGCGCAAACCGCGCTTTCTGCAGCCGCACCCGGAATGGCGCCAGCGCCTCAAACGCCTGCGCCTGAGGAAACGGCGATGATCGACCTATGGCCACAATGGTTGCGCCCGCTCTGGCTGTTGGTAGTGCCACTGCTCGGCTGGTTGCTGTTCAAGCTGTGGCACCGACGCAAACGCGCCGGGCGTTGGCAGATGATCCTGCCGCCCGCGTTCCACGCCGTGCTGCTCGGGGGCGGCAGCGGCAGCACCAGCAAACTGCCTTGGGTGGCGCTGGGCCTGGCGTGGACGCTGGTGGTGCTGGCCCTGCTCGGGCCCAGCTGGCAGCGTGTGGAAGAGAGCCGGCAGCGCCCTGCCGACCCGCTGGTCATCCTGCTCGAACTGACCCCACAGATGCTCGCCGAGGACAGCCCGCCCAACCGCCTGGAGCAGGCCAGGCGCAAGGTCCTCGACCTGCTCGAACGCCGCCACGACAGCCAGACCGCGCTGATCGTCTACGCAGGGTCCGCCCACACCCTGGTGCCACTGTCCGATGACCTGGGCACCACCCGGAACCTGCTGGAGGCGATCGCCCCCTCGATCATGCCCAAACCCGGCCAGCGCGCCGATCTGGCCGTGCAAAAAGGCCTGGCGCTGCTGGCCCAGAGCGGCCTGGGGCAAGGGCGCCTGCTGCTGATCGGCTCCTCGCTCAGCGCAGCGGAGCGCGAAGGCATCACGCAGGCCCTCGGCCGCCAGGGCCCGAGCCTGCTGATGCTGGGCATCGGCAGCCGAGACGGGGCACCGGTGCGACAAGCCAATGGCGAATTTCTTAAAGACGACCAAGGCGGAATTCTGCTGCCGCGCCTGGACAGCGCCAGCCTCAAGGCATTTGTCAGCGGCACCGGCGGGCGCTACCGCAGTGCCCGGGTCGACGACCTCGACCTGCGCGGCCTGGGCCTGTTCGACACCCCGCGCACTGCACGCAGCGACGGCCAGACCCTGCAATTGGACAGCTGGGCAGACCAGGGTTACTGGCTGCTCATTCCGCTGTTACTGCTGGCGGCCTGCGCCGGTCGTCGCGGCTGGCTGTTCTGCCTGCCCCTGTTGCTGGCCTTGCCGCAGCCAAGCCAGGCCTTCGAGTTCAACGACCTGTGGCTGCGCCCCGACCAGCAGGGCCAGCGCCTGCTCGAACAGAACCGCCCGGCCAGCGCCGCACGCCATTTCCAAAATCCACAGTGGCGCGGCATGGCGCTGTACCAGGCCGGCGATTACGCCGGTGCCGCCCAGGCATTCTCCCAAGGCAACACGGCAGCGGACCACTACAATCGAGGCAATGCCCTGGCCCGCAGTGGCGAGCTGGAAGCCGCCCTGGATGCCTACGAGCAGGCCCTCGAGCGCCAACCCGACCTGCAACCGGCACTGGACAACCAGGCACTGGTCCAGCAGTTGCTGCAACAGCGCGAGGCCAAGGCCGAAGAACAACCCGCCAGCAGCGAGGCCAAAGGCACACCCGGCAGCGACACCGAAGGCAACAGCAGTTCGGCCAGCAGCCCGGCCCAGGGCGCCCCTGGCAATGACGAACCCGCCAACGCCGAAGAACCCGGCGAAGGCAGCAACAACAGCCAGGCCACACCCGGCAACCAGGGGGGCGCCGACGACAACGTCACCGTGCCCCCCCAACGCCCGATGTCGACCAACCTCGACGCCGAACAGCGTCAGGCCCTTGAACAATGGCTACGGGAGATCCCCGACAACCCGGCGGAGCTGCTGCGGCGCAAATTCTGGTATGAACAGCAATTGCATCAGGACAATCCACGATGAGTCGCTTCGGCGTCTTTCTGCTCGGTGTCTCATGGGCCTTGATGGCCCAGGCCGAGCCCATGCTGCAAGCCAGCGTCGACCGTACCCGCCTGGAGGCCGGCGAAAGCCTGGAACTGACCCTCGAAAGCCAGGACGTGACCCAGTTTGGCAAACCCGACCTGCGTGCCCTTGAGGGCGACTTCGAAGTGCGTGGCACACGCCAGCTGAACAGCCTGCACACGCTCGATGGCGAGACCCGCGCCAGCACCCGCTGGATCATCACCCTGCTGCCACGGCGCAGCGGCAGCCTGCGCATCCCGGAGCTGCAACTGGGCCAGTCGCGCAGCCAGGCCATCGACCTGCAAGTGCTGCAAGCCGATGCCAGCCGCCAGGAAAGCGCCTCCCAGGTGTTCATTGAGGCGACCCTGGACAGCAACGAGGTCTATGTTCAGGCCCAGGCCGTGCTGACCTTGCGCATCTACCATTCGGTGGCGCTGTATGACGACAGCAGCCTCAGCCCACTGCAGCTGGAAAACGCCAAGGTCGAGCCACTGGGCGAGTCGCGCACCTACGAGAAAGAAATCAACGGCGTGCGTCACGGGGTGATCGAAACCCGCTACGCCGTCTACCCGCAGCAAAGTGGCAGCCTCGAAGTGCCGGCGCTGACCTTCACCGCCACCGCGGCTGCCAGCGCCGACAACGAACAATCCGCCACGGCCGCCCCGCGTGCCGGCCGCCAGATCCAGGTCAGCTCGCTGCCCCTGCGCCTGGACGTGCGCCCAATTCCAGCGGCCTGGCCGGCCGGTGCGCCCTGGCTGCCGGCACGCAGCCTGACCCTTGAAGAACACTGGAACCCCGACCCGGGCAGCCAGCAGACGCAGATCGGTGATTCGCTCACCCGCAACATCACCTTGCGCGCCGACGGCTTGTCCAGCACCCAGCTGCCACCGCTGCCGGCCACCGAAATCACCGGCCTGCGCCGCTACCCCGACCAGCCGCTGCTGCGCAACGAAATCAACGAGCGCGGCATGACCGCCAACCGCGAAGAGCGCGAAGCGCTGGTGCCGACCCACAGCGGCGAACTGGCCTTGCCAGCGCTGGAAGTGGCCTGGTGGAACACCCGCGAAGACCACCTGGAGCACACCAGCCTGCCAGCGCGCACCCTGAGCGTGCAGGACAACCCGGCCCTGAGCGCCGACACGCCGGTCGGCGACACCCGTGCGGGCAATAGCCTGTTGTGGCCGTGGCAGCTGGCGACGCTGGTGTTTGCCCTGACCACATTGCTGGGCTTCGCCTTGTGGTGGCGTGCCCGTTCACAACCCGCGGTACTGCGCGCCGCGCAACAAGGCCCAAGCCCCCGCACGCTGCTGGACGACCTCAAGCGCGCCTGCCAGGCCAACGACCCGCAGACCACACGCCAAGCGCTGGACGCCTGGGCGCGGCAGCAGCCGGAGACCCTGGCGGAGATGGCTGCGCGGTTCGTGCCGTTGTCCGATGCGCTGGATGGGTTGAACGGGGCGTTGTACAGCGAGAGTGGGCAGTATTGGCAGGGTGAGGATTTGTGGCGCGCGATCGGGACGATTCCGCCGGCTGAGCAGGTGTTGCTGCCGTCGGGGGAGACCGGGAGCTTGCCGCCGTTGTATCCGAAATGAGGGGTGGGGTTGGGGTGCATGCCATGGGTATTTTTAGCGCCTATCAGATCGAGCGCCGCGCGGGCGGCGCTCGATCTCATAGGCGCTGCAAAACTCAAGACATGCGCCCCACACGCAATCCGCCAACATCCCCAGCCATGCCCCCTACCCCCACCATTGAGTTACCATACCCCCCTGCGCAACGCCCATCATCCAAGCCAAGCCCCCGCTTGCTCGACTCGACACCAACAGGTCATCCATGCGTCTGTTTCATACCTCCGACTGGCACCTGGGCCAAAGCCTGCACGGCCAGGAACGCGACTTCGAACACGCCTGCTTCCTCGACTGGCTGCTCGGCCAGCTGCACCTGCGCCAGCCGGATGCGCTGCTGATCGCTGGCGACATCTTCGACACGGTCAACCCACCGGTCAAAGCCCAGGAGCGCCTCTACGACTTCATCGTCCAAGCCCATGAGCAACAGCCCAAGCTGGACATCGTGATGATCGCCGGCAACCACGACTCCGGCTCACGCATCGAACTGCCCGCCGCGCTCATGCGCCGCCTGCGCACCCACGCCTTGGGCCGTGTGCACTGGCTCGATGAAGGCCAGCTGGATGCCGAGCGCCTGCTGATCCCGCTGACCAACGCCCGCGGCAAGGTCAGCGCCTGGTGCCTGGCCCTGCCCTTCCTGCGCCCGGCAGAAGTGACCGGCCCGCAGTTGGGTGACGATTACCTGCACGGCATCACCCAGGTGCACCAGCAACTGATTGCCGCTGCCCAGCAAAAGCGCAAGAAGGACCAGGCGCTGGTCGCCATCAGCCATGCCCACATGGCCGGGGGTGCGGTGTCCGAGGACTCTGAGCGCAGCCTGATCATCGGCAATGCCGAAGCCCTGCCGGCCAAGCTGTTCGACAAGGCCATCAGCTATGTCGCCCTGGGCCACCTGCACAAGCCGCAGAAGGTCAATCGCGAAGCGCGCATTCGCTACAGCGGCTCGCCGATCCCGCTGTCGTTTGCCGAAATCAACTACCCGCACCAGGTGCTGGAGGTGGAGCTGGACGGCGCCGAGCTGGTCAGCGTCGAGCCGCGCCTGGTGCCCCGCGCCGTGGCCCTGCAACGCATTGGCCCGGCGCCGCTCGGCGAGTTGCTGGTACAGCTGGCTGAGCTGCCGGTGATCGACTTGCTCGAAGACCCCAATCGTCAGCCCTGGCTCGAAGTGCGTGTGGTGCTGGACGAACCGCAACCCGACCTGCGTCAGCAAGTGGAGGGGGCGATGCAAGGCAAGGCCGTGCGGCTGATCCGCATCAGCGCCGAATACGCCGGGCGCACGAGTGCCGAGGACGACGACCAGGCCTTCGTCGAACTGTCCCAGATGACCCCGCAGGACCTGTTCAGCCGCGCCTGGGAACAGGCCTACGGCAACCCCGCCGATGAGCAGGCCCTGGCCGATTTCGCCCTGCTCTTGCAGGACGTCCAGTTGGAAGAGGAACAGCCATGAAGATTCTCGCCATCCGCCTGAAGAACCTGGCATCCCTGGCCGGCCCAATCGACATCGACTTCACCGCCGAGCCCCTGGCCAGCGCCGGCCTGTTCGCCATCACCGGGCCAACCGGCGCCGGCAAGAGCACGCTGCTCGATGCCCTGTGCCTGGCGCTGTTCGGCACCGTGCCGCGGCTCAACGACATCGGCCGCGAAGCCAAGGTACCGGACGCCGACGGCGAGATCCCGACCTCGGACCCGCGCAACCTGGTGCGCCGCGGCACGGGCAGCGGCTTTGCCGAAGTCGACTTCGTCGGCATCGATGGCCGTCGCTACCGTGCCCGCTGGGAAGCCAACCGCGCCCGCGACAAGGCCAATGGCAAGCTGCAACACAGCCGCCAGAGCTTCTATGACCTGGACAGCGAGCAGGTGCTTGCCAGCGGCAAGAACGAATACAAGCAACTGGTCGAAGCACGCCTGGGCCTGAACTTCGAGCAGTTCACCCGCGCAGTGATGCTGGCCCAGAGCGAGTTCGGTGCGTTCCTCAAGGCCGACGACAAGGAACGCAGCGAGCTGCTGGAAAAGCTCACCAACACGGCGATCTACACCCGCCTTGGCCAACGCGCCTTCAGCAAGGCCCGCGAGGCCGGTGAAACGCACAACGCCCTGAAAGACCGTGCCAGCCACCTGCTGCCGCTGCTGGCCGAAGCCCGCGCCGAGCTCGACCAACGCCTGGAGCAGGCGCAGCAGCAATTCAAGGCCGACCAGGCGCGTGAGCGCCAGTTGGAGCAACAGCGTGGCTGGCTCAATGAGCAGCGCCTGCTGCAGGTACAGCAGGCCGAAGCCCATGCAACCCTGCAGGCCGCCGAACAGGCCTGGCAGCAGCTGGCCGAACAGCGCCTGGACCTGCAACGCCTGGAGCGCCTGGCGCCACAGCGCCACCAGTTCCACCGGCAGCAGGCCTTGGCCGCGCAACTCACGCCACTGGCCAGTGAGCTCGACGCACAACAGCGCCAGCAAAGCGACCTGCACAACCGCACCGGCGAACTGGAGCAGGCCCTCGAATCAGCCCGCCAGGCGCTGAGCCAGGCCCAGGCCAGCCAAGGCGAAAACGCCCCGCGCTTGCGCCAGGCGTTCGCCGAGCAAGACACCCTCACCCGCCTGGAACAGGAACTGGTCAAGGCGCGCGAAACCGGCCAGCAGGCCGACCTGGCCGCGGCCGAGCTGCAGCAACAATTGCAGCAGCTGGCCGAGCACCAGCAGCGCGGCCAGCAGCAACTGGCTCACATTGAAGCAGCCCTGGCTGACAGTGCGCCCCTGGCCGCCCTGACCAACGCCTGGCAGGCCTATCGCCCGCAGCTGCAACAGTTGCTGCAAATCGGCAACCGCCTGAACCAGGGCCGCGAAGAGCTGCCCGGCCTGCAGGCCCAGGCCAGCCAGGCCAATGCGCAACTGCAGGAACAGCGCGACGCCCTCGACGTGTTGTTCCGCGAAGCCGCAGCAGAGCCTCAGGCCCTGGCCGAGCAGCTCGACCTGCTGGGTGGCATGCTGCAAGAAAACCGCAAGCAACAACGCGCCGTGGAAGAACTGTCGCGCCTGCACGCCCGCGAGCAGGAGCTGCAACAGGGTATTCAGTCGCTGCGCGAACGCCAGCAACAGGCCATGCAGCAACGCCAGCAACTGATTGGCGAAGGCACTGCCGCCAAGGCCGAGCTGGAAGCCGCCGAGCAGGCGCTGGCACTGACCCGGCAACTGCTGGAACGCCAGCGCCTGGCACGCAACACCAGCGTCGAAGAGCTGCGTGCGCAGTTGCACGATGGCGAACCGTGCCCGGTTTGCGGCAGCGCCGAACACCCCTTCCACCAGCCTGAAGCGCTGCTGCAGAGCCTTGGCCGGCATGACCAGGCCGAAGAAGCCACGGCCCTGGCCCAGGTTGAGCAATTCAACACCCGCCTGATCGAACTGCGCACCCAGGTGGGTGTGGTCAACGGCCAGATCAAGGAATACCAGCACCAACAGGCACAACTGAACGAGCAATTGCAGCCATTGGCCGGCCAACTCGCCGCCCATGCCTTGTGGCCCGCCCTCAGCGCCCATGAAGGCAAGGCCCGCAGTGGTTGGCTGGACAGCCAGTTGCAGCGCCTCGACCAAGAGATCGCCCGCGACGAAAAACGCCAGTCCACCCTGCTGACCCTGCAACGCGATGCCGCCCGCCTGAACCAGCAGTTGCAGGCTGCCAGCGAAGCCCAACAGCAGGCCCAGCGCCGCCTGGACCAACAGCATCAAGCCCTGGCTGCCGACCAAGAGCGCCTCGAACAGGCCCTGGCTGATTTCGCCACCCTGCTGCCAGCGCCTGTGTTGCAGGCACTGCACGATGAGCCAGCGCACGCCTTCCTCAGCCTTGACCAGCAGATCGCCCAGCGCCAGCAACAGCTGGACCAGCAAAAGGACGAACTGCAGGAACAACAGCAACGCCAGCAACAGCTGGAGCGCCTGCACGATCAGCAACACACCCGCGTGCAGCGCCAGCAAGACCTGCAGCAGCAGATCAACGGGCTGGCCGAGCAGATGGAAAAAGCCCGCGCCGCATTGGCCGAGTTGCTGGGTGACCACCCGCGCGCCGAAGACTGGCAGCGCCATCTGGAACAGCAGGTGGAGCAGGCCCGCACAAGCGAGGCCGAAACGGCCGAGCGCCTGCAACACGCCCGCACCCAAGCCCTGCAACTGGCCGGCGAACTCAAGGCCAACATCGCCCGCCAACAGGCGCTCGAACAGGAACACCAGCAGTTGCAGGGGGAAATCGCCCAATGGCGCGCTGAACACCCCGAGCTGGACGACAGTGGCCTGGACCGCTTGCTGGCCATGGACGACGCGCAAATGGCCGAACTGCGCCAGCACCTGCAGGCGGCGGAAAAGGCTATCGAACAAGGCCGCGTGCTGTTGCAGGAGCGTGAACAGCGGCTGCAGCAACATGCCGCGCAAGCCAGTGTCGAAGCCACGGCCGAAGACCTGGAGCAGTCGCTGCTTGAGCTACGCGAAGTGCTGGCCAACCATGAACAGCAGTGCGCTGAGCTGCGCGCCGCCCAAGCCGAAGACCAGCGCCGTCAACAGGCGTACCAGGCCCTGGCCACGGAAATCGAGCACGCCCATCAGCAGTGGCAGCGCTGGGCGCGGCTCAATGCGCTGATCGGCTCGGCCTCTGGCGATGTGTTCCGCAAGATCGCCCAGGGTTACAACCTCGACCTGCTGCTGCACCATGCCAACAGCCAATTGCGCCAGCTGGCGCGTCGTTACCGCCTGAAACGTGGCGGCAGCGCCCTCGGCCTGCTGGTGCTGGACACCGAAATGGGCGACGAGCTGCGCTCGGTGCATTCGCTGTCGGGCGGTGAAACCTTCCTGGTCTCGCTGGCCCTGGCCCTTGGGCTGGCGTCGATGGCGTCGAGCACCTTGCGCATCGAATCGCTGTTCATCGACGAAGGCTTCGGCAGCCTCGACCCTGAGTCACTGCAACTGGCTATGGATGCCCTCGACGGCCTGCAGGCGCAAGGCCGCAAGGTGGCGGTGATCTCCCACGTGCAAGAGATGCATGAGCGGATCCCGGTGCAGATCCAGGTACGCCGCCAGGGCAACGGCCTGAGTGACGTCGAGGTGTGCGGGTGATCCTCTACTCGTTCCGCCGCTGCCCTTGGGCCATGCGCGCGCGCCTGGCCTTGCGCTACGCCGGGTGCGAGGTGCAGATCGAAGAAGTGGCGATGAAGCACAAGCCCGCCGCGCTGCTGGCCTTGTCGCCCAAGGGCACGGTGCCGGTGCTGGACACCGGGGCGGGTGTGCTGGAAGAAAGCCTGGACATCATGCGCTGGGCACTGCAACACAACGACCCGCAAGACTGGCAGCTACTGGCCGACCCTGCGGCGGCGCAACAGGCCGAGGCGCTGATCGCCCGAAACGACAGCACGTTCAAGGCGCAGGTGAACCTGTACAAGTACGCCGAGCGCTACCCCGAACATACCCGCGAGCACTACCGCCAGCAGGCCGAAGCCTGGCTGGCGGAGCTCGAGGGTTTGCTCGAAGGGCGTGCTTACCTGCTGGCCGATCACCCGAGCCTTGCCGATGCCGCCTTGCTGCCCCTGATGCGCCAGTTTGCCGGGGTCGAACCGCAGTGGTTCGCCGAGGCGGCTTATCCGCGTGTGCGGAGCTGGCTGGAGGGCTGGCTGGGGTCGGATCTATTCAAGGCAGTGATGGCGCGATAGCTTCAGACTTGGCGCGAAACCTGTGCGGGCTAATCAGTGGCTGTGCTTGCCACCCAACGCCGCATAAAAATTCGCGCTCTGACGCAAGTACTGCTCGGTATAGCTATGGGTAGAGGACGCCTTGCTGCGGGTGTCGGCATGGGCATGCGTCGGCAACACGACCGAAGCGGAAATGGCGGATGCGGCGATGACCGGGAAGAGATTGAAGTTCATGTGGGCTGACCTCGACGGCGGTGGTTTGACGTTGGCCCGTTTGGGCCTTGGGTCAAACTTACGCCGCCAAGCTCACGCGTAGAAATTCATTGCGACAGTAACCATTATCACGCTGATCGATAGTCGCTCGAAACGGTCACTCGATGAACTTCAGGTCCGACGGCGCAGCCTGCGGCAGCGTCTGTACTGTCTCACCGAGCTTGCCGCTACGCGGGTCACGGCGCATGACCACGATCTGGTCACTCTTCTGGTTGGCCACCAACAGGAAGTTGTCGCTAGGGTCGAGGGCAAATTCACGAGGGTGATCGCCCTCCACCGAACGGCGTTGCAAGAACGCCAACTGGCCATCGTCCTTGCCCACGCTGAAGGCCACGATCTCGTTGGCCGTGCCGCGATTGCTCACATACAGGAAGCGCCCGTCCGCCGCCAGGTGCAGGCCGCCAGCGGCCTTGGCCGCAGCGTCCTGGTGGTCCGTCAGGGGTAGACGCTGGCGCTCGACCAGGCTGCCGTTCTGCACATCGAACACCACCACCTCAGCGCTCATTTCCAAGGTCAGGTAGGCGTGTCGCCCCTTGGCGTCGAACAGCAGGTGACGCGGGCCGCTGCCCGGCGGCAGGGCCACCGACGCCGGAATCGCTGGCGTCAGTGGGTGGTCTGTGCTGGCACCGTCGTAACGGTAGATGAACACCTTGTCGGCGCCCAGGTCGCAGGCATACAGGTGCTGGCCGTCCGGCGACAGCACCAGCGAATGCACATGGGCGCCGGCCTGGCGTTCAGGGTTTACGCCGCTTGGTTTATGGCGGGCTTGCTGAACCACGTCCTTGAGCTTGCCGTCCTTGGCCACCGGGATCACCACCAAGCTGCCGCCGGGGTCTGGCTTGACGGCGTAGTTGGCAACGAACAGGAAGCGCTGGTCGCGACTGAGGCTGGCGTGGGTCGGCTCGTCGCCTCGGGTGGTCACCTGGTTGAGCGGTTTGATCTCGCCTTTGCGGCTCACGCTGAAACTGCTGACGTGGCCTTGCGCGGTTTCGTTGACTGCAAACAGTTGCCGTTGGTCGGCCGAGAGCACCAGCCAGGAAGGGTTCTCGCTCTTGACCACCTGTTGCGGGGTCGGCGTGATCTGGCCTGTCTTGCTGTCGAACAGGTAGCGGTAGATGCCTTGGCTCTGGCCATCGGTGTAGCTGCCCACCAGCAGCGTGGCGGCGTGGGCGTTGATTGTCAGGCTCATCAGGCTAGCGGTCAGCAGGCTCGTCCAGATCCGGTTCATCGTGGTCTTCATCCGGGGCGCGAAAGGCACTCATACAGACTAGACGATGCTCGCCCTGGGCACCGTTGAGCGTCCACTCGTCACCCGTGGCGGTGGCGGCGGCGATCTGCTCGGGGGTGAAGTTCCAGCGACGCAGCTGGCGGCCGTCCATGCATTCGACGGTCAGGCCGGTTTCGTTGGACGTGAAGTTGAAAGCGTGCAGGCCGTCGATCAGCAGCATGTCGCAGGTTTGGAGGGCGGTGGCGAGGGGGGACATGAGGGTACCAATTGGGAAAAGAGCGACAGTATAGCGACATGGCACCTGTGGGAGCGGGTTTACCCGCGAATGCGTCGGCGAATGCACCACCGTATTCGCGGGTGAACCCGCTCCCACAGGCCCTCTACAGCCCCCTCACTTAATGGGCAAAAATGGATCCGCCCTCCTTGCCCACCATCTTCTCAGGCTTGATCAGGAACCGCGCCAGCGCCGGCAGCAGCCACAGCGCACCGAACATGTTCCACAGCAGCATGAAGGTTAGCATCAAGCCCATGTCGGCCTGGAACTTGATCGCCGAGAAGATCCAGGTGCACACACCAATGGCCAGGCACAACCCGGTGAACAGCACCGCCTTGCCCGTCGAGCGCAGGGTTTCGTAATAGGCCTCCTGCAACGGCAGGCCTGCACGCAGGAAGCTTTCCAGGCGGCTGTAGATGTAGATGCCATAGTCCACGCCGATGCCCACACCCAAGGCCACCACCGGCAACGTCGCGACCTTCACGCCAATGCCCATGTAGGCCATCAGCGCATTGCCCAGCACCGAGGTCAGCACCAGCGGCAGGACGATACACAGGGTTGCGGCGAACGAGCGGAAGGTGATCAGGCACATCACCGCGACGCAGATGTACACCAGCACCAGAATGGTCAGTTCGGCCGACTTGATCACCTCGTTGGTGGCCGCCTCGATCCCGGCGTTACCGGCTGCCAGCAGGAACTCCAGGCCCTCTTTGTTGTGGCTGTCGGCAAAGGCCTTGGCGGCTGCGGTGACGCGCTCCAGGGTTTCGGCCTTGTGGTCGTTGAGGAACACCAGCACAGGCGCCAGCGAGCAGTCGGCGTTGTACAGGCCGTCGGCGCGGGCGATGGAGTTGTTGAGGATGTCCGGGTTGCGCGACAGGGTCTCCCATTTCAGGCTGCCCTCGTTCATGCCCTTGATCACCTGCTTGGACACGGTCACCAGCGAGATCGCCGACTGCACGCCCGGGGTGTTCTCCATGGTCCACATCAGCTCGTCTATCGGCGCCATGGTGGAGTGGATCGAGCAGCTTTCCGACGGCGTCTTGACCATGATCACCAGCACGTCCGAGCTGGTCGAATAGTTGCTGATGATGAAATTGTTGTCCTGGTTGTAGCGCGAGTCCGGGCGCAGCTCCGGCGCGCCCTGGTCGAGGTCGCCGATTTTCAGGTTCTGGCTGTACCAGAGGCCACCGGCGAACATCACCAAGGCCACGGCAACAGACACCGGCGCCACCTTGGCACTGGCGAAGTTGGACAGCAGGCGCCAGAACGGGTGCTCGCGGGTCGCGTCCTTCTTGCTGCGCTCGACCGCCTTCTTGCTGATGCCGACATAGGAAATCGCCACCGGCAGCAGGATCAGGTTGGTAAAGACGATCACCGCGACGCCGATCGAGGCGCCGATGGCCAGCTCGCGAATGACCCCGATGTCGATGATCAGCAGGGTGATGAAGCCCACCGCATCAGCAAGGATGGCGATCATCCCCGGCAGGAACAGCTGGCGGAACGTGCGCCGGGCAGCGGTCAGTGCGTTGTCGGCGCCACTCGACTGCAAGGCGATGCCGTTGATCTTCTGCACCCCGTGGGAAATGCCGATGGCGAAGATCAGGAAGGGTACCAGCATCGAATACGGGTCGAGGCCGAAGCCCACCGCATGCATCAAGCCCAGCTGCCAGACCACCGCCACCAGGGTGGTGATGAGCACAGCGATGGTGCTGCGGATGCACCAGGTAAACCAGTACAGCAGCACCCAGGTGATGCCCAGGGCCACGCCAAAGAACATCGCCACCATCACCAGGCCGTCGATCAGGTCGCCGACCTTCTTGGCGAAGCCGACGATATGGACCTTCACGTTGGGGTTCTGCGCCTGGAACTTGTCGCGGATCTTCTCTTCGAGCAGGTGCGAGAACTGCTGGTAGTCGAGCTTGACCTGCTTGCCTTGGTCCTGCGGGTCGGGGTAGCTCTCCAGCAGCGGCACATCGACGATGCTGGACTTGAAGTTGTTGCCCACCAGGCGCCCGACCTGGCCGGACTTGAGCACGTTGTCGCGCAAGGCATCGAGGCTTTCGGCCGAGCCGTTGTAGGTATTGGGGATCACCTCGCCACCGGAGAAGCCCTCTTCGGTCACCTCGGTCCAGCGCACACTGGGGCTCCACAGCGACTTCAGCCCGGCGCGGTCGACGCCGGGGATGTAGAACACCTCGTCATGGATCTGGCGCAGGGTCTCCATGTAGTCCTTGTCGAAGATGTCACCGTTGACCGCCTCGACCGAAATACGCACGGTGTTGCCGAGGTTGGCCAGGTCGTTGCGGTGCTTCATCATCTGTTCGATGAACGGGTGCTCGAGCGGGATCATCTTCTCGAAACTGGTCGAGGGGCGGATCTGCGTGGCCTGCCAGAACAGGAAAATGCTGACCAGCACGCACAGGCCGATGACCACAGGGCGGTTGTTGAAGATCAGGCGTTCGAGCAGCGTGGCTTTGTCCTGGTGATGCGGGTGCATGGTGATGCTCTCCCTGCTGGTCATGGACGCGCCTCCTTGGCAGCCTGGTCGGCGCCTTCGGCGGTGGCCAGGTGCACGCCACCCTGCCCCACCAGCAGCAAGCCGCCGGTTGTCAGGCCGGTGACGCCGGCCAGGGCGATGCGGTCGGCACGGTTGTAGACGCTGAAGGTCTGCCCGTCGTCATGGCTGCGCAACACGCTGCCGCCGTTACCGACCAGCACCACGCTGCCATCCTCGACAAGCGTAGCGCTTGCCAGGCCGAATTCGAGCGTGCCGCGCGCGGCTTTGAGTTCGATCGGCTGCCAGCTGTCGCCGAAGTCGGTAGAACGGAACAGGTTGCCACGCAGGCCGTAGGCCAACAGCGTCTGTGGCTGGGCGGTGCCGATCACGCCGAACAGCGAGCCCTCGTACGGGCCGTCGACCTTGGCCCAGGTCTGGCCGTTGTCGCCTGAACGGAACATGCTGCCCTGCTCGCCGACGATGAACAGGCCGGCGTCCTTGATTACGGCGATGCCGTTAAGGTGCAGTTGGTCGGCGTTGTCCAGGCGCTCGGCAACGTCCTGCCAGTGCTGGCCGCCGTCGGTGGTTTCCAGCAGTGCGCCATAGGCACCCACGGCAAAACCGTGCTGGGCGTCGAGGAAGGTGACGTCGAGCAGCGGGGCTTCGCGGGACAGGTCTTCGAATTGCTTGCTCCAGGTCGCGCCGCCATCGGTACTGGCGAGGATCTGCGCATCATGGCCGACAGCCCAGCCGTGCTTGTCGTCGAAGAAGAACACAGCGGTGAGCAGTTGCCGGGTGGGAACCCGGGCCTGGGTCCAGGTCTTGCCCTGGTCGTCGGAGAACAGGATATGACCGCGATCACCGACCACGACCAGACGCTTGCCGGCCTGGGCGGCGTCGATCAGCAGGCTTTGGCTGGCCTTGGCCGATTCGGTCGAGTATTCGTCGGCAGGCGCCGCTTGCGCGGTGTCAGCCCACATCCCAAGTGCCAGCGCCAGCACCGCGCCAGCCGCCAACGGCCAGGCACCACGCCTGGCCTGCGTCATCACACGCTCCCTCATGACCATCCCCTATTGTGTTCTTCTTGGTGGGTCTGTGCGTTGAAAAGCCTGTGTTAGAGGCTTGTGGGGATCGTATCGGGGATGACTGAAGAATTACAACGAACGGGACGTTATGTTTTGTTAACCGCCCAAAAGCTTCGCGGGACAAGCCCGCTCCCACAGGTAGTGCACAGTACCTGTGGGAGCGGGCTTGTCCCGCGAAAGGGCCCGTTCAGGCTATCGAGAACTCACGCCAAGCTCTTGCTCACCACCTCATACACATCACTGGACAGCGCCCCAGAAGCCAGAATCCGCTCCAGCTCACCCTTCATCAACGCCTGACGCGCGTCGTCGTACTTGCGCCAGCGGGTCAGCGGTGCCAATTGGCGCGAGGCAATCTGCGGGTTCAGCGCATTCAGCTCGATCACCAGGTCCGCCAAGAAGCGATAACCCGAACCATCGGCCGCATGGAAGTTGACCAGGTTCTGCCCGGCAAACGCCCCCACCAACGCCCGCACCTTGTTCGGGTTTTTCAGGGTGAACGCCGGGTGCTGCATCAGCGCCTTGACCCGCGCCAGCCCGCCTGGCAGCGAACTGGCGGCCTGCACGCTGAACCACTGGTCCATGACCAACGGGTTGTCCTTGAAGTGCTCGGCGAAGGTTTCCAGCGCCTTGGCCCGCTCGGCTTCGAACGGCGAGTTGACCAGCACCGCCAGGGCGGTCAGGCGCTCGGTCATGTTGTCGCACTGGTCGAACTGCTCCAGGGTCGCCTCAAGCACCTGCGGCTTGCCGCTGAGCATCAGGTACGACAGGGCGATGTTCTGCAGGCTGCGGCGGGCAAAGTGCTCGGCCGCAGCGACGTAGGCCGTGCTGCGCGAGACCTCGCGGTGCGCCTGGTAGCGGGCCCACAGGCCATCGAACAGCTGCTCGGCGATCTGCTGGCGGGCGAACTCGCGGGCGGCGTGAATGGCATCGACGTCAGCTACCTGGCTGATTTCGGTGAGGTAGGCTTCGCCTGGCAGCGAGAGCATCTCGGCGACCATGGCGGCGTCCAGCGATTCGTTGCCCAGCACGGTACCGAGGGCGGTGATCAGGCGCGGGTCGAGCTTCAACGCTTCGCCACGTTGATGCTGGCCGATCAGCTCCTGCAGCACCTGCACCGACAGCTGTTGGCCCGCTTCCCAGCGGTTGAAACCATCGCTGTCGTGCTGCATGAGGAACATCAGCTGGTCGCGGTCGTACGGGAAGCTCAACTTCACCGGCGCGCTGAAGCCTCGCAGCAGCGAGGGCAGCGGCTTGGCCGTGAGGCCTTCGAAGGTGAAGGTTTGCTCCGCCTCGGTCACCGACAGCACGCGGCTGGTGCCGCCAGCCGCGGCTTCACCCGCCAGGCGCAGCGGCAGGTCGTTGCCTTCGGCATCCAGCAGGCCCAGCTCGACCGGGATCACAAACGGCAGCTTCTCGGCCTTGTCGGGGGTCTGCGGGCAGCTCTGGCGGAAGGTCAGGCTGTAAGTCTGGGCGCCTGCATCATACGCTTCGCTGACCTCCAGGCGCGGCGTGCCCGCCTGGTTGTACCAGCGTTTGAACTGGGTCAGGTCGACGCCGTTGGCATCTTCCATGGCCTTGATGAAGTCGTCGGTGGTCACCGCCTGGCCATCGTGGCGTTCGAAGTACAGGTCGCTGCCTTTGCGGAAGCCCTCCGCCCCCAGCAGGGTGCGGACCATACGTACAACCTCGGCCCCCTTTTCGTACACAGTCAGGGTGTAGAAGTTGGAGATTTCGATGAAGCTGTCCGGGCGCACCGGGTGGGCCATGGGGCCGGCATCTTCGGCGAACTGGTGGGTCCGCAGGTAGGCGACGTCCTCGATGCGCTTGACCGTGCGTGAGTTCATGTCGGCGCTGAACTCGGCGTCGCGGAACACCGTGAAGCCTTCCTTGAGCGACAGCTGGAACCAGTCGCGGCAGGTGACGCGGTTGCCCGACCAGTTGTGGAAGTATTCGTGGGCGACCACGCCTTCGACACGCTGGTGGGCGGCGTCGGTGGCGGTTTCGGCCCGGGCCAGCACGCAGCTGGAGTTGAAGATGTTCAGGCCCTTGTTTTCCATGGCGCCCATGTTGAAGTCGTTGACCGCGACGATCATGAAGATGTCCAGGTCGTACTCGCGGCCATAGACTTCTTCGTCCCAGCGCATGGACTTCTTCAGGCTGACCATGGCGTGGTCACACTTGTCGATGTTCTCGGGTTCGACGTAGATGCGCAGGGTCACATCGCGGCCCGACTGGCGCACGAAATTGTCCTCGACGCACCAGAGGTCACCGGCCACCAGGGCGAACAGGTAGGCCGGTTTCATGAACGGGTCTTCCCACGTTGCCCAATGGCGGCCGTCTTCTGCCGGCCCGCTGCCGATGGGGTTACCGTTGGACAACAGCACCGGGTAGCGATGCTGCTCGGCGATCACCGTGGTGGTGAAGGTGCTCATCACGTCCGGGCGGTCGAGGTAGTAGGTGATCTTGCGGAAGCCCTCGGCCTCGCACTGGGTGCAGAACATCTTGCCGGACTTGTACAGGCCTTCCAGCGCGGTGTTGCTCTCGGGGTGGATCTTCACGCTGGTGTCGAGGGTGAAACGCTCGGCCTTGGGCTGCACGGTCAGGCTGTCGGCTTCGAGCTGGTAATCGCTTGCCTGCAGCTCGGTATCGTCAAGGGAAGCGCGCAGCAGCTCAAGCTGCTGGCCGTCGAGCACCAACGGCGGCAGACCGGCACCGCGTGCCGGGTTGCGGCGCATGACCAGTTGCGCATGGACCAGGGTGTGGTCCTCGAACAGCTCGAAGGTCAGGTGCGTCTCGTCGATCAGGTACTCGGGCGCCTGGTAGTCCTTGAGGTAGATCACTTGCGGTTGTTCGGTACGCATGTGCAGGTCCTTTTTACTGGAGCACGGCCAATTGGTAGGCCGTGTACTTGCGAATGTTGATCACGCCGGTGTCGAAGATCAGGTACTGGCCCTTGATGCCCAACAGCGTGCCTTCCACTACCGGGTTCTTGTCCAGGTTGAAGCTGACGATCTTCGTCGGGTAGGCCTCGACCGGGTAACGCATCTGCACCACTTCGGCATCCGGCAGCGGCTGAATCGCCTGCAAGCCGAAGCGCCCTTGCAGCTCGCGCAGGCCGTCGGCACAGGCATCGAAAATCTGTTCACGAATGGCCACCAGGTCCAGCGCTTCGGCGTCACCCTTGAGCAGAGCGCGCCAGTTGGTGCGATCCGGTACCTGGCTGCGCAGCACGTCTTCGACCAGGCCCGACTGCTGGCGGGTGGCAACGCGCATGATCGGCAGCGCCTGGCTGGCACCCTGGTCGAGCCAGCGGGTGGGCAACTGGGTGGCGCGGGTAATGCCGACCTTGACCCCTGACGAGTTGGCCAGGTAGACGACGTGGTCGGTCATGCAGAACTGCTCGCCCCAGGACGGTTCGCGGCAGGTGCCGGCGTCATAGTGGCAGCGTTCCGGGGCCATGATGCACACGTCGCACTGGGCCAGCTTGGTCATGCACGGGTAGCAGTAACCCTGGCTGAAGCTGGTCTTGGTGCGCTTGCCGCAATGGCTGCAGTGAATGGCGCCGAGGTACTCGAGGCGCAAGCGCTGGCCGATCAACGGGTTGACCGGTACCTGCTCTTCACCCAGGCGAAAGCTGTATTGCACGACCGGTGCCTCAAGGCGCACCGCCATCTTGCTCAAAGAGCCACGAGCGAGTTCGATCAATGTACCGAGTCCGACTTGAACAGAATGTTAGGGATCGGCGCAGACTTCGAGGCGCACTCTTGCGGCCCCATGTAGCCGGTACGCTGGTCTTCGGGGAGGTTTTTCATTTCCCAGGCGATCACCGCCTGCAGCGACAGCTCTTTCTGCTCGGCAGTGAGCTTGCGGCCATCAGACCATTTGCCGATTTCCACGGCCGTTTTCAGGCTCTCGTAGATCTCGGGAGTAATGTTTTCAATCATTTGCGCGAAAGTGGACATAGCGTCTCCTAATTCAAGCCGACAGTTTACGCCGGGCCATGCCGCCACCCAAGAGCCCTGTCAGGCATCCGATGAGCAGGCCGCCGACGTGGGCGGCGTTGGCGATTTGGCCGAAGCCGAGCTGGCCGACTACGCCGGTCAGGCACACCACCAGCCAGATCAGCATCATCACCAGCACGCCCTTGGGCAGGTTGAAGTGCGGGTTGGGCGCCAGCCACTGATACAGCCAGATGTGCCCGAGCAGCCCGTACAGCACCCCAGAAAGGCCACCGAACAGGCTCGCGCCACTGGTGTAGTGCTGGGCCAGGTTGGAAACCAGGCTGAACAACAGGGTCAGGCCCAGCAACAGCCAGGGCCCCTGGCGCAGCTCGATGCGCTTGCCCAGTTCCCAGTACCACAGGCTGTTCATGGCCAGGTGCAGCACGCCGAAATGCAGCAGCATAGGCGACACCAGGCGCCACCATTGGCCTTCGGCGAGGCCCTGGGCCAGCGGGGTGAAGTAGAGGTAGTCGCCCTGCACGCGGAAGTCGAGGAAGGTGAACCAGCCAATGGTCGAGAAGTTGTCGCCAAGGCCGGTGATGCCGGCAACGATGAAGCACAGCAGCAGGACAGCGGCGGTGACCTTGCAGGCTTTTACCTGGTCTTTGAGGGAGGGCTGTGTGGGGGCACTCGCGGCTGAATCCCCTTCCACAGGGGCCTGCGCAAGCTCAAAGTCGGCGTTACCGTCGGGATAGCGTTGGTAGAGTTGCAGCACATCCTGGGCCAGCGTGTCGGGGGCCCACAGGACCTGGACTTCACCTTCTTCACTGACCCGGTGTGGCACCTGCAAGCGTTGCAGCAGGTGCACGAAGCCGCTGAGGTCGACCGACAGCGGCAGGCGCATCACTTCGATTATGTTCATTGATTGGCCTGTGGGCGGTCGACGTCGACCCAGACGAACTTGTGCGGGTCGATACGGGTTTCATCATCCAGCCGATAGGCGACCAGTTTGCCGTAAAGCACCGCGCTGTAGTCGAGGCAGGCCAGGTTGTCGCGGATCGGCGCTGGGCGGCCGCTGCGCCAGTAGTGGCCGACGAACAACAAAGGCTCGTCCTCGGCATAGCGCAGCAAGGCGTTCTTCTGGGTATGGCTCAGTGGCGTGCTGGCGACGGCTTCAGGCAGCGCATCGGGCTGGAACACGATGTCGCCATAGGTTTGCGGGTCTTCTTCCCAAAACTTGGTGCGGAAGAACGCGCGGGTCAGGCCATCGCCACCGGTTAGGGTCAAGCCGTCCGGCAGGCGCATGTCGGTGCCCCGCAGCAGGCGATTGCACACGGTGGCGGCAAAGCTGCCGGGCACGGCCGAGGCCTGGATGAAATGTTCGTCGATGCGCCCATCCGGGTATTGCTGGCGCAGCGGCTCGATCAGCCGTGGGTCCCAGCAGGCATGCACCAGGCGGAAACGCCCGGCGTCGACGAACAGCGGCAGTTCGTAAAACCAGTTGACGAAGTCATGCCAGTCGCCCGGGTGGTGGGCGAACTGCGTGAGGGTCTCGTCGATCAGCCGGGCGTGGCGTGGCGTATGTTCGCGCACATGGGCCTTGCCGCTGCCGGGCAGCGCCGGGGTGACCCAGCCCAGGGCGTTGTACTCATGGTTGCCCATGATGCAGAACGCCTGGCCGGCCTCGACCATGTCGTGCACGATGTGCAATGCCTCGCGGATGCGCGGCCCACGGTCGACGATGTCGCCGAGGAACAATGCCTGGCGCCGCGGGTGACGCCAGACGCCGGCCACACGCTTGTAACCGAGGGCGTCGAGCAAGCGTTCAAGGGTCAGCGCACAGCCATGCACGTCACCGATGATGTCAAAACTTCGCGCCGGATCGAGCATCAGTCGTCCCTGCTTCCAAGGCGGCTGCCCCAGCCGAGTTTGGTACGGCACACTTCGTAGTAGTTATGGTCCAGCGGGTGGATCAGGCGCAGTTTCTGCGGCTTCTTGCTCACCGTGATGGTGTCGCCAGGGGCGCAGGTGAAGTGGTTCTGGCCGTCACAGGACACCTGCGGGTAAATCTGCAGGTCCTTGGCCACGACAATCTTCAGTTCGCTGTTGCCGTCCACCACGATCGGCCGCCCCGACAGGGTATGCGGGTACATCGGCACGATGACGATGGCGTCGAGCTTGGGGTGCATGATCGGGCCGCCGGCCGATAACGCGTAGGCGGTCGAACCGGTCGGGGTGGCGACGATCAGGCCATCGGCCTTCTGGCTGCAGACGAACTGGCCGTCGATGTAGATTTCGAACTCGATCATCCGCGTCGACTTGCCGGGGTGCAAGACCACGTCGTTGAGCGCATCGCCCTGGCCGATGGCCTCGTGGTGACGGCGCACTTCGGCCTGCAGCAGGAAGCGGTTTTCCACCAGGTAGTGGCCGTCGAGCACTTCGGCGACCTTTTCTTCCAGTTCGTCAGGGCGGATGTCGGTGAGAAAGCCCAAGTTGCCGCGGTTGATGCCGAGCACCGGGATGTTGTGCCGGGCCAGCGCGCGGGCGGCGCCGAGCAGGCTGCCGTCACCGCCGACGACGATGACCAGGTCGCAGACCTCGCCCAGCAGCTTACGCGTGGACGTCTGCAGGCCGTGGCCGGGCAGGACTTCAGCGATGGTGTCCTCGAGGATCACGTGCAGGTGGCGCTCGAGGAGGAATTTTTTCAGTCGGCGAATGGTGTCGAGCACCTGCGAGCTGCCAAGGCGTCCGATGATACCGATATTGCGAAATTGCTCCATGGGGCTCCTGCGAGGCTCTGCGGCGGGTGACTATGCGCCGATTATGGGCGAAACGACCGGGTAGCGGCAAACCGGCTATGCTCGCTGGATGATGCCTTTCGCCGAACTCCACGACTTGCCTCGCCAGTTGCGCCGCCCTGCCGTGCGCGACCTGGCCTGGGCATTGCTGTCGCCCCCGCTGCTGAGCGCCCCGCCCTGCCCCCAGCGCCACCCGCTGGCCGGCAGCGCCTGGGCCGATGATCCGCAACGCCTGAAGGCCTGGCTGCTGGCCCTGGATGCCGACGAGCAAGCGCTGCGCGACAGGCTGGCGCGCCTGACCAGTCGGCGGCTGGGCCTGTACTACGAATGCCTCTGGCAGTTCGCCCTGGGCCAGGCGCCGGGCCTTGAGTTGCTGGCAGCAAACCTGGCGATTCGCGCAGGCGGGCAGACGTTGGGTGAGCTGGACATTCTGTTGCGGGATGACGAGGGGGTGCAGCATTTCGAGTTGGCCATCAAGTTTTACCTGGGGCCGACCCACAGCGATGGCCGAGACCCGACGCAGTGGCTTGGCCCAGGTTGCCATGACCGGCTGGGGATCAAACTGGCGCACCTGACTGGGCATCAATTGCCGATGTCCAGTGGCGCGCAGAGCCGCGCGGCCCTGGCCGGGCTTGGCGTGCAGCAGGTGCAGGCGCACCTGTGGCTGGCCGGTTACCTGTTCTACCCATGGCCTGGGCAGGCAGAACCGCCCGAGGGGGCCAACCCACTGCACCTGCGCGGGCGCTGGTTGCGGCGGCGGGATTGGTCGATGGCCACTGGCGAACGCTGGCAGCCTTTGCCCCGCGATGCCTGGTTGGCACCGGCGCGGGTCGAGGCGAATGAATGCTGGACGGCACTGCAGTTCGGGGCTTGGCTGCGGGGGCTGGATGAGCATGCGCCGGCGCAGATGCTGGTCAGGCTGGAGCAGGAAGCCGAGGGTGCCTGGCATGAAGTGGAGCGGGTGTTTTTGGTGGCTGATAGCTGGCCACTTTTGCCCACGCGATGATTCTGCCAGCGAAGAGGCCAGTACAAGCAACACAATTTTCACCGACCTGGAGCAAAGATTGGTTCCCTCAAGCGGATACAGTGACTACTGAGCGCCACCAAGAGCGCCACTTCAAGACCTGATGATGAGGATCAACCATGGTTTCATCCACCCCCACGCAACATTACGCGCGCCTGTCCATCGCCCTGCATTGGCTGATGCTGGTGCTACTGGCCGTCGTATACGCCTGCATCGAGTTTCGCGGCCTGTTCCCCAAGGACAGCGCCGAGCGCAATCTGATGAAGGACCTGCACTTCATGCTGGGCCTGACCGTGTTCGTGCTGGTCTGGCTGCGCCTGGCTGTGCGCCTGAGCCGCCCCACCCCGCCCATCCTGCCCAAGCCACCGGCCTGGCAGACCGGCCTTGCCCACCTGATGCACCTGGCGCTGTACCTGCTGATGATCGGCCTACCCCTCGCCGGCTGGCTGATTTTGAGTGCCGCCGACAAGCCAGTCCCTTTTTATGGGATGGAACTGCCGCACCTCATCGGCGCGGACCCAGACCAGGCCAAATTCATCAAAGGCTGGCATGAACGCATCGGCAGCTGGGGTTACTGGCTGATCGGCCTGCATGCAGTGGCCGGGCTGTATCACCACTACGTGCAGCGCGACAACACGCTGCTGCGCATGCTGCCCTACAAATAACCGCGCCGGCCTTGCAGGCCACCGGTATGCAGCACGATCAGGCGGGTGCCGGGCGCGAACAGGCCGGCCTCGACCTGCTCGCGCAGCGCCAGCAGGGCCTTGCCGGTGTAGAGCGCTTCTAGCGGCACGCCTGTGTGCCGCTCGCAAGCGTCGATGAACGCCAGCAGCTCGTCGTCGGTCCGAGCGAAACCGCCCCGGCAGGCATCATGAAGTTGATAGCCACTGCCGCCGCCCAGATCCATCACAACGTCCGGCACGCCGTGATCGCGGGGCACCGCCAGCGCGCCGTGCACGTCATGCGCGCCCGCCTCTGCCAGCACCAGGCCGGCCAACGTTGTACCGGTACCCACGGCCAGCCACCAGGCGCTGTAATCGTCCCAACCGATCTCGGCCAGTTGCGCGCGCGCCTGCGCGACGATCAACCCGCAACCCTGCGCGCCGGCCAAGCCGCCGCCGCCTTCGGGAATGCAGTGCCAACCGGGGTAGCGTTCCTGCCAGGGCTGCCAGAAACCCGCCTCATGACGGGCGCGGTAGCCGCCATAGCCGAGCCAATGCACGTGCATGCCCAACGCCTGCAGATCCCGCACCGTCGGCGTGTCCTGGGGGTGGCCACGCAGCAGGCCGGCCGTGGCGAAGCCGAAGCGCTTGCCGGCAGCGGCCAGGGCATGAAGGTGGTTGGAGTGGCTGCCGCCGAGGCTGATCAGGCCAGGGGCACCTGACTCATGGGCGTGCTGGAGGTGGTGGCGCAGCTTGAACCACTTGTTGCCGCTGATCAGGGGGTCGATCAAGTCCAAGCGCAGGATGGCGACTTCGACCTTGGCGTTTTGTAGCCAGGGCAGGTTCAGGGGGTGAAGAGGAGCCTGGGGCAGGTCCAAAAAATCGATAGACATGGATCGGGGCCTGAAGCGAAGGCTTCAGTTTATCAGTGAACATCGGGGGCCGCTTCGCGGCCCCCGGCTATCTCAAAGCTCGGCAGCCAACCGCGAGCCTTGGTTGATCGCCCGCTTGGCATCCAGCTCGGCCGCCACATCCGCGCCACCGATCAAGTGCACCGACTGGCCTGCGGCCAGCAAGCCTTCTTGCAGCTCTCGCAGCGGCTCCTGCCCGGCACAGATCACCACGTTGTCCACTGCCAGCAATTGCGGCTCACCGCCGCCGACCCGAATATGCAAGCCGGCATCATCGATACCCAGGTACTCCACGCCGTTGAGCATCTGCACCTGCTTGTTCTTCAGCCCCGTCCGGTGGATCCAGCCGGTGGTCTTGCCCAACCCGTCGCCGACCTTGGACTGCTTGCGCTGCAGCAGATACACCTGGCGTGCCGGCGCGTGCGGCGCAGCCTTGATGCCGGCCACACCCCCGCGGGCCTCGAGCTGGGTGTCGATGCCCCACTCTTTCCAGAACGCCTCGCGGTCCTGGCTGCTGGCCACGCCCTGGTGCACCAGGTATTCGGACACATCGAAACCGATGCCACCGGCGCCAATCACCGCGACCGCATGGCCGACTGGCTTACGCTGGAGCAGCACGTCCAGGTAGCTGAGCACCTTGGCATGCTCGACCCCCGGGATCGCTGGCGTACGCGGCGCAATCCCGGTGGCCAGGATGACCTCGTCGAAGCCGCCGTCCACCAGCGCCTGTACATCGACGCGGGTGTTCAGGCGCAGGTCTACGCCAGTGCTGCTCAGCTTGTTACGGAAATAGCGCAGGGTCTCGAAGAACTCTTCCTTGCCCGGCACCCGCTTGGCCACGTTGAACTGCCCGCCGATCTCGCCAGCGGCATCGAACAAGGTCACCTGGTGGCCCCGCTCGGCGGCCACGGTGGCGGCAGCCAGGCCGGCCGGGCCAGCACCGACAACGGCAATACGCTTCACGGTGCGCACAGGCAGGTAGTTGAGTTCGGTTTCGTGGCAGGCGCGCGGGTTGACCAGGCAACTGGTCAGCTTGCCGCCGAAGGTGTGGTCCAGGCAGGCTTGGTTGCAACCGATGCAGGTGTTGATCTCGTCAGCGCGCCCGGCAGCGGCCTTGTTGACGAAGTCCGGGTCGGCCAGGAACGGCCGGGCCATCGAAACCATGTCAGCATCGCCTTCGGCGAGCACCGCCTCGGCGACTTCCGGGGTGTTGATGCGGTTGGTGGTGATCAGCGGAATGCTCACGGTGCCACGCAGCTTGGCGGTGACCTTGCTGAACGCCGCCCGCGGCACTTTGGTGGCGATGGTTGGGATACGCGCTTCGTGCCAACCGATACCGGTGTTGATCAGGGTCGCCCCCGCCTGCTCGATGGCCTTGGCCAGCAGCTCGATTTCGTCCCAGGTGCTGCCCCCTTCGACCAGGTCCAGCATCGACAGGCGGAAGATGATGATGAAGTTCGGGCCCACCGCCTCACGCACACGGCTGACGATCTCGACGGCCAGGCGCATGCGGTTTTCATAGCTGCCCCCCCAGCGGTCGGTGCGGTGGTTGGTGTGGGCGGCCAGGAACTGGTTGATGAAGTAGCCTTCCGAACCCATGATCTCGACGCCGTCATAGCCGGCCCGCTGGGCCAGCGCGGCGCAATTGACGAAATCGGCGATCTGTTTCTCGATGCCTGCTTCGTCCAGTTCTTTGGGCTTGAACGGGTTGATCGGCGCCTGGATGGCGCTGGGCGCGACCTGGCGCGGGCTGTAGGCATAGCGCCCGGCATGGAGGATCTGCAGGCAGATCTTGCCGCCAGCGGCATGCACCGCCTCGGTCACGATGCGGTGCTTGTCGGCCTCTTCCTCGGTGCTGAGCTTGGCAGCGCCGGAATAGACGCCGCCTTCGTCATTCGGAGCGATACCGCCGGTGACCATCAGGCCGACGCCGCCACGGGCGCGCTCGGCAAAATAGGCCGCCATGCGCTCGAAGCCGCCGGGGCGTTCTTCAAGACCGGTGTGCATCGAACCCATCAGGGTGCGGTTGCGCAAGGTGGTGAAGCCCAGGTCGAGCGGTGCGAGCAGGTGCGGATAACGGTCGGCAGCCATGGAATGTCCCCCTGTGGCGTGATCACGGAATGCGGGTGCCTCGCCAGCTGGCGGGCCCCGTCGTTTATCTGCCACTGACATTAAACAGCTGTTTGAACAGTCTCAATGATCGAAACTGACAACTTATTGATCCTCCCGTACAGCAGGGCTACCCTAGACAACTCCAACTTCCAAGGCGCTGTACCGCTTCATGCAAAAACTTCTGGCAAGCGCCTTGGCGCTGGTGATGATAGCCGCCCTGTGCGGCTACGGCTTCTGGACCCAGCAGCGCCCGGAAGGCCATTACCTTTCCGACCTGCGCATCGAGCTGGCGCTCAATCATGGCGTGCCCGGTGAGCGAGGCAATTTGCTTGGCGTCGAACCGCTGCTCTACCCCAGTGACTACCAGAACCTGCAACGCCTGCACCGCAAGCTTTCGGCCTATTTGCAGCAGGCTCGCGTACAGGGGCTGGTCGGCCCACGCACGGTGGTGGTGCTGCCCGAGCACATCGGTACCTGGCTGTGGGCACGGGGTGAAAAGAACGAGCTGTACCAAGTCACGCAGAGCCGCGAGGCCTTGCAATGGCTGGAGCTGAGCAACCCGCTGCGCTATGGCCTGGCCATGCTGCGCGCCAACGCCGACGACTGGCGCAGCGATGCCCACCTGCGCATGAAGGCCGAGCAGATGGCCGCCGATTATCAGCAGTTGTTCGGTGGCCTGGCCAAGGAGTTTGGTGTCACCCTGGTGGCCGGCTCCATCGTGCTGCCGGCCCCCTATGTCAAACAAGGTGTGCTGCACGCCGGTAATGGCCCGCTGTACAACAGCAGCGTGGTGTTTGCCGGCGACGGCTCGCTGCTGGGCCAGCCACAGCGTCAGCAGTACCCGGACAGCGAAACGCGCCGTTTCATCCATGATGGCCGCCAGCAACCGCTGCAAGTACTGCAAACCCCGGCCGGGCGCCTGGGCGTACTGGTCGGCAGTGACAGCTGGTACCCGGAAAACCACCAGCAACTGACACAACAATCCGTGCAATTGATCGCCAACCCGGTATTCCTCAGTGGCAAAGGCAGCTGGGAGGCGCCATGGCGTGGCAATCGCCATCAGGACGCGGCGGCGGAGCTCGCCCTCAAGCGTGGCGAAGTCAGCGAACAAAACGCCTGGCAACGCCTGACCCAGGCCGCTGGCGAAGACGTCAGCAGCATGAGCGTGTTCATGCGTGGGCAGTTCTGGGAGCAGGCCAGCGATGGCCAGGGCTTCGCCCATCAGTCGGGTCAACTGCTGGCGGGCAACCCCAGCCATGGCGCCCGCCTGCTGAACCTCTGGTTGTAACCCCGTGGCCCGCCCCCGCGTGCGCCTGGGTGATCTGTCGGTAGGGTTTGTCCAGCCACTGGCCGAGGCATTGCGCGTGCTGGGCCACGACCCTGCGCCCCTGCTGCAACGCTATGGCCTGGATGCGGCACGCCTGGCCGAAGCCGGAGCACGCCTGTCGATCCCGCGTTACATGCACCTTGGGCATGCCGCCATCGCGCTGTGCGCCGAGCCGGCCTTGGGCCTGCACATGGGCCGCCTCAGCCGTCTGGCGCATGCAGGCCTTGCGGGCATCACCGCAGCCCAGGCGCCCACCGTGGGCGAAGCGGCGCGCACCTTGTTGCGCTTCGAGCCGCTGTACGCTGCCAACTACCGGGGCCACTCGCGCTTCCAGGAAGATGCCCAAGGCGCCTGGCTGCGTTTTTATTCCATCAGCCCCTACAACACCTACAACCGCTTCGTGGTCGACTCCCTGCTCGCCGGCTGGCTGGCGCAACTGGGCGACCTGGCGGGGACTGTGCTGCAGGCCGAACGGCTTGAAATCGAATTTGCTGCGCCTCCCTATGCCGCCCAGTATCAGGCGCTGTGCAGCACCCCGGTGCAATTCGGCGCCGACGGCAATCAACTGCGCCTGAGCCGCGCCACCCTGCAGATGGCCAACCCGCAGCACTGCCCGAGCACCTGGCAGCACCTGCTGCAGCTTTGCGAAGCGGAGTTGCAACAGCGCACGCGGGTGCGCAGCCTCGGTGAACGCATCACGCACCTGCTCGGCCCGCTGCTCAATGGCGGCCGCGAACCGGACCTGGACGAAGTGGCGTTGAGCCTGCAACTGCCGACCTGGACATTGCGGCGCAAGCTGGCCGAAGAAGGAACGCGTTTTCGCGACGTGTTGAACGAGACACGGCGCGACCTGGCCGAAACCTACATCCGTGACACGGAGCTGGCTTTCGGCGAAATCGCTTATCTGTTGGGGTTTGCTTCGGCAGAGGCTTTCCAGCGCGCATTCAAGCGCTGGACCGGCCTCACGCCGGGGGAGTTTCGCCGCAGTCAGCGGCAGGCCGGCTAAAGCTCGGTGGCGTCGTCGGCGGGTTCCGGGGTGTCCAGTTCGTATGCCTGGAACTCGAGCAGCTCTTCCTGATATTCATCCATTGCCCTGCGTCCTCTTTTCTCATTTGTCTTCGTAGATGTCGCCTTCAACCTAAGCAGGTTGGGTGAAGGAATGATGACAAGCTCATGAGAAGTAAACGTAGCAGGAATCGACGGCGTTATCGCCGCCTGTCTGTAACAGGGAATGTGTCAGAGCGCCGCGGGTACGGGCTCTGCAGGCTGTGTCTCCTGTTGCACCTGGATAGGCGCAGGTTCGGCGGGCGGCGCTACAGGCTGTGACCCCTGGCTGTCATTTGCCGCTGGCGCTGCTGGCACTTCGCTGGCGGGGGCAATGGCGGCAGGAGGCGCTGGGGTGGGTTCAGCCGCGGGCGTTACAGGAGCGGCCACAGGCGCTGCAGCCGCCTGCTCCGGCAACCCCAGGTCGACCGCTGGTTTTTCAACCTTGGGGGCGGGCGCCTCAGGCTCGACTTTGGCCTTAGCCTTACTGGCTTTTTTCGGCTTCGGCAGATAGCTCTCTACCAGTGCGAAGTAACGGTCGTAGAACTGCGCCGCCGTCACCGTCTCACTGGCGACCTTGACCATCGAGTCATCACTGGAGCCTATCGGCATGGACACAGAACCCAGCACGCCCACGCCAAGGCTGGCGGAAGTGTTGGATTTCTTCAGGCTGTAGCGGTCCTGCAGGGCGTTGGCGAACATGGTCGAGCGCTGCTCGTCGCTCACGTCGGGTGCGCAGGTAACGTTGAAGCTGATCTGAAGGTGGTTTTCGCTGTTCTGCTGAAAGCTCTTGTTGCCGGTCACCTGGTTGGCACCGCTGCTGGTAATGATGTAACCCTGGCTGAGCAAGGCGCGGCGAGCGGCCTCGCAGGAGCCGGCATCGGTCACCGGGAAGCTGCGCGAGAAGGTGCCCGAGTCATCGAAGTTCTCATGTTCGTAGATGGCAGCTTTTTTTGAGGAACAACCGGTCACGCCCGCCAGCACCAGGGCCAGCCCGAGCGCACCAAAGACGGATGATCTGGTCATTGCGAATTCCGGGTAAGTCGAGAAGGTGCCTATTGTGCATCACTGCGCACGGGCACTGAAACCGTTCATCCGTGAAGAGTCTGTCAGCTTCGTGTAAATGTGGGCTGGCGGGGCGTGAAAACGAAAAAAGCGACCCTAAGGTCGCTTTTCACGTTGCTTCGAGGCGTTCAAGGGGCCTCGAGGCGAAGATGGCGCAGCGGACGGGACTCGAACCCGCGACCCCCGGCGTGACAGGCCGGTATTCTAACCGACTGAACTACCGCTGCGTATCGCTTGGGCTTGCGCCCAGTTGAAACCTGTTGCCTGCTTACCGGCCAAGGGCACAGTGAAGTCAGGCACAAAAAAAGCGACACGTTGATCGCTCTTTTTGTTGCTTCGAAGCGTTCAAGGGGCTTCGAAGCTAAGATGGCGCAGCGGACGGGACTCGAACCCGCGACCCCCGGCGTGACAGGCCGGTATTCTAACCGACTGAACTACCGCTGCGTATCGTTCAGGCTTGCGCCCGATTGAAACTGGGATCGACCTCAGGCATATTTGCCTTTCGATCTCAGACCGGTGCAAGGCACCCATCTGTTACTAAAAAGTGGCGCAGCGGACGGGACTCGAACCCGCGACCCCCGGCGTGACAGGCCGGTATTCTAACCGACTGAACTACCGCTGCGCATAGTGACTTACGTCGTGGCTTATCAGGCCTTGTTCCTCTCTGGCTATCTGCTTCTTTCGAAGCTTCCTGCACCAGGAACGCTCAGGAAGTGGTGGGTGATGACGGGATCGAACCGCCGACCCTCTGCTTGTAAGGCAGATGCTCTCCCGGCTGAGCTAATCACCCCCGCGATGTTGCTTGTTGCGTTTGCTTCGCTGAGGCCGCGAAATTTACGCAGGTACCGATGCTAAGTCAATACCCCCATTGAATTTTTTTTCAAAAAGGGCAAAAAAGAGGTTTGCCGGTGTGAGGCCAACGGATCAATGCTGCCTTCACTGTAGGAGCAGCCTTGTGCTGCGAAGAGGCCGATGAAAGCACCGATGATTCAGCATGAGCTCACTGCCCTCTTCGCAGCATAAGGCTACCCCTGCACCAAGCGGTCGCGCGATGAATAATCGCTGGAAACAAAAAGGGGACCTTTCGGTCCCCTTCTTAACATCTGACAGCTCAGGTGTAGATCATCTTGCGGGTCATGCCGCCATCGACCACGAACTCCTGGCCGGTGACGAAAGCCGCTTGGCGCGACAACAGCCAGGCCACCATGGCCGCCACGTCTTCCACCGTCCCTACCCTGCCCGTCGGGTGCTGGGCATGGTCGGCATCGGTCAACGGTTCGGCACGGCGCTGGGAAGGGTCTCGTGCATCGATCCAGCCCGGGCTCACCGCATTGACGCGGATCTCCGGGCCCAGGCTCATGGCCAGGGCATGGGTCAACGCAACCAGGCCGCCCTTGCTTGCCGCATAGGCTTCGGTGTCCGGTTCGGACTGCCGTGCCCGGGTCGAGGTCAGGTTGACGATCGCCCCGTTATGCGCACGCAGGTAAGGTGCGCAATGCTTGGCCAGCAGCATCGGGCCATTGAGGTTGACCGCCAGTACGCGGTTCCATTGCGCCAGGCTAAGGCTTTCCAGCGCCTGGTTGTGCGGGTTGGCGATCGCCGCATTGCACACCAGCGCGTCGAGCCGACCGAACTGCCCCAGTACCTCGGACACCCCGGCACTGACCTGCGCCTCGTCGGCAACGTCCATGGTGATGAACCAGGCGTTGTCACCCAACGCCTTGGCCACCTTGGCCCCGCGTGGGCGGTCAAGGTCGCTGAGCACCACCTGCCAGCCTTCGCAGATCAACCAGGCGGCAATCCCCAGGCCGATGCCGCGAGCGGCACCAGTCACCAAGGCTACCCGGCCGTTATGGCCTGGCTTACTGCCGCTGATTTCAATCACAGTGCCGCCAACCCACGCGCGAGGTCTGCCTGCAGGTCGGCCACATCTTCAAGGCCCACGGCGACGCGGACCAGGCTGTCGCGGATACCCGCTGCCTCACGTTCCTGCGGCGACAAGCGGCCGTGGGAGGTGGTGGCAGGGTGCGCGATGGTGGTCTTGCTGTCACCCAGGTTGGTGGTGATCGAGATGACCCGCGTGGCATCGATGAAGCGCCAGGCGCCCTCTTTGCCGCCCTTGACCTCGAAGCTGACCACCGCACCAAAGCCGCTCATCTGGCGCTTGGCCAGTTCGTGCTGCGGGTGGCTTGGCAGGCCGGCGTAATGCACTTTCTCGATGCCGTCCTGCTGCTCCAGCCACTCAGCCAGTTGCTGAGCGCTCTCGCAGTGCGCACGCATGCGTAGCTTGAGCGTTTCCAGGCCTTTGGTGAAGATCCACGCATTGAACGGGCTGAGGGTCGGGCCTGCTGTACGCAGGAAGCCCACCACTTCTTTCATCTGCTCACTGCGCCCAGCCACCACACCGCCCATGCAACGGCCTTGGCCATCGATGAACTTGGTTGCCGAGTGGAACACGATGTCGGCACCCAGCTTGAGCGGCTGCTGCAGTGCCGGGGTGCTGAAGCAGTTGTCCACCACCAGCATGGCGCCACGCGCGTGGGCGACTTCGCTGAGAGCAGTGATATCGACCAGCTCGGCCAGCGGGTTGGACGGCGACTCGACGATCAGCAGCTTGGTATTGGCCTTGATGGCCTTTTCCCAACCCGACAGGTCGACCAGCGGCACGTAGTCCACCTCGACGCCGAAGCGCTTGAAGTATTTCTCGAACAGGCTGATGGTCGAGCCAAATACGCTCTGCGACACCAGCACATGGTCACCGGCGCTGCACAGCGACATGACCACGGCAAGGATCGCCGCCATACCGGTGGACGTCGCCACTGCCTGCTCGGCGCCCTCCATGGCCGCCAGGCGTTCCTCGAAGGCACGCACAGTCGGGTTGGTGTAGCGCGAGTAGACGTTACCTGGCGTTTCGCCAGCAAAGCGTGCAGCCGCATCGGCAGCCGTACGGAAAACATAGCTGGAGGTCAGGAACAGCGCTTCGCTGTGCTCGGCCTCTGGTGTACGGTTTTGCCCGGCGCGCACCGCCAGGGTGTCGAAGCCGACACCCTCGAGGTCACTGTCCAGTCGTCCGGCATCCCATTGATCCGTCATGCCGTCGCTCCCTAATCAGTTGTTGTAGAGGTCGATGATCGCGCTGACCGCCTGGGTCTTCACCTTCGCCAGGTCGTTACGGGCCTGCTCGATACGATCAAGGTAGGCTGCGTCGATGTCGCCGGTGACGTATTCACCATTGAACACTGCGCAATCGAAGTGCTCGATCTTGATCTTGCCGCCACCGACCGATTCGATCAGGTCCGGCAGGTCCTGGTAAATCAGCCAGTCGGCGCCGATCAACTCGGCCACCTGTTCGGTGGTGCGGTTGTGGGCGATCAGTTCGTGAGCGCTCGGCATGTCGATGCCGTAGACGTTGGGGTAGCGCACCGCAGGGGCTGCGGAGCAGAAGTAGACGTTCTTGGCGCCGGCTTCGCGGGCCATCTGGATGATCTGCTTGCAGGTGGTGCCGCGCACGATCGAGTCGTCCACCAGCATCACGTTCTTGCCGCGGAATTCCAGCTCGATGGCGTTGAGCTTCTGGCGTACCGATTTCTTGCGCGCAGCCTGGCCGGGCATGATGAAGGTACGGCCGATGTAGCGGTTCTTGACGAAGCCTTCGCGGAACTTGACGCCCAGGTGGTTGGCCAGTTCCAGCGCCGCAGTGCGGCTGGTGTCCGGGATTGGGATGACCACGTCGATGTTGTGCTCAGGGCGTTCACGCTGGATCTTCTCGGCCAGCTTTTCGCCCATGCGCAGGCGCGCCTTGTACACCGAGACGCCATCCATGATCGAGTCCGGACGGGCGAGGTAGACGTGTTCGAAGATGCACGGCTGCAGTTTCGGGTTTTGTGCACACTGCTTGGTGTACAGCTGGCCTTCTTCGGTGATGTACACCGCTTCGCCCGGCGCCAGGTCGCGGATCAGGGTGAAGCCGAGCACGTCCAGGGCGACGCTTTCGGAGGCGATCATGTACTCCACACCTTCGTCGGTGTGACGCTGGCCGAACACCACCGGGCGAATACCGTTCGGGTCACGGAAACCGACGATGCCATAACCGGTGACCATGGCCACCACCGCATAACCACCTACGCAGCGGCTGTGCACGTGGGAAACCGCAGCGAACACGTCTTCTTCGGTCGGCTGCAGCTTGCCGCGTACGGCCAGCTCGTGGGCGAACACGTTCAGCAGCACTTCCGAGTCGGAATTGGTGTTGACGTGGCGCAGGTCGGACTCGTAGATCTCCTTGGCCAACTGCTCGACGTTGGTCAGGTTGCCGTTGTGCGCCAGGGTGATGCCGTACGGCGAGTTGACGTAGAACGGCTGGGCCTCGGCCGAGGTCGAGCTGCCCGCCGTTGGGTAGCGCACGTGGCCGATACCCATGTGGCCGACCAGCCGCTGCATGTGGCGCTGCTGGAAGACATCGCGCACCAGGCCATTATCCTTGCGCAGGAATAACCGGCCGTCATGGCTGGTCACGATACCGGCAGCGTCCTGGCCGCGGTGCTGGAGGACCGTAAGCGCGTCATACAGCGCCTGATTGACGTTCGACTTACCGACGATACCGACGATGCCACACATGCGACGCAACCCCTACTTTGACGAAACTTGAGTGAATAGCGCTCAGGGCTTTGCCGGCCCGAGCAACTGTTCCTTGAACGGGAGATCAGCCGGTGTGCTGATCACCCCACTGGACATCCACTGGCTGGTGAAACCCAGAATCAGGTTTTTCGACCAGTCAGCGACCAAGAGAAATTGTGGTATCAGGCGTGATTCCTGCCACCAAGTGTCTTGTTGAACCGGCCCCAGGCTAAGCAGCCCGATGGCCACTACCACCAGCAAGGCCCCGCGCGCGGCGCCGAAAGCCATGCCGAGGAAACGATCGGTACCCGACAGCCCGGTCACGCGGATCAGCTCGCCGACAAGGAAGTTGACCATGGCCCCCACCAGCAGGGTGGCGACGAAAAGAATGGCGCAGCCTGCGATGATGCGCATCGATGGCGTCTGGATGTAGCTTTCAAGATACACCGAGAGCGAGCCACCGAACATCCAGGCAACCGCACCGGCAATGATCCAGATGAGCAAGGACAAGGCTTCCTTGACGAAGCCGCGCTTGAGACTGATCAGTGTGGAGACGGCGATGATCGCGATGATCGCCCAATCAACCCAGGTAAATGCCACGGTGCTGCCTGCAGACGTTTGAGGCGGCGCATTTTACCAGAGCGGCGGGCTGGGGGTAAGCGGAATGTCGGGCCGATTAACAACTGCGCGATACTTGTAGGAGCGGCCTTGCGTCGCGAAAGGCCGCTCCTACAAAGAGGCAGCGCTATCAGCCGCGCTCGGGCTGGAAGCGCACCACAAAGCCTTTGAGGCTGTGCTTGCGGTTGATTGCATCACGTACGCGCTCAGCCTCGGCGCGCTCGATCAGTGGCCCGACATACACCCGGTTCATACCACCCGCCGAGCGGATGTAGGCGTTGTAGCCCTGGCTTCGCAACGTCTGCTGCAGGCTTTCAGCCCCGGCACGATTGGAAAGGCTGGCCAGCTGGATAGACCAACTGACCGGCAACCCATTCACGTCGATCTTAGACGGCGCTGCCGGCTTGGCGGCGGCAACGGCAGGCGCAGGGGTGGCGGCCGGTGTGGCTTCAACCTTGGGCGCTGGCGGCTTGGCAGCCTGGGCCTGCGTTTGCGTCTGCGGGGATGGCGTAATCGGCTGGCTAGGCGTGCTGGCTGGCGCGGTAGACTCGTCAACCACCACCGGTGGCTGCTGCGGCTCCTCTGCAAGCACCTGCGGCTCCGGCACGGCGACCGGCTCCACTTGCACCTCTGGCAGGCTCGGCATGGCCGGCGCCTGCGGGGCCTCGACACGCACCTGGCGCATCTCGTCCTCGCGGGTGAACAGCATCGGCAGGAAGATCACCGCCAGCGCCACCAGCACCAACGCACCTACCATGCGCTGTTTCATCCCTTTATCCAGCACTGCCATCTACTCAACCCTCCGGGGCCTGCCGCGCCAACCACTCCAGGGCCTGGGCGACACAGAAAAACGAACCGAACAGCAGGACCTGATCATCCGCCGTCGCCTGCGCGCATTGCCCTTCGAGGGCCGCGTCGACGCTGGCATAAGACTTCACTGCGGCGCCGAGGTTCGTCAAGGCGTCAGCCAGTTCTGCGGCCGGACGGCTGCGCGGCGTGTCCAGCGGTGCGACCGCCCAGTCGTCGACCAGCGCCTGCAAAGGCTCGACAACGCCCGGCAGGTCCTTGTCGGCCAGCAGGCCGAACACTGCCAGGCGGCGCCCCTTGACCGGCCTTACCGCCAGGCGCCGTGCCAGGTACGCCGCAGCATGCGGGTTATGGCCGACATCCAGCAACAGCTCCACACGCTTGCCCTGCCAGCGCGCTTCACGGCGATCGAGGCGACCGGTGATACGGGTATCGAGCAGCGCCTGGCGCAATTGACCGGCATCCCAGGGCAGGCCCATCAACAGGTAGGCCTGTAGGGCCAGGGTGGCGTTTTCCATGGGCAGGTCTAGCAACGGCAGATCGCGCAATGCTACCAGCGCACCTTCGGCCGTGGTCCCACGCCAGTGCCAGCTGTCGCCTGTGCTTTCCAGGTCGAAGTCACGCCCACGCAAGAACAACGGCGCCGCCAGCTCATGGGCCTTGTCCAGCAAGGGCTGCGGCGGGTCAAGGTCGCCACACAGCGCCGGCTTGCCAGCGCGGAAGATGCCGGCCTTTTCGAAAGCGACAAGCTCACGCGTATCACCCAGGTAATCGACATGGTCGACGCCGATGCTGGTCACCAGCGCCAGGTCGGCATCCACCACGTTCACGGTGTCCAGACGGCCACCGAGCCCCACTTCGAGCACCACGGCATCCAGCTTGGACTGGTAGAACAACCAGAACGCCGCCAGGGTGCCCATCTCGAAATAGGTCAGGGAAATGTCGCCTCGCGCCGCCTCGACGGCGGCGAAGGCTTCGCACAGGCGCTCATCACTGGCCTCTTGGCCATCGATGAGCACCCGCTCGTTGTAACGCAACAGGTGTGGCGAGCTGTACACGCCCACCTTGAGCCCCTGGGCACGCAGCATCGCGGCGACGAAGGCGCAGGTGGAACCCTTGCCATTGGTGCCGGTGACGGTCACCACGCGCGGCGCCAACTTGCCCAGCGCCAGGCGGGCAAGCACGTTCTGCGAACGCTCCAGCCCCATGTCGATGGCCGAAGGGTGCAACTGCTCGAGGTAGGCGAGCCATTCGCCCAGGGATCGTTGTTTCATCACGCGACCGCAGCCGCCTCACGTGCCTGCTCCGGGGTTTCCTGGCCGGTCATCTGCGCCAGCAGACGGGCCAGGCGCGGGCGCAGTTCGCCACGGGAGATGATCAGGTCGATAGCGCCGTGTTCCAGCAGGAACTCGCTGCGCTGGAAGCCTTCTGGCAGCTTCTCGCGTACGGTCTGCTCGATCACGCGCGGGCCGGCAAAGCCGATCAGTGCCTTGGGCTCGCCGACGATGACGTCGCCCAGCATCGCCAGGCTGGCGGAAACGCCGCCGTAGACCGGGTCGGTCAGCACGGAGATGAACGGAATGCCTTCTTCACGCAGGCGCGCCAGCACAGCCGAGGTCTTGGCCATCTGCATCAGCGAGATCAGCGCTTCCTGCATACGTGCGCCACCGGAGGCCGAGAAACAGACCATTGGGCAGCGGTTTTCCAAGGCGTAGTTGGCGGCGCGAACGAAACGCTCACCGACGATGGCACCCATGGAGCCGCCCATGAAGGAGAATTCGAACGCGCTGACCACGATCGGCATGCCCATCAGGGTACCGCTCATGGAGATCAGCGCGTCTTTTTCGCCGGTCTGCTTCTGCGCACCGGTGAGGCGGTCCTTGTACTTCTTGCCATCGCGGAATTTCAGGCGGTCGACCGGCTCCAGCTCGGCGCCCAGCTCAGCACGGCCTTCGGCGTCGAGGAAGATGTCGATACGCGCACGTGCGCCGATGCGCATGTGGTGGTTGCACTTAGGGCAGACATCAAGGGTCTTTTCCAGCTCCGGACGATACAGCACGGCCTCGCAAGCCGGGCACTTGTGCCACAGGCCTTCAGGCACCGAGCTCTTCTTCACCTCGGAACGCATGATCGAAGGGATCAGTTTGTCGACTAACCAGTTGCTCATGCTTTCTTTCTCCAGTATCGGCGGGCGGGGGCCGGCGTAACCGGCCTGCCCTGCCCTTGAGCTCAAAATCTTTTATGAAACGATGATGGAACGGCCGCCGGGGCTTCCGACGCGCCGCGCCACCGTTAATGTGTTGTTCGCCCACCGTATCGGCGGGCGCCCCGCAGGGGCTGCGATAGCTATGGACGATGGTGCGCCGCCAACCGTCACATCCACCGTCACGCCTGTTTCACCGCACGCATGAAGGCTTCGATCTTTGCCGCATCCTTGATGCCCTTGGCCTGCTCCACCCCGCCGCTGACATCCACCGCATAAGGCCTGACCTGGGCAATGGCCCGGCCGACATTCTGCGCGTCCAGGCCACCGGCCAGGATGATCGGCTTGCTCAGGCGCGCCGGCACCAGCGACCAGTCAAAGGCTTCACCCGTGCCCCCGGGCACGCCGGGCACATAGGTGTCCAGCAAGATACCGCGGGCGCCAGCATAAAGCCGGCAGGCCGCTTCCAGATCATCACCCGGACGCACGCGCAGGGCCTTGATCCAGGGGCGATGGAAGCCTTCACAGTCTTGCGGGGTTTCGTCGCCGTGGAACTGTAGCAGGTCCAGGGGAACCACTTCGAGGATCTCGTTCAGCTCGCAACGCGAGGCGTTGACGAACAACCCGACGGTGGTCACGAACGGCGGCAGCTCGGCAATGATCGCGCGCGCCTGGCGCACGTCCACGGCACGCGGGCTCTTGGCGTAGAAGACGAAGCCGATGGCATCGGCCCCCGCCTCGGCGGCAGCCAGCGCGTCTTCGATGCGGGTAATCCCGCAGATCTTGCTGCGAACGTTGCTCATGGACTGCGAACCCTGCTGTTTCGGTGAAGGCCGGATGTTAGCAAAAGGCTTTTGGCCCGTCAGTCTGCCAATGCCTCGTAGCCGGTCAAAAAGTGTGGGCCGATGTAACGCTGGGGCAATTGAAAGGCTTCGGGGTATTCCACTTGCACCAGGTACAAACCGTACGGGTGTGCCGTCACCCCACCCTCGCGGCGGTTGCGCCCTTCCAGTACTTCCCGCGCCCAGGTGGCGGGCCGCTCACCCGCGCCGATGGTCATCAACACACCGGCGATGTTACGCACCATGTGGTGCAGGAACGCCGTGGCGCGCACGTCCAGCACGATCATCTGGCCATGGCGGGTGACGCGCAGGTGATGGATGTGTTTGATCGGCGACTTGGCTTGGCACTGGCTGGCGCGGAAGGCGCTGAAGTCATGGGTACCGAGCAGGAACTCGGCGGCTTCGGCCATGCGCTCGACATCCAGCGGGCGGTGGTTCCAGGTCACCTCCTCGGCCAGGTGCGCGGGGCGGATCGGGTCGTTGTAGATGACGTAGCGGTAACGCCGGGCGGTGGCCTTGAAGCGGGCATGGAAGTCCGCCGGCATCGGGCGCGACCAGACCACACTGATGTCGTGGGGCAGGTTGAAATTGGTGCCCAGGGTCCAGGCGCGCTCATCGCGGATGGCGCGCGTGTCGAAGTGCACGATTTGCCCGCAACCGTGAACCCCGGCATCAGTACGCCCGGCACAGATCACGGAAATCGGCTCGTTCGCGACTTTCGACAACGCCTGCTCGAGGGCTTGCTGGACGCTGGGCACGCCGCTGGCCTGGCGCTGCCAGCCGCGGTAGCGCGAGCCCTTGTATTCCACGCCCAGGGCGATGCGGGAGTAGCCTTCAGCCGCAGATTCGGCGGTGGTGTCGATGATGTCCAAAAGCATGAAACCTGTGGTGATTACGCAATGGCGGGATTATAACGACAACGGCAGCCCTGTTGGGCTGCCGTTGGGGGTGGTTACATCTGTTTAGCCGCGAGACCTCAGAACGGGGCTCAGACCAACCGAGACAACAGGTCCTCGGCTTCCTGACGCTGCGTCCCGTCGCCGTCCTTGACGACTTCATCGAGGATGTCACGGGCGCCCTGGTGGTCGCCCATGTCGATGTAGGCGCGCGCCAGGTCGAGCTTGGTGGCGACTTCATCACTGCCAGAGAAGAAGTCGAAGTCCAAGTCGTCCAGCGGCTCGGGCTCGGGCTGCTCAACGGCGTCTTCAGCGGTGAAGTGCGGTTCCAGCGAAGGCGACTCGAGGTTCTGGGACAGCTTGTCCAGCTCCGCGTTGACGTCATCCAGCTCCGAAGCAAAGCTCTTGGCAGCCGGCGAGTCATCCTCCAGCGACAGCGAAAGGTCGAAGTCCGACGGCAGGTCCAGTTCGGTGGTCGGGTCAAACGCCGGCACGCTGTCGAAGGCTGCCAGCTCGTCGGCAACGTCTACCGGCGTCTGTTCGGCGACAGCCGGGGCTACGGGCTCGCTGACGTCGAGGTCGAAATCATCCAGATCGGCAACGGGCTGCGGCTCGGCCTGCGCCAGCATCGCCTCGAAATCAGCATCGGCATCGGCTGCGACGTCTGTTACAGCGTCAGCTTGCAGCTCAGTCTCTACGGCAGCGGGCTGTTCCTCTACCTGCACTTCGTCCAGCACTGGCTCGTCGAGCAGCGGCGCTGCCAACGGGTCTTCCTCGGGCAGGTCTTCACCCAGACTCAGGTCGAAGTCACTGTCCAGATCCGACGCATCAAGCGCTGGAACTTCGCTGATGGCCTCGACCTCAGGCTCAACGATGTCGTCCAGCGCTTGCTCTGCGACGAAATCGGGCTCCGACAGCACCTCTGGCTCGGCCTCTGACGCGCCCTCGGGCACGATGTCTTCAACCACCGGCGCCTCAGGCTGGTCCTGCAGCAGGCCCTGCACGTACTGCTCATCCATCTCGGCAGCCAACGCTGCCGCACCCAAACCGGCGGCGGCCAGCCCCAGCATGGCTGGGAAACGGCCTTTGAGTTCGTCAACCTGAGCAACATTCTGCTCAGTCGCTGGCAGCACACGCTCCTGCTCGACGAACGCACTGTGATCACCCTGACGGGCATACACTTCCATCAGTTTCAGGCGCAGTACGTCACGCTCAGGCGCTGCGGCAAGGGCCGTCTCAAGCAGCTCGGCGGCATGGTTCAGGCGGCCGCTTTGCAGGCTTTGCTCGACTTCCGCCAACAGGGCGGCCGTCGTGTCTGGCTGCGGCGCTGGCTCGGCGAGCGCGACCGCGGGCTTTTCTGCAGCAGTGGCGGCAGCAGCAGACGCCGCGACCACCGCTGGCGACAGCGTTACGCTCGGCGCAGAGACCTCCAGGCCTTCAAAGCTGTCGGCATCGATATCCAGGCCCGCACCCTGCTCTTCCTCAGCCAAGGCCCGCGCCATGCGCAGGTGTTTCTCGGCTTCTTCCTGGGCCTTGCGCTTGCGCATCAACAGCACCAGCAGCAGCAACAGCACGAGGAACGCAGACCCTGCAATCAGCCACAGCAGCAACGGGTTGCCAAGCACGCCGTCAGCGCGCGGCTGGGCGTCAGGCACACTGGCCGGCGCAGTATCGACGGCCGCCGGTGCAGGTTTTACGTCCGGCTCGGCGTTAGCTGCCGGATTGGCCGGCGCAGGCTCGCCTGGCAGCGCAGCGGCGACTGGCGCCTCACCTGCTGCGCCCTGGGCTTCAAGCCGGGCCAACTGGTCGTTTTTCAGTGCGATCAGACGCTGCAGCTTGTCCAGTTGGCTCTGCAGGTCCGCCATGCGGCTCTTGAGCTCATCGTTGTCACGACGGCTGGTATCGAGGCTTTCCTGGGCCACGGCCAGTTTGTCGTTCAGGCCTTTGGCCGGCGCAGCACCTGCCTGGTTGCCGGGGCTGACCAGGCGCAGGTTGTCACCCTGGGCAATGCGCTCTGGCGCGGCCTCGGCGGCACCGCGGCGGGTGGCGTCGAGCTGACGGGCACGCGGCCCCAGGCGCCGGCCTTCACGCCAGGCCGCATACTGCTCGGCCACGTCGCGAACCGCCTCGCCCTGAGCAATGGCCTGGATTTGTTGCTGGTCGGGCAGGCGCAGTACCTGGCCCACCTTCAACTGGTTGATGTTGTTGCCAATGAAGGCGTCCGGGTTCAGCGCCTGGATCGCAATCATGGTCTGCTGAATCGAGCCGCCCTGGCTGTTGCGCGCAGCAATCTGCCACAGGGTGTCGCGGCGCTGAGTGGTGTAGCTGCTGGCACCCGTCACTGCGGGTGCAACATTGCCTGGCGCAGGCTGCTTGCCCTGGGCCTTGGCCTGGTCGAGCAGGACGCTGTAGTCACGCAGCAGTCGCCCCTGCGGCCACATCACCTGCACCAGAAACTTGACCACAGACCCCGGCAGCGGCTGGCTGGAGGTGACGCGCAGCACGCTCTTGCCGTTGGGGTTGATCACCGGCGTGAATGTCAGGTCTTCGAGGTAAGTCGCAAAGGTTACCCCCGCCTTGCTGAACTCTTCCGGCGGCGCCAGGCTGGGCGCCACTTCGGCGGCAGTGAGGTCGCGCACGTCGAGCAATTCGATCTCGGCGTCCAGCGGCTGATTCTGTGCCGACTTGAGGGTCAGCTCCCCCAAGCCCAACGCATTGGCCATGCCCGACGACAGCGCCGAGGCAGCCGCCATGGCCAGAACCAGTTTGCGAATTCGAAGCATGACCTCTTCCCTTGTATGAATCGTCCCGAAACCTGCATGCAGAGCAGGACAAAAGTGCTCGCAGTATCTTTTACAGCCTGTGTTTAATCAACAATTGCGCCACTTGCACAGCATTGAGCGCGGCGCCTTTGCGCAGGTTGTCGGTGGTCAGCCAGAGGTTGAGCTGCTGGTCGTCATCGACACCATGGCGTACACGTCCAACATAGACCACGTCTTGGCCCACTGCGTCACCTACCGGCGTCGGATAATCGTCTCGCTCGACCAGCTCGACGCTGTCGGCACTCTCCAACGCAGCATTGACTGCCACCAGGTCTACCGGTTTACGGCTTTGCACCGCCACACTGAAGCTATCGCCGAAAAACACCGGGACTTGAATGCAGGTCACGGAAATCTTCAGCTCGGGCTGCCCCAGCAACTCGCGCAGCTCGCTGACAAGACGCCGCTCAAGGCCAGCATGGCCTTGTTCGTCAACCGCACCCACCTGGGCCAGCAGGTTGAACGCCACCTGGCGGTCGAAGAAGCGCGGCTCCAACGGGCGAGCATTGAGCAGCTCGGCGGTTTGACGGGCCAGTTCGTTGACCGCTTCGCGGCCTTGGGCAGAGACCGCCAGGTTGGCCATGACCTGCACCCGTTCGATGTCCAGCAGGCCTTTCAGTGGTGCCAGCGCGACAGCCAGGGCAACGGCTGCAGAGCCAGGGCTGGCCAAGCGCGCAGGCAGCTTAAGGTTGGCGATGCTGTCAGCATTGGCTTCCGGCACCACGGCGAGGGCGTCGTCAAGGCCGCCGGACAGGTCGATGACCGTGCAGCCCGCCTGCTGGGCTTTGTTGGCGAAACTGCGGCTGACGGCAGGGCTGGCAGCGAAGAAGGCCAGCTTGACCTGGGCGAAATCGAAACTGTCGACTTCACGCACCTTGATCGTTTTGCCTGCGAACATCACGCTGCTGCCCGCCGACTCCATGCTGGCCAGCAGGTGCAGGGTCGCGACCGGAAATGCCAGCTCTTCGAGGATCTGTACGAGGGTTTCACCGACGCTACCGGTGGCGCCGACGACGGCGATGTCCAGAGGTTGGGTCATGGAGGGGATCCTTTTGCTGAAACGGCGGGGGGCGGCACTTTACTCGGATTATGGAACAACGAACACCCTCAATACGCCAGCCCCTCTGCGACCGACAGTCGAACATCAGGCCGGTGAGAACGACAGGCGCTACCTGACATTTTTGCCAGTTTCGGGATTTCTCGATCGCCACCACTCTCGCATGACGTCTGTTCATCAAGGGACACGTTATGCGCCCACTACTGGTAACAACACTTTTGTCCTGTTTGGCCACTAGCGCCTGCGCACCTCAGGATTACGACCCGACTAACTTCGCGGATGCGCCGAGGAATGATCTGCAGGGCACTCTGGGGGGGCAGGTAGATTTTGCCCAAACGCATGTGGTAGCGGCGACTCGCAGAATCTTCGACCCTTTTCTGGTGCCGCACAAAGCGGCCTTGGTCCTGTTCAGGCCCAACAAGCCCGTCACTGACGTTGAGATGATCATAACGCGGCAGGGCCGCACCACCACCGTACGCATGGATCGCCCGGAAGCGCTTCCAGGCACTGCGGTATATGACCAGACGGACACCTTCTCTGGAAAGACCATTGAAGGCAGCTACCCGAAGTTCAGGGAAAACACGTTCACCTATCAGATACCCTGGAACCTGTTCACCGCTGATGCACGCATCAGTTTTCAGCAAGCTGGCAACCCGAACAATAAAGGCTCACTACCCACCTACAAATTCGTGTTCATGACCCCTGAAAGCGAGGGGCTGACGCTGATGAACATCAAGGGCTGCATCTTCAAGGATAAGTCGACGTGCAGGGATACCCTCGAACAGTTCGACGGTGAGTACAACCCCACTGCCGCGCGTATTGCAGCACGGGAAATGCTCTCCGAACTGCCCACTCAACGCCTTCACCTAGGGACCGGCAAAGCCTACTGGCCACGCATCATTGCCATGGGCCCCGACCAAAAGCCGCATGTTTACGACAAAACGAATGGCATGGAGTGGGCTGCGTTCGGCGACAAGACGTTACCGGCCAAAGTGGGCATGGGCCACTACTGGCGCGCGGCTTCGAACCTGGGCGACAAGAAAGCGGGATACCCTGTGGCCATTACGGGGCAATTGCTTGACACGCCAAACGGCATGCCTCCATTGCCGCCAGGCGTAGCCGCCAGCTGTGGAGGTAACAGCTGTAATTACCCTTACTTCCCCGATGGCTTCTGGCATGAAACAGGCCACGCCTTTGGCCTCCCCCACGATACACCCCCACGCTACGAAGACTGGTCGTATAGGGCGTATGACAATGTCTTTCTGCCACACACACATCCTGACCCACACCGCTACAGTCTCCCGGTAGACTATTTGGGCTTGCACTACTTCGGCCAGGTTGTTGGATCACTCTCCGCCCCTCCTTGGGCTTCCGGTCCCGCTTCGGCGCCCTTGTTTGACGAGTTCGAAAAACTGGGCCTGAAATCGACAGAAGGCGCCAGTTGGAAGCGCTATATTTCTCCCTATAACCACCAGCAGACGCTGCGTGTACAACAGCGCTTCGGACGGCTGCCGGACGGCGCAAAGTACGCTGATGTGTTTGACGACCACCGCCCGCCGGCCATTGGCGTCACTGCGGTTGCCGCCAAGGAAGACAAAGGCCTTGCGGTGACTGCCCCCTCTCACGGCCTCCCTGACTCAGGCATTCAGCAACCTGCCGCCCTACCGTCGTTGCTTTCGCCCGAATCAAATCAAGTCCCTATTGAAACTGCAGTGCCGGTACATACCTTGGTGGCGACCTTTTCAGACCCGTCCCACAACCGGGACGGCATCAACCAAATCTATCCGGCCATTTTGAGCAACTATGGGAATGTCTTCAGGCCTGCACAGTTATCTGCCAGTTCTGCGACCCGCCCACAGCGCAGCGCGAGCTATTCCGTATTGATGACGACAACCTCGCAATGCCTCGCCTCGGAGAACGACCTGCTGGTATTGAAAGCTTGCGATGACGAATCGGCTCAATTAACCATAGACACCGTACCCCCTAATAACGCAGCGGAAGCGCCACTCGCGCCGATTGTCATCGTGCGTAACAGGGAGGGAAAATGCCTGGAATTCAATTTTCACTTTCGCAGTTGCGTCAACGCCGAACGACAAGTTCGCTGGCGCGGCCGCATAGACCTCACGAATCATTCTCGCCTGCTGAAGCTGCAAGAAAGCAACACAGGCAAATTCATTACCCCCACTGGCCCCCGCGACCTGGACTTGCTCCCCAATAGCAGCGATAACGAATTGCAACATTTCATGCCAGGCGACGATCACAACCCGCACAGTTATCGGGTCGATATTCATTACGCCAGCGGCGCCATCGAAACACACCCACTCTACGCCGGCCCCATCGCGAAAGACACGTTGAAAACGGCCGTTTTCAATGTCAACTCCCAGCGTAAACCTGTCAAAGCGGTGCTCAAGGTGGATAACGCCGTCGTTTATGAGCGACAGCTGGAAGATAACCGCCTTCCCCTGGTCATTAGCATGGGGGCTGAGCACGGCGAGCAGATAAATCAGGTCTGGGAGCCGCTATATCTGTATTCAAAAGAACGAAACGCCTGCCTAACAGCCACTGATCAAGGTTTGAAACTTGCGACCTGCAATGCGGACGCAATTTGGCGCCTCCCACCCAAGAATGTGTTCCCCCATCAGTTCGACGCATACGAGCCAGTCGACCTCTCGGGCCGTTGCATCAACGCCCGTTTAGCAACTGGCGAATGCCATTTCCCGCGCAAAGATACCGTTTGGTGGACACGCCAAGACCTGACCCAGACCCCGTCTGACATCTATCTACAGGAACTGACTACCGGAAAGTTCATCACCGCCAGCCAAAGTAACAGCACCCCAGTGCTTGCCCCGCTGACCTACAGCCCAGGCCAACGTTTCCAGAAACAAGCGCTAGTGAAGCTCACAGTGGTGCATAAAAATCGCTGCATGATAACTTCGGGCGAAACAGTAGCAATGTCGACCTGCGAGCCCAATCCCCTGAAAAGTTGGTACTGGATCAGCACGACCAACATACCAGGTGAAGGTAACGAGATCGCACTTATGAACGGCGCAGGTCAATGCCTGAACGACGAGTTGAAGCTTCAGGGGTGCGCGCAACCGCGTGCGGACAGACTCACCTGGTTAATGCTACGCGCGCAGCTCTACACGATTCGACTTCAGAACAAGAAGACTGGTCAATTCCTGGATGTAGGGCAGGATGGTACGGTTTCGCTTAAACCCTTGGGGGGTGACTCTCAGTTCTTTAGCTACGGACCTGACCAGCCGTGATTGCAGCTGACAAACCGCTCGATAGCGCATGAGCTGCCCATCGCCAACGCTGTGCAAAAAAAAGCCCTGCAAGGCCAACGCCTTGCAGGGCTTCGAACGCTCAAACCCGGCTCAACGTTCCAGCAGAATCCGCAGCATGCGGCGCAGCGGCTCGGCAGCGCCCCACAGCAGCTGGTCGCCAACGGTGAACGCGCCCAGGTACTGGGAACCCATGTTCAGCTTGCGCAGGCGACCTACCGGAATGTTCAGGGTACCGGTGACATTGGTCGGGCTCAGTTCCTGCATGCTGATCTCGCGCTGGTTCGGCACCAGCTTCACCCACGGGTTGTGCTGGCTGATCATGCCTTCGATATCGGCCAGCGGCACGTCCTTGTTCAGCTTGATGGTCAGCGCCTGGCTGTGGCAGCGCATGGCGCCGATGCGCACGCAAATGCCATCGACCGGGATCGGGCTCTTGAAGCGGCCGAGGATCTTGTTGGTTTCGGCCTGGGCCTTCCACTCTTCGCGGCTCTGGCCGTTCGGCAGTTCCTTGTCGATCCACGGGATCAGGCTGCCAGCCAGCGGCACGCCGAAGTTCTCGGTCGGGTAGGCTTCGCTGCGCATGGCCTCGGCGACCTTGCGGTCGATGTCGAGAATGGCGCTGGCCGGGTTGGCCAGGTCATCGGCCACAGCCGCGTGAGTAGCGCCCATCTGCTTGATCAGCTCACGCATGTTCTGCGCGCCGGCACCGGAGGCCGCCTGATAGGTCATGGCGCTCATCCACTCGACCAGGCCAGCTTCGAACAGGCCACCCAGGCCCATCAGCATCAGGCTGACGGTGCAGTTGCCGCCGATGTAGTTCTTGGTACCGGCGTCGAGCTGCTGGTCAATCACCTTGCGGTTGACTGGGTCGAGCACGATCACTGCATCGTCCTGCATGCGCAGCGACGAGGCGGCATCGATCCAGTAACCCTGCCAGCCCGACTCACGCAGCTTGGGGAAGACCTCGTTGGTGTAGTCGCCGCCCTGACAGGTCAGGATCACGTCGAGGGTCTTGAGTTCTTCAATCGAATAAGCGTCCTTGAGCGGAGCAATATCCTTGCCCACGTTCGGGCCTTGGCCACCGACATTGGAGGTGGTGAAGAACACCGGCTCGATAAGGTCGAAATCCTGCTCCTCCAGCATCCGCTGCATGAGCACGGAACCGACCATACCGCGCCAACCGATCAGACCTACACGTTTCATCGCAACTACACCTTTGCTAAAAGTGGGCCGCCACCGACCAAAAACGGTGGCGGGCCAGAGAGATTACAGATTCCGCAGCGCTGCGACTACTGCGTCGCCCATTTCCTGCGTGCCTACTTTGTCGCAGCCGGCCGACCAGATGTCACCGGTGCGCAGCCCTTTGTCCAGCACCAGGCTGACCGCCTGCTCGATGGCCTCTGCGGCAGCGTGCTGGTTGAAGCTGTAACGCAGCATCATCGACACCGACAGAATGGTCGCCAGCGGGTTGGCGATGCCCTGCCCGGCGATGTCCGGCGCCGAGCCATGGCACGGCTCGTACATGCCCTTGTTGTTGGCATCCAGCGACGCCGACGGCAGCATGCCGATGGAACCGGTCAGCATGGAAGCTTCATCCGACAGGATGTCACCGAACATGTTGTCGGTCACTACCACGTCGAACTGCTTGGGCGCGCGCACCAGCTGCATGGCGGCGTTGTCCACGTACATGTGGCTCAGCTCGACATCCGGGTAATCCTTGGCTACGTCTTCGACCACTTCGCGCCACAATTGGCTGGAGGCCAGAACGTTGGCCTTGTCCACCGAACACAGCTTCTTGCCGCGCACGCGGGCCATGTCGAAGCCGACGCGGGCAATACGGCGCACTTCGCTTTCGCTGTAGGGCAGCGTGTCATAAGCCTGGCGCTCGCCGCCTTCGAGTTCACGCTGGCCACGTGGCGCGCCGAAATAAATGCCACCGGTCAGTTCGCGAACGATGAGGATATCCAGGCCCGAGACGATTTCCGGCTTGAGCGACGAGGCATCGGCCAGTTGCGGGTAGAGGATGGCCGGGCGCAGGTTGGCGAACAGGCCCAGTTGCGAACGGATTTTCAGCAGGCCGCGCTCAGGGCGGATGTCACGCTCGATCTTGTCCCATTTCGGGCCGCCCACAGCGCCCAGCAACACGGCATCGGCTTGGCGCGCACGTTCCAGGGTCTCATCAGCCAGCGGTACGCCGTGCTTGTCGATGGCCGCGCCACCAATCACGTCGTGGGCCAGGCTGAAGCCGAGCTGGAACTTGTCGTTGGCCAGCTCCAGCACCTTCACCGCCTCGGCCATGATTTCCGGGCCAATGCCATCACCTGGGAGAATCAGAATCTGCTTGCTCATGCTTTCCTCTATCCATTCAAGCGGTGCGGCCAGCTCGGCCACACCGAAAAAAACTCAGCGCTCAGCCCACAGTACCAGCACATCGGTGCTGAACGAGCCGTCGGCTTCAATCTGGTAATACTGCCGCACTTCCTCGCCCATGGCTTGCTGCAATTGGCGTATGGCCACACGCATCGGTTCGGGGGTACGCATACGCTCGACCCAGGTGCCAAACTCCAGGCGCAGCGGCTGGCGGGTGTGGCTGCGCACATGCAGGCCGGCTTCGCTAACCTGGCGTTGCCATTCGGCGACGGAATAGTCGCGCACGTGGCTGGTGTCGCGCAGCACCTCAACGGTTTGCAGGTAGGTGTCGAGCAACGGGCTGCCCGGCGACATGACATCGATGAAGGCCGCCACACCGCCCGGTTTCAGCACGCGGCGCACTTCGCGCAGGGCCAGGCCCAGGTCGCTCCAGTGGTGTGCCGAGTAGCGGCTGAAAACGAAGTCGAATGAGGCGTCGGCGAACGGCAGGCGTTCGGCGGCGCCGCGTTGCGTGATGATATTGCCCAGGCCACGGTCGGCGGCGGCACTGGCCACCACGTCGAGCATGGACTGCGACAGGTCGTAAGCGACCACTTCGGTGACAAGGGGCGCAACGTGGAAACTGACATGACCGGCACCGCAGCCCAGGTCCAGCACGCGAGCCTCGGCCTGGCCGGCCAGCGCGGCTTGCAGCAGGGCGAACTCGGTGCCCTGGGCGTGCACGGCGCTGCTGAGGTAGGCGTTGGCCTGCTCGCCGAACTGGCGTTGGACCACGTCGGTGTGGGTGGTGCTGGTCATGTATAAATCCTTTTGGTTTCTTGTTGCCTTTACCGGCCTTTTCGCGGGTGAACCCGCTCCCACAGGTACTGCACAAGACTTGAGGCAGAGGAGTTTCTGTGGGAGCGGGCTTGCCCCGCGAAGGGGCCAGCCCTGTCACCTACGCCTATCAGGCATCCCGAAACAGCCAAGGCTGGCTGGCGCGGTGCTTGGCTTCGAAGGCCTTGATAGAATCGCCGTCCTGCAAGGTCAGGCCGATGTCATCGAGGCCGTTGAGCAAGCAGTGCTTGCGGAACGCGTCGATCTCGAAGTGCAGCACCTTGCCATCAGGACGGGTCACGGCCTGGGCTTGCAGGTCGATGGTCAGCTGATAGCCAGGGTTGGCTTCGACCTGCTTGAACAGCTCATCGACTTCCTCATCGCTCAGGATGATCGGCAGCAAGCCGTTCTTGAAGCTGTTGTTGAAGAAGATGTCGGCAAAGCTCGGTGCGATGACGCTGCGGAAGCCGTACTCGTCCAACGCCCATGGCGCGTGTTCGCGGCTCGAACCGCAACCGAAGTTTTCGCGCGCCAGCAACACGCTGGCGCCCTGGTAGCGCGCGTGGTTGAGCACGAACTCTTCGTTCAACGGGCGCTTGCTGTTGTCCTGGTAGGGCTGGCCCACGTCCAGGTAGCGCCACTCGTCGAACAGGTTGGGGCCGAAGCCGGTGCGCTTGATCGACTTGAGAAACTGCTTGGGGATGATCTGGTCGGTGTCGACGTTGGCACGGTCCAACGGCGCGACGAGGCCAGTGTGCTGGGTAAAGGCTTTCATGCTGCGCTCCCTTGGATCAACTCGCGGACATCGATGAAGTGGCCGGTCACCGCAGCGGCGGCGGCCATGGCCGGGCTGACCAGGTGAGTACGACCACCGGCACCCTGACGGCCTTCAAAGTTGCGGTTGGACGTCGAGGCACAGTGCTCGCCGCTTTCCAGGCGGTCCGGGTTCATCGCCAGGCACATCGAGCAACCCGGCTCGCGCCACTCGAAGCCCGCTTCAAGGAAGATCTTGTCCAAGCCTTCACGCTCGGCTTGCGCCTTCACCAGGCCCGAGCCCGGGACGACAATGGCCTGCTTGACGGTAGCGGCCACTTTGCGGCCCTTGGCGATTTCGGCCGCGGCGCGCAAGTCTTCGATCCGCGAGTTGGTGCACGAGCCGATGAACACGCGGTCCAGCTGAATATCGGTGATCGCCTGGTTGGCGGTCAGGCCCATGTACTTCAGGGCACGCTCGATCGAGCCCCGCTTGACCAGGTCAGCTTCGGCAGCTGGGTCCGGTACGCGCTGATCAACGGCCAACACCATCTCGGGCGATGTGCCCCAGCTGACCTGTGGCTTGATTTGCGCGGCATCCAGTTCGACCACGGTGTCGAACACGGCGTCTTCATCGGAGACGAGGTCTTTCCACGACTCGACGGCTTGCTTCCATTGCTCGCCCTTCGGTGCATAGGGGCGGCCTTCGACATAGGCGACGGTGGTGGCATCGGTCGCCACCAGGCCCACGCGGGCACCGGCTTCGATCGACATGTTGCAGATGGTCATGCGGCCTTCCATGGACAAGCCACGGATAGCGCTGCCGGCGAACTCCATGGCGTGGCCGTTGCCACCCGCGGTGCCGATCTTGCCGATGACGGCGAGGACGATGTCCTTGGCAGTGACGCCTGCAGGCAATTCGCCTTCGACGCGCACCAGCATGTTCTTCATCTTCTTGGCGACCAGGCACTGGGTGGCGAGCACATGCTCGACCTCGGAGGTGCCGATGCCGTGGGCCAAGGCACCGAAAGCGCCGTGGGTGGACGTGTGCGAGTCGCCGCAGACCACGGTCATGCCCGGCAAGGTGGCACCTTGCTCTGGGCTAATGACATGGACGATGCCCTGGCGCTCGTCATTCATCTTGAATTCGACGATGCCGTACTCGTCACAGTTCTCATCGAGGGTCTGCACCTGGAGGCGCGACACCTGGTCGACGATGGCGTCGATACCGCCCTTGCGCTCTGGCGTGGTCGGCACGTTGTGATCAGGGGTGGCGATGTTGGTATCGATACGCCATGGCTTGCGGTTCGCCAGGCGCAGGCCTTCGAAGGCCTGGGGCGACGTCACTTCGTGGATGATGTGGCGGTCGATATAGATCAAGGACGAGCCGTCATCACGGCGCTTGACCTCATGGGCTTCCCAGAGTTTGTCGTAGAGCGTTTTGCCAGCCATCAGACTGTTCCTCATCAGCGTCTTTCTATGCCAAAGACCCCTTGGCTTGTACGGACGATGCTATGGCGATAGATTGAATAACTCAAATTCATAATTTTTATGCTTTGCATAACCACCAGGAATCTGAAAGATGGATCTGGCCAACCTCAGCGCTTTTATCGCCATTGCCGAGACCGGCAGCTTCTCAGGGGCCGGCGAACGCCTGCACCTGACCCAGCCCGCCATCAGCAAACGCATCGCCGGGCTTGAGCAGCAACTGGACGTGCGCCTGTTCGACCGCTTGGGGCGTGAAGTGACCCTGACCGAGGCCGGGCGGGCGCTGTTGCCGCGGGCCTATCAGATTCTCAACGTGCTTGATGATACCCGACGCGCGCTGACCAACTTGACCGGGGAAGTGAGTGGTCGGTTGACCCTGGCCACCAGCCACCATATCGGCTTGCACCGCTTGCCCCCGCTTTTACGGGCCTTTACTCGGCAATACCCTTCGGTGGCGTTGGATATTCAGTTCATGGACTCAGAAGCTGCCTACGACGAAATACTCCATGGCCGCGCTGAAATTGCCGTTATCACGCTGGCGCCAGAGCCCCACCACCTGATCAAGGCGATCCCGGTGTGGGACGACGCGCTGGACTTCGTGGCGGCCCCGGAACACCCGCTGGCCAACAACCACGCGGTCAGCCTGGCCGATGTCGCGCGCCACCCGGCGGTCTTCCCGGGTGGTAATACCTTTACCCACCACATCGTCCAGCGCCTGTTCGAAAGCCAGGGCCTGACGCCGAACATCGCCATGAGCACCAACTACCTGGAAACCATCAAAATGATGGTTTCCATTGGCCTGGCCTGGAGCGTGCTGCCGCGCACCATGCTCGATGATCAGGTTGCACCCATCGCTTTACCCGGCATACAGCTGTCGCGCCAGCTAGGCTACATTTTGCACACGGAGCGAACGCTATCGAATGCGGCGAGGGCCTTCATGGCCTTGCTCGACAGCCATGCAGGGTCCGCCTGACCGGTCGTCAGTACGGCATTTCCAACTCAAGGACTCGTCAAACGCCAAAGGTCTGGTACCAATGCCCAAATCAGCAAACCGCTTTCCGCGCCTGCCGCGCATTCCTGCGGCCGACCCACAGGAATCCGAACAGGCCTGGCAAAACGCCCCGCAACTGCTCGCCGCGCTCAACGGCGCCCGCCTGGGGGCCTGGCTGTGGGACATCGAAACCGGCCGGGTCAGCTGGTCACGCGGTACCCAGGCGCTGTTCGGCTTCGACCCGCTACGCCCGCTGCCCAACGACATCGACTACCTCGACCTGCTGCCCGAAGAAGACCGCGCACGCACCCGTCAGCTGTTCCAGGCGGTGGTCAACGGCGAGCCCGTGGAGCAAGCCATGCGCCACCGCATCCGCTGGCCGGATGGCAGCCTGCACTGGCTGGAAATCAACGGCAGCCTGACCCACGACCGCCACGGCAGACCGCAGATGATCGGGGTCATCCGTGAGATCACCCGCCAGCGCGAGCGCGAAACGGCGCTGATCAACTCGGAAAAACGCTTTGCCACGCTGTTTCACCTGAGCCCCAATGCGATCCTCCTGACCCGCCGCCACGACGGCATGATCTTCGAGGTCAACCAGCATTTCGAAGACATGTTCGGCTGGCCAGGCAACCAAGTGATTGGCAAGACCAGCCTGGAGCTGGGCCTGTGGGTGCACCCCGAGCAGCGCCCGCAACTGCTGGACGCTACCCGCGCCAGCGGAGGCCCACTGATCATGGAAGTGCAGTTCCGGGCCAGCAACGACAAGGTGCACGACGGCATCCTCTGCACCCAGGCCATCGAACTGGAGGGGGTGACATTTTTGCTCAGCACCTTCGTCGACACTACCGAACGCAAGCGTGCCGAACAGGCCCTCAAGGACAGCCAGGAACGCCTCGACCTGGCCCTGGACTCAGCCCAGCTGGGTACCTGGGACTGGCACATCCCCAGCGGCATGCTCTACGGCTCGGCCCGTGCCGCGCAGCTACACGGGCTGGACCCGATCCCCTTCCACGAATCGTTCGATGCCTTTTTCGAGGGCGTACCGGAGGAAGAGCGCAATGTCATGCGCCAAGCCTACCGCAGCCTGCGCGAAGGGCCTGCGGGCAATTACCAGATCACTTACCGCGTGCAGCTGGAGAACGGCGCGTCACGCTATATCGAAAGCCGCGCACGGCTGTACCGGGACGACCAAGGCAACCCCTTGCGCATGGCCGGCACCCTGCTGGACATCACCGACCAGGTCGAGCGCGAGCAACGCCTCAGCGCCTCGGAAGAAAAGTTCGCCAGCCTGTTCCAGGTCAGCCCTGACCCCATCTGCGTGACCCGCCAGGACACCGGCCAGTTCATCGAGATCAACCCGGCCTTTACCCAGACGTTCGGCTGGAGCGCCGACCAGGTAATCGGTCGCACCGCCGAGGAAATCGGCCTGTGGGCTGAGTCCATCGAACGTGCGCAACGCATCGAGCGGGTGATCCGCGAACAGGCCCTGAGCAACGTTGCGGTGGTGGTCAACCACCGCAACGGCGTGCCCTTGACCTGCGTGATATCCAGCTGCCTGATCAGCGTCGATGACCAACCCTGCAGCGTCACCACCCTGCGCGACATTACCCAGCAGCAACGGGCCGAGGCGGCGCTGAAATCCAGCGAAGAGAAGTTCGCCAAGGCCTTCCACTCCAGCCCTGATGCCATCACCATCACCGAGCGCTACAGCGGCCGCTACCTGGAAATCAACGATGGTTTCTGCCGGCTCACCGGCTACAGCGCGGCCGAAGTGGTCGGGCGCAGCGTGTATGAGTTGGGCATCTGGGCCGATGACAAGCAGCGCAGCGCCCTGCTCGCCGAGCTCAAAGAGCGTGGCCGGGTGCACCATCGGGAGATGCTCGGGCGCAACAAACGCGGCGACATCCTCACCGTCGAAGTGTCGGTGGAACCGATCACCCTCAACGAGACCGACTGCCTGCTGCTGACCGCCCGCGATGTCAGCCAACTGAAAAATGCCCAGGCGCAGATCCGCCACCTGGCGTACCACGACCCGCTGACCAACCTGCCCAACCGCGCCCTGCTGATGGACCGCCTGAGCCAGCAGATCGCCCTGCTCAAGCGCCACAACCTGCGTGGCGCGCTGCTGTTCCTTGACCTCGACCACTTCAAGCACATCAACGACTCCTTGGGCCACCCGGTAGGCGATACGGTACTGAAGATCATCACCGCGCGCCTGGAGGCCAGCGTGCGCCTGGAAGACACCGTGGCGCGGCTGGGGGGCGATGAATTCGTGGTGCTGCTCAGCGGCCTGGAAGGCAGCCGCGAACAGGTCGAAAGCAAAGTGCGCGAGCTGGCCGATACCCTGCGCGAACTGCTGGCCGAACCGATGTCGCTGGATGGCCAGCGCCTGCAAGTAACCCCCAGCATCGGCGTGGCGTTGATCCCCGACCACGGCACCACCCCCGCCGACCTGCTCAAGCGTGCCGATATCGCCCTGTACCGGGCCAAGGACTCCGGGCGCAATACCACCCAGTTGTTCCACACCACCATGCAAAAGGCTGCCAGCGAGCGCCTGCGCATGGAAAACGACCTGCGCCTGGCGCTCGCACGGGGTGAGCTGGCCTTGCACTTCCAGCCCCAGGTGGATGCCCGCGACAACCGTATTGTCGGTGCCGAAGTGCTACTGCGCTGGCACCACCCGCAGCTCGGCCAGCAGCCACCGGCGCAGTTCATTCAGGTACTGGAAGAAAGCGGCCTGATCCTGGAAGTAGGCAGCTGGATCCTCGACGAAGCCTGCGATGCCTGCGCGCGCATGCTCACGGACGGGTTGATCGACGCTGATGATTTCAGCCTGTGCGTAAACATCAGCCCGCGGCAGTTCCGCCAAAACGATTTCGTCGGGCGGGTGCTGCGCAGCCTGGACGACTACCGCTTGCCACGGCGGATGCTGAAGCTGGAAATCACCGAAGGCATCGTCATCCAGAACCTGGAAGACACCATCAGCAAGATGCGCGAACTGAAGCGTTACGGGGTGAGTTTTGCCATGGACGACTTCGGCACGGGCTATTCGTCACTGACCTACCTCAAGCGCTTGCCGGTGGATGCACTGAAGATCGACCAGACCTTCGTGCGCGACGCACCGATAGACCCTAACGACGCCGAGATCGTCCGCGCCATCGTCGCCATGGCCCACAGCCTGGACCTGGCGGTGATTGCCGAAGGGGTGGAGCTGACCGAGCAACTGGAGTTTCTGGAGAAACTGGGCTGCCACTTGTATCAAGGGTACCTGCACAGCCGGCCACTGCCGTTGCACGAATTCCGGCAGATGCTACTGGAAGCACCTGCGGATTACTGACTGCCCGCACGCAAAAAAGGGCACCCGAAGGTGCCCTTTTTGTCACAGCCTTACACTTAGTTCAGCGCTGGCTTGTCGCCATTGATCGGGATGCGTTTGGCCTTGGCTTCTTCAGGCACGATGCGCAGCAGGTCGATGCTGAGCAAGCCATTGGCCAGGCCCGCAGCCTTGACCTCGATGTGGTCGGCCAGGCGGAACGACAGCTTGAAGGCGCGCTGGGCGATGCCCTGATGCAGGTAGGTCACTTCAGCGGCGCTGTTGTCGCGCTTGCCACCGGAGACGGTCAGGACACCTTTTTCGACTTGCAGGTCGAGGTCCTGCTCCTGGAAACCGGCTGCGGCAACCACGATGCGGTAGTGGTCTTCGCCATGTTTTTCCACGTTGTAGGGCGGGTAGCTGCTACCGGCCTCGTTACGTGCCGCGGATTCGAACAGGTCGTTGAAACGGTCGAAACCAACGGAATGGCGGAACAGTGGAGCGAGAGAGAAAGCGGTAGTCATGGTCATAAACTCCTGAGATTCAGCAAGTAAGTCACTGCGCGACCCGAGTTCGGCATCGCGTACTCAAAAGATAAGGTCGGTGAAATGGCTTTCAAGAGGGACCACGAAAATTTTTTTGAGCGGGTTTGCGTTCCAACACAACCGGTGTAGGAGCAGCCTTGCGCTGCGAAGGGGCCAGTGCTCGCAACGAGAAGTCACTGGAGCCGCCGGCCTCTTCGCAGCACAAGGCTGCTCCTACCGTGAATCGGGCAGTTCCCCGTGATCAGGCAACACACGCCTCGAACGCCTGCACCTCACCCCCCAACAACCGGCTGATCCGCGCGCAATCATCTTCGCGACGCAGCTCGGCAAACAGCACGACCGCTTCCGGATAACTGCGGGTCAGCATCGCCAACCACTGCTTCATCCGCCCCGGCGCATAGCGCGGCGACAGCTTGGCCTGGGCCTGGCGCCAGAACTCGCGCAGCAGCGGCAGCAGGTCGTCCCAGCTCATCGGCTGGTAGTCGCGCCCCTCGCGGGCAGCGGCAATCTGTACGCCCAAGTCGGGCCGCGACACCAGCCCACGCCCCAACATGATGTGTTCGGCACCACTGACTTCACGGCAGCGGCGCCAGTCGTCCACGGTCCAGATTTCGCCATTGGCGAACACCGGCACCTTGACCACATCCTGCACCCGCGCCACCCACTCCCAGTGAGCGGGCGGCTTGTAGCCCTCGACCTTGGTGCGGGCGTGCACCACCAGATGCGCCGAACCGCCTTCGGCCAGGGCCGTGGCGCAGTCCAGCGCGCCATCGGGGCTGTCGAAGCCCAGGCGCATCTTCGCCGTCACCGGGATATGCGCCGGCACCGCACGGCGCACTTCGCGGACGATGGCGTGCAGCAGTTCTGGCTCCTTGAGCAGCACCGCGCCGCCGCGCGACTTGTTCACGGTCTTGGCTGGGCAACCGAAGTTCAGGTCGATTACTGGTGCGCCCAGCTCACAGGCCAGCGCTGCGTTCTCGGCCAGGCAGACCGGGTCGGAGCCCAGCAGTTGCACACGCATCGGCACCCCGGCCGCGGTCCGCGCGCCTTGGCGCAATTCAGGCGCCAGCTTGTCGAACGAGGATGGCGGCAGCAGGCGGTCGCACACGCGGATGAACTCGGTGACGCACCAATCGATGCCACCCACTCGGGTCAGGACGTCGCGCAGGATGTTGTCGACCAGCCCCTCCATGGGGGCCAGGGCAATTTGCATGTGTGGGTCTCGGCGGGAAAAGGCGGCAGTCTAACAAAAAACCACAGCCCTTCAGGCACCGATCAGCGCTTGGCCGTAACCCTCGATGAACTCTGCAGGCATGCGCTTGGGCTTGCCGCTGGACAATTCGATACAGGCGAAGGTGGTCTGCGCCCGCAGCAGGGTCGCGCCATCACGCGGGCGCTTGAGTTGGAAGCGGCGGGTCATGCGCAGGCGTTGATCCCAGTCGATGATCCAGGTCGCCAGCTGCAGTTCGTCATCTTCATAGCCCGCGGCCAGGTAATCGATTTCGTGGCGCACCACCGCCATGGCCCGGTCCAGGCGGCGGTACTCGGCAAGGTCTAGGCCAAGGCGCTGAGAGTGGCGCCAGGCGCAGCGTTCGAGCCACGTGACATAGGTGGCATTGTTGGCGTGGCCGAGGCCGTCGATGTCCTCGCTGCCGACACGCAGGTCGATGATGAAGGGTGTTGCCAAGTCCCAGCTCATGCACGCTCCTAATAACAAAAACACAACTGAAAGCCAGTGTAACGGATGCTCAGGCCGTTTGCCGGGCCGGCGCGCTGGCCCGTGCAAGCAATTCGAGCACCGCCTCGCCCAGACGTGGGTCGGCCAGCACTCGCTGGTGCCCGCCCTCCTCCAGCAGCAGCAAGCGGCTGTCGAACCAGGCCTTGTGGATGATACGGGCCTCATCGACAGCCACCAGGCCATCGTCAGCCGCATGTACCACCAAGCCTGGCAGTTCCAGCTGGTAACCACTGACATCCAGGCGCGTGATCTGCATCCCCACATCCCGCTCCACTTGGCGTATGAATGCGGCCCGTGCGCGCGCCGGCAACCCCAGGCGATGCGCGAAGCCGCGCAACACGCCAAGCAACCGGGCGGGTGCAGCGATGCTCACTGCCGCCTCCGCGCGCAGCCCCATCTGCAACGCCAGCAACACACTGGCTCCACCCATGGAGTGGCCTATCACCGCGCGCAACGGCGGCAGCTCGGCAGCCGCTTCCAGCAGTGCGCGGGCGAACAACACCACGTGAGCTTGATGGCCTGGAGAGCGACCATGTGCCGGCCCCTCCAACGACACCACTGTATGCCCGGCCTGGACCAGGGCCTCGATCAACGCGGCAAACTGGGTGGGGCGCCCTTCCCAGCCGTGCATCAGCAATACTGTCGGCCCCTTGCCCCAACGCAACGCCGACAGCCCGAAGCGCAGGGTGATGCGCTCGGCCTTGGCCAGCAGCGGCAACTCCCACGCTTTTGGGGGCAATGTACGTGGGGTCATGAATGCCCGGCGCATTTTGCCGGCCACATGCTCAGGGGCCAGGTGGCCGAGGGTGCCATTGACGCCACGAATCCAGCTCAGGGTAGTCATCGCCTTGCTCCAGCATTGTGGTTATTCAGATCACCGCCGACTTGGCGGCACGCAATACACGGTCAGAAAGCTCGCCAGTGCCCAAGGCGCGCGCCAGGGCCAGGCCACCGACCATCAGCGCCAGGTCGGCCAGTGCTTTGTCGATGTCTTCGGGGCGATCGACCATTTTCGCGGTCATCAGCTCGATGTGCTCGGCGAGCACCTCGCGGAACACCTCTGGCAGGCGCTGCATTTCGCCCAGGGCGTTGGGCAGCGGGCACGCATGCACTTGCGCGTCGCGGTGCTTGCGCGAAAGGTAGAACGCGGTCACCAACGCCCGGCGCGCCTCGCCGTCCAGGCTGGGGTCGACCTGCGCCAGCAAGTCCCGCCGTTCGCCCAATAACTGGCGAAACGCCTCCAGCATGAGTTCGTCCTTGCTCTCGAAATGGGCATAGAACCCGCCTACCGTCAGGCCTGCAGCCCCCATGACCTGGCTGACGCTTGGCTCAGCGGGCCCCTGCTGAATCAAGGCACTGCGCGCAGCTTCGAGAATCCGTTCGCGGGTTTTGCTCTTTTTGTCGTTCATGGCCACCTCGAATATTATGCTTGTAATATTATAAGCATCATATTTTTTGGCAAGCGAAATTCACGACCACCTGTCGGTGCCCGGAAAAAAGGAAAGGGAGAAAAACAAAAGGCCCATTCAATAAGCGAATGAGCCTTTAAAGTCCCGCAAAACGCGGGTAAACATGGCGTCCCCTAGGGGACTCGAACCCCTGTTACCGCCGTGAAAGGGCGGTGTCCTAGGCCACTAGACGAAGGGGACGTAACCTTCGTGCCGGCTCGTTTTCACAAACCGCGGCAAAATTGGTGGAGCTAAGCGGGATCGAACCGCTGACCTCCTGCATGCCATGCAGGCGCTCTCCCAGCTGAGCTATAGCCCCGAAAACAAAAGGCTCATCCAATAGACGAATGAGCCTCTTTAAGCCCCGCAAAACGCGGGTAAAAGTGGCGTCCCCTAGGGGACTCGAACCCCTGTTACCGCCGTGAAAGGGCGGTGTCCTAGGCCACTAGACGAAGGGGACGTAACCTTCGTGCCGGTTCGTTTTCACAAACCGCGGCAAAATTGGTGGAGCTAAGCGGGATCGAACCGCTGACCTCCTGCATGCCATGCAGGCGCTCTCCCAGCTGAGCTATAGCCCCAGATTTTTAGCCTCGCGGCCCAGCGAAATCGTTAAACATCGCTTGTGTAAAACTGGCGTCCCCTAGGGGACTCGAACCCCTGTTACCGCCGTGAAAGGGCGGTGTCCTAGGCCACTAGACGAAGGGGACGAACCTTCTTACCTTCAAGACCCGGTTGCTGGACCCGGTCTTGCTTATCAGCCGTGGCTGCTAAGCGGAATTTGGTGGAGCTAAGCGGGATCGAACCGCTGACCTCCTGCATGCCATGCAGGCGCTCTCCCAGCTGAGCTATAGCCCCACTATGTCGCTCTGAGCAGAATCGCTGGCTGGGTGCCTGGCGTTTCGTTTCGCTCATCGCTGTGGACGGGGCGCATATTAAGATCGGATTGCACGGCTGTCAAACGAATTTTTGAAAATATTCAAAAGTTTTTTCACAGATAACAATCACTTACCGCCCTGCCCTTCTTTTCATGGCATACACGGCCGTTGTAGGAGCGGCATTGCGTCGCGATAGGGGCGCGAAGCGCCCCCCGATTTGCGGGGCTGCGCTATCGCGGGGGCCGCTTCGCACCCCTTTCGCGACGCAAGGCCGCTCCTACACAGGCGATCAACACCTAATCAGGCGATGTTCGCCAGCAGCTTTTCCCACTCTTTGTTTTCTTTTTTCGACACACCACCCAGCAAGTCCAGAGCCTGGCGCAAGCGGTAGCGGGTCAGGTCCGGGCCGAGGATTTCCATGGCATCGAGCACCGACACCGAGCTGGCCTGGCCGGTAATAGCGGCGAACATCAGCGGCATGGCGTCACGCAGTTTCAGCTCCAGCGACTCGACCACGGCCTGGATGCAACCGGTGATGCGGTCCTTCTCCCACTGGCGCAGGCTTTCGAGCTTCCACAGGATCAACTGGATGACCTGGCGCACCTGATCAGCCGACAACTTCTTGCTCTCGAACAGCTTGGCATCGAGCTTCAGCGCGCCCTCGAAGAAGAAGCCACCCAACGGCGCAACCTGACTGAAGGTCTCGACCCGGCCTTGAACATGCGGGGCGATCTTCATCATGTAATCACTGTTGAACGCCCATTTCTGCAAGCGCGCGGCGAACTGTTCGACCGGTAGCTCGCGCAGCCACTGGCCGTTGAGCCAGGACAGTTTTTCAATGTCGAAAATCGGCCCGCCCAGGGAGATGCGCGACAGGTCGAAGTGCTCGACCATTTCGGCCAGGGAGAACTTCTCGCGCTCGTCCGGCATCGACCAGCCCATGCGGCCGAGGTAGTTGAGCATCGCCTCGGGCATGAAGCCCATGCGCTCGTAGAAGGTGACCGAGGTTGGGTTCTTGCGCTTGGACAGCTTGGACTTGTCCGGGTTACGCAGCAGCGGCATGTAGCACAGCTTGGGCTGCTCCCAACCGAAGTACTCGTACAGTTTGATCAGCTTGGGCGCCGACGGCAGCCACTCTTCACCCCGCAGGACGTGGGTGATGCCCATCAAGTGGTCGTCGACCACGTTGGCCAGGAAGTAGGTCGGCAGGCCGTCGTTCTTCATCAGCACCTGCATGTCCATGCGGTCCCATGGGATTTCGACGTCACCGCGCAGCATGTCCGGCACCACGCAGATACCTTCGCTCGGCACCTTCATGCGGATCACGTGGGGCTCGCCGGCGTCCAGGCGGCGCTGCACTTCTTCAGCGCTCAGCAACAGGGCACGGCCGTCGTAACGCGGGGTCTCGCCACGGGCCATTTGCTCGGCGCGCATCTGCTCCAGCTCTTCAGCGGTGCAGAAGCAGTAGAACGCATGGCCGGCATCGACCAGTTGCTTGGCGTATTTGGCGTAGATCTCGCCACGCTCGCTCTGCCGGTAAGGGCCGTGCGGGCCACCGACGTCCGGGCCTTCGTTCCACTCGATGCCAAGCCAGCGCAAGGCGTCGAAGATCTGCTGTTCCGACTCGCGGGTGGAGCGCAGTTGGTCGGTATCTTCGATGCGCAGGATGAACTCGCCGCCGTGCTGCTTGGCAAAGCAGTAGTTGAACAGGGCGATGTAGGCGGTGCCGACATGGGGGTCGCCCGTGGGCGATGGCGCGATACGCGTGCGTACGGTGGTCATGGAAGGTCTCGAACGAAAGATGAAACAAAGGCGGGATGTTAGCAGGGAGCAGGCACCCGGCTCCAGCAATGGCGCGAACGACACTTGTCGAATTGCCGTCCGTCGCTGTTAAATTTGTTTACATTTCTGGAACCATAGTCCTCATGCCTGCTCAACTCAAACGCCGCCTGCTGATCTTCTTTGTCGTGGTTGCGGCCATCGCCCTCGCCTTCCTGGCCCACTGGTACTTCAAGGGGCGCTTTTACGAAAGTACCGACAACGCTTACGTTCAGGGCGAAATCACCCGTATTTCCAGCCAACTTGGCGCGCGTATCGAAGATGTACGGGTGCAGGACAACCAGCACGTGGTCAAAGGCGAACTGCTGGTACGCCTGGAAGCCGCCGATTTTCAACTTGCCGTCGAGCGCGCCCGAGCCGCCCTGGCAACCCGTGAAGCGGAACACGTGCAAGCTGAAAGCCGCCTGACGCAACAAGGCAGCTTGATCGCTGCGGGCCAGGCCCAGGTCGCCGCCAACCAGGCCACGCTCAACCGCTCACGCCTGGACCTCAACCGCGCAGAAGCCCTGCGTAAGCCTGGCTTCGTGTCCGAGGAGCGGGTGACTACCCTTTCGGCAGAAAGCCATGTCGCCAGCTCCCAGGTCGACAAGGCCCGCGCTGACCTGCAAAGCCAGCGCCAGCAGGTCAATGCCCTGACTGCCGAGCTCAAACGCCTCGATGCGCAGATCGCCAATGCCCGTGCCGACCTTGCCCAGGCCGAATTGAACCTGACCCGCTGCGAGATCCGCGCCCCGATCAGCGGCACCATCGGCCAACGCAACGCACGCAACGGTCAGGTGGTACAGGCTGGCGCCTATCTGCTGTCGATCGTGCCCGACGAAGACATCTGGGTACAGGCCAACTTCAAGGAAACCCAGATTGGCCACATGCAACCAGGGCAGCGCGCCGAATTGCTGTTCGACAGCTACCCAGACACCCCCATCGAAGCCCGGGTCAACAGCCTGTTCGCAGCCTCCGGCGCCCAGTTCAGCCTGCTGCCACCGGACAACGCCACCGGTAACTTCACCAAGGTGGTGCAGCGCATCCCGGTAAAGCTGACCTTCAGCGCCGACAACCCGCTGCATGGCCGCATCCGTCCCGGCATGTCGGTCACCGCCACTGTCGATATCCGCACCGAGGATGAAGGCCGCAATGGCCGGTGATCAGTTGCTCCGGCCCACTGCCGAGCCCACCCGGCGCGACTGGATTGCGGTGATGAGCGTGATGCTCGGCGCCTTCATGGCCGTGCTCGACATCCAGATCACCAACTCGTCGCTGAAGGACATCCAGGGCGCGCTTTCCGCGACCCTGGAAGAAGGCTCGTGGATCTCCACCTCCTACTTGGTTGCGGAAATCATCATGATCCCGCTGACCGCCTGGCTGGTGCAGTTGCTGTCCGCCCGGCGCTTGGCGGTGTGGGTTTCGGCCGGCTTTTTGCTGTCGTCCCTGCTCTGCTCCATGGCCTGGAACCTGGAGAGCATGATCATGTTCCGTGCACTGCAGGGCTTTACCGGTGGCGCGCTGATCCCCCTGGCCTTCACCCTGACCCTGATCAAGCTACCCGAGCACCACCGCGCCAAGGGCATGGCCATGTTCGCCATGACGGCCACCTTCGCGCCCTCGATCGGCCCGACCCTGGGAGGGTGGCTGACCGAGAACTGGGGCTGGGAGTACATCTTCTACATCAACATCCCGCCAGGGTTGGTGATGATCGCTGGGCTGCTGTACGGGCTGGAGAAAAAAGAGGCGCATTGGGAGCTGCTGAAGAGCACCGACTATGCCGGCATCGTCACGCTCGGCCTGGGGCTGGGCTGCCTGCAGGTCTTTCTCGAGGAAGGCCATCGCAAGGATTGGCTGGAATCGAACCTGATCGTCAGCCTGGGCACCGTCGCCCTGATCAGCCTGATTACCTTTGTCATCCTGCAGTTTTCCAAGCCGCACCCTTTGATCAACCTGCGCATCCTCGGCAACCGCAACTTTGGGCTGTCGAGTATTGCCAGCCTGGGCATGGGGGTCGGGCTGTATGGCTCAATCTATTTGTTGCCGCTGTACCTGGCGCAGATCCAAGGCTACAACGCCCTGCAGATCGGCGAGGTGATCATGTGGATGGGGGTACCGCAGCTGTTTCTGATTCCGCTGGTACCGCAGCTGATGAAAGTGGTCTCGCCGAAAATACTGTGCGCTGTAGGCTTCTGCCTGTTTGGGGCCGCCAGCTTTGGCTCGGGGGTACTTAACCCGGACTTTGCGGGGCCGCAGTTCAACCACATCCAGATCATTCGGGCACTGGGGCAACCGATGATCATGGTGACCATTTCGTTGATTGCCACGGCCTATATCCAGCAACAAGATGCCGGGTCGGCATCGAGCCTGTTCAACATCTTGCGCAACCTGGGTGGGGCGATTGGCATTGCTTTGCTGGCCACCTTGCTGGATGCGCGGACCAAGGTGTACTTCGACTACCTGCGCGAATCGGTGGTGCCCAGCAACCCACAGGTGGCAGAGCGCTTGGCGCAACTGGCGGAGCGACTGGGCAGTGAGACGGCGGCGCTTGGCAAGCTGAGTGAGATCACCCATCAGCAGGCGCAGATCATGGCGTACAACGATGCCTTCCACTTTGTCGGCATCGGCTTGGCGGTGAGCATGGTAGCGGTACTGTTGACGCGCAAGCTGCCGGAGGGGTTGAAGGCTGGGGAGGCTCATTGAGCTGATTTGTTTGTTGCCTGTACCGGCCTCTTCGCGGGGCAAGCCCGCTCCCACAAATGCCCACTGACTTTGAGAGCTGCGTTCATCCTGAGACAAGCCCGCTCCCACAGATACCTCACTTTTCACAAGGGCAGTGAGGTACCTGTGGGAGCGGGCTTGCCCCGCGAAGAGGCCTAACCGGGAGCAAAGGATCAGCTGGTGATCAGCCGCTCCCGCAACTGGGTAATCTCGTCGCGCATTTGCGCTGCCGCCTCGAACTCCAGGTCCCGGGCGAACTGCATCATCTTCTCTTCCAGCTGCTTGATACGCTTGGTGATCTCGCCCGGCGTGCGCAGCTCGGCTTCGTAGCGGGCGCTCTCCTCCGCTGCCTTGGCCATACCCTTGCGCTTCTTGCTGCGCGAGCCAGGTACGGTAGCGCCTTCCATGATGTCGGTGATGTCCTTGACCACCCCCTTGGGCACGATACCGTTGGCCAGGTTGAAGGCAATCTGCTTCTCCCGGCGCCGCTCAGTCTCGTCGATGGCCCGCTGCATGGAGCCGGTCATCTGGTCGGCGTACAGGATGGCGCGACCATTGAGGTTACGCGCGGCCCGGCCAATGGTCTGGATCAGTGACCGCTCGGAACGCAGGAAGCCTTCCTTGTCGGCATCGAGAATCGCCACCAGCGACACTTCGGGCATGTCCAGGCCCTCGCGCAGCAGGTTGATGCCGACCAGCACATCGAAGGTGCCCAAGCGCAGGTCGCGGATGATTTCCACCCGTTCGACCGTGTCGATGTCCGAGTGCAGGTAACGCACCCGCACGTCGTGGTCGGCCAGGTAATCACTAAGGTCCTCGGCCATGCGCTTGGTCAGCGTGGTCGCCAGCACCCGCTCACCCGCATCGACACGCTTGCGGATCTCCGACAGCAGGTCGTCGACCTGGGTCAACGCCGGGCGTATCTCCACTTGTGGGTCGACCAGGCCGGTAGGCCGCACCACCTGCTCGACCACGCGGCCAGCATGTTCGGCCTCGTAAGGACCGGGGGTTGCCGAAACGAAAATGGTCTGCGGGCTTACCGACTCCCATTCATCGAAGCGCATGGGCCGGTTGTCCAGCGCCGAAGGCAGGCGGAAGCCGTATTCCACCAGGGTTTCCTTGCGCGAGCGGTCGCCCTTGTACATGGCGCCGACCTGGGGGACGCTGACGTGCGACTCGTCGATCACCAGCAGCGCATCGGCGGGCAGGTAGTCGTAAAGGGTGGGTGGCGGCGCGCCGGAGGGGCGCCCGGACAGATAGCGCGAGTAGTTTTCGATACCGTTGCAGTAACCCAGCTCCAGGATCATCTCCAGGTCGAAACGGGTGCGCTGCTCCAGCCGCTGCGCCTCCACCAGTTTGTTGCCCTTATGCAGGTATTCGAGCCGGTCCTTGAGCTCTTCCTTGATGCCTTCGACGGCGTCGAGCAGCGTCTCACGCGGGGTCACGTAGTGGCTCTTGGGGTAGAACGTGAAGCGCGGCAGCTTGCGGAAGACCTCGCCAGTGAGCGGGTCGAAAGCAGCGATGTTCTCCACTTCATCATCGAACAGCTCGATGCGGATGGCTTCAAGGTCGGATTCGGCCGGGAACACGTCGATTACGTCGCCGCGCACGCGGAAGGTGGCGCGAGCGAAATCCATCTCGTTGCGGGTGTACTGCAAGTCAGCCAGGCGGCGCAGCAAGGCGCGCTGGTCGAGTTTGTCGCCGCGGTCCACGTGCAGGACCATCTTCAGGTAGGTCTCGGGGCTGCCCAGGCCATAGATGCACGACACGGTGGTGACGATGATCGCGTCGCGCCGCTCCAGCAAGGCCTTGGTCGCCGACAGGCGCATCTGCTCGATGTGGTCGTTGATTGACGCATCTTTCTCGATGAAGGTATCGGACGAGGGCACATAGGCTTCGGGCTGGTAGTAGTCGTAGTAGGAAACGAAATACTCGACCGCGTTGTTCGGGAAGAACGCCTTGAACTCGCCATACAGCTGCGCCGCCAGGGTCTTGTTCGGCGCCAGCACCAGGGTCGGTCGCTGCACCTGCTGAATGACGTTGGCGATGCTGAAGGTTTTGCCCGAGCCGGTCACGCCGAGCAACGTCTGGTGCGAAAGCCCCGCCTCGATGCCTTCGACCATCTGGCGAATGGCTTCGGGCTGATCGCCGGCCGGCTGGAAACGGGTGACGAGCTGGAACTCGGACATGAGGGACCTCGCGGTGTCGCAGCAACTGTAAATTTAGCCAGTAGTCTATACCCAAATGCGTTCGCTCGGAGCCGGTTTCAAGCCCCAGCTGTGAACGCTTATTGCTGTGGACACGGCAATAAGACCAATGGTCAAAAAATATTTGCGTAAATGGCCGGAAAAGCTGCGCCAGAGTGTCGCAGTGACCGGTCGGTATCACTATACTGACTCCCCGTTTGTGCACCGCTTCAGTGCATTCGGCTGGAGCGTGTACGTCCTATCACTCTCCAATCAGAGCCAAGGTAACAATGAGCCTGTTTTCCGCTGTCGAGCTGGCACCCCGCGACCCTATTCTGGGCCTCAACGAAGCATTCAACGCCGATCCACGTACCGACAAGGTCAACCTGGGCGTGGGCGTCTACTGCAATGAGGAAGGCCGCATTCCGCTGCTGCGCGCCGTGATCGAAGCCGAGACCCAGCGTGCTGCCCAGCATGCCTCGCGCGGCTACTTGCCGATCGACGGTATCGCGACTTACGACCAGGCCGTGCAAAAACTGCTGTTCGGCGCCGAGTCGCCGCTGCTGGCCGCTGGCCGTGTCGTCACCGTGCAAGCCGTTGGCGGCACCGGTGCGCTGAAGATTGGCGCCGACTTCCTCAAGCGCCTGTCGCCCAATGCCGTGGTTGCCATCAGCGACCCAAGCTGGGAAAACCACCGCGCCCTGTTCGAGACCGCAGGCTTCCCGGTACAGAACTACCGCTATTACGACGCACCGAGCAACGACGTCAACCGCGCCGGCATGCTCGAAGACCTGAACAGCCTGCCGTCCGGCTCGATCGTCGTCCTGCACGCCTGCTGCCACAACCCGACCGGCGTTGACCTCACCCTGGACGACTGGAAAAACGTCCTGGAAGTGGTCAAGGCCAAGGGCCACGTGCCATTCCTCGACATGGCCTACCAGGGCTTTGGTGACGGCATCGCTGAAGACGCCTTCGCCGTGCGCCTGTTCGCCGAGTCGGGCCTGGACTTCTTTGTTTCCAGCTCGTTCTCCAAGTCGTTCTCGCTGTATGGCGAGCGTGTCGGCGCCCTGTCGATCGTGACCGGCTCCAAGGACGAAAGCACCCGCGTGCTGTCCCAGGTCAAGCGCGTGATCCGCACCACCTACTCCAACCCGCCGACCCATGGCGCGACCATCGTCGCCACCGTGCTCAACAACGATGAGCTGCGTCAGATGTGGGAAGCGGAGCTGGGCGAAATGCGCCAGCGCATCCACGGCATGCGCAAGCAGATGGTCGAGCTGCTGGCCACCTACGGTGCTCAGCGCGACTTCAGCTTCGTTGGCCGCCAAGTGGGCATGTTCTCCTACTCCGGCCTGACCGTCGAGCAAGTGGCACGCCTGAAGAACGAGTTCGGCATCTACGCGCTGGACACCGGCCGCATCGCGGTCGCTGCACTGAATCAAAGCAACATCCACGTGGTCACCAAGGCTATCGTCGAAGTGCTGTAACTGCTTGATTCGGTTCTGATTTACCAGGGGGAAGCTTGACTTCCCTTTGGTGATCAGTAAGATATGCGCAGATTCCGCGATAGCTCAGTCGGTAGAGCAAATGACTGTTAATCATTGGGTCCCTGGTTCGAGTCCAGGTCGCGGAGCCAAACACTGAAAAGCCCCCGGGTGCGCAAGCAACCGGGGGCTTTTTCGTTGTACGGTTGGAATGCTGCAGCGCCTGGCAGACCGAGCGCCGGGCGGGCGGCGCTCGGTCTGATTGACACCGCCATACTCAAGGCATGCGCATGCCAGCCACACAGGTCTCAGCCGGTACGCCCGATCGGATAGAACTCACCCCGGCTCCATACCCCCAGCCACTCTTCACCCTCGATAATGCGCGGCACCGCCAGCTCGACCAGTTGGTAGAACACATTGCGATGAATCAGCGCCTCAAGGTTGCTGCGCATCAGCACGTAGGGAGATGGCTCTTGCGTGACAGGATCGAGCTCGACCCGCAATGGGTTATCCGGCCCCGCCTCGACCTGGTCGTCGACATTGCTGGTGAAGCGCAATATTTGTTGCTCGCCCTCGCCCTGCACCTCCAGAGTAACCGCGACAAAGGGCGCATCGTCGACACGGATGCCGACCTTCTCCACCGGGGTTATCAGGAAGTAGTCATCGCCGTCGCGGCGGATGATCGTGGAAAACAACCGCACCATCGGCTTGCGCCCGATCGGCGTGCCCAGGTAATACCAGGTACCGTCGCGGGCGATGCGCATGTCGATGTCGCCGCAGAAGTCCGGGTTCCACAGGTGCACGGGCGGCAAACCCTTTGCCTTGGGGATTTGCGCCAGAAGGTCATTGGCCTTGCCGGAGTCGCTCATCACGCTTGCCTCATTCGCTCATGCCCAGAAGGCTCCGAGCGTACTCGCGCATCGGCGCGGCAAGCAAATCTTCCGGCGTATTGTCGTGGAACGTCAACAAACCGCCACGGCTTTTGATGCGTGCGGTGTCAATCAAGTAGCGGGTATTGGTTTCAATCAGCATCATCTGCACCACCCCAGTGTCCCAGCCGAGACGGTCGACAGCCTGTTCGTCATACCATTCGTCGCCGTTGCCGATGCGGTCGTCGGTACGTGCAAAACGGGTGTACAGCACGTAGTCCGCGCCCACCGAGCGCGCCTGGGCGATCGCGTCCTCCAAGCCGAGCGGGCCTTGGGCACGGCGTACCAGGGGGAAATACTCGACGAAGCTCTTGAAGGCCTGGTCGGCCACCACGTTCTGGTGCGGTACTGGCCCTTTACCGGGCGGCACGAAGGCACCCTGGCCAATGAAGATGAACGAGTCGGGCTGCAGGCGGATCGACAGTGTCCTGCGGGTATCGCTGTGGTCGAGCAGACCGGCGTCGCTCATGTGGTAACGGACGCCTTCGCCCATATCGCTGACATTCATGCAGCCGCCCAACGCCATCAGCGCCAGCAGCAAGACCAGGCTACGCATCTTTCCTCCAGTGGCCGGCGACGAAAAACCGGCGAATAGCCGGCGGATGCAGCTTTTGCGCCAGACTCAGCCGCCGATTACCTTCATCACCGTAACACCCCCGGAAAACGCCACATCCTGCTTGTCTGCCAGGGCTTTGACCAGCAGCCGCTGCAAGGCAGGGAGCGCTTGATGACGCGGCTTTTCCAGCAGATCGCCGACAAAGTGGCGGTTGCTCGACGACAGGCAGCCATGCAGCCAACCCGTCGATGACAAACGTAGCCGCGAGCAACCGCGGCAAAACGGCACGCTCTCGTTGGCAATTACGCCGAAATGGCCTTTACCCGGGATCTGGTAACGCAGGGCCGTAGCATCCACCGGCACGTCGACCTGCTCGAAGGCATGCTCGGTACCAATCAGCCCGAGCACCTGGTCGAGGCCCACGAATTGCTGCAAAAATGCGTTGCGATCACTGGCCAAGTGGCCCATGCGCATGAGCTCGATGAAGCGCAGCTCGAAACCCCGCTCGAGGCAGTAATCCAGCAGCGGCAACACCTGGTCGAGGTTTTGCCCACGCATCGGCACCATGTTCACTTTGATGCGCATGCCCTGCTCGCTGGCGCGCTGCATGCCTGCCAGCACACTGGCCAGGTCGCCACCACGGGCGATGCGGCGAAACGCTAGCGGGTCGAGGGTATCGAGGGACACATTCAAACGGCGGATGCCGGCGGCATGAAGCGCTGGCAGCTTGCGCGCGAGCAACTGGCCATTGGTGGTCAGCGAGATATCGTCGAGGGGGAGTTTGGCAATGGCAGCCAGAAAGCCATCCAGCCGGGGGCTGACCAGCGGCTCGCCACCAGTAATGCGTAAACGCTCGATACCCGCGGCCTCGATGAGGTAAGCAACGCCCCGCGCCAGGGCTTGCGCCGACAGCTCGTCCTGCGCCGCCACCAGGCGTTTGCCATTGGGCACGCAGTAAGTGCACGCGTAGTTACAGGCAGCCGTCAGGCTGACACGCAGGTTGCGAAAACGCCTGCCTTGACGATCGACGATCATGGATGACTCCAGCATGGATGAAGCGGGGCTGGCAAAACCTGACTCATAAATCAGGTTTTTGCAAGTACCTTGTTCATGCTGGAGCCACCGGACCGGTCAGTGGGTGGGTTCCGGGTCGCGTTTGCGCTTGTTGCCCATGCGTACGCCGATGTCCATGAGGAACTGGAAGAAACCTTCCTGATCTTCAAGCACATTGCTCCAGAACGGCGAGTGGTACAGCGCCACGGCGCCATGCACCAACGCCCAGGCCGCGCAGTAGTGGAAGTACGGCGGTACGTCTTCGAGCTTGCCTTCGCTGATACGGCCCTTGATCAACTGGGTGAGGCGATCGAAGTTGGAGGCGCGGATGCTGTGCAACTGCTCGACCATCTCCGGCACCTGATTACCCTTGACCACCTTTTCTTCCAGGCGGTCGAACAGGCGATAGCGCTGCGGGTCGCGCATGCGGAACTCGAAGTAGGCGCGCGACAGGGCTTCCTTGTCACGGTCGACGTCGGCCGAGTGCAACAGCTCGTTCAAATCACGCTCGTAGTCGAGCATCAGGCGCAGGTAGATCTCCGCCTTGGACTTGAAGTGCTTGTAGATCGTGCCTTTGCCGATACCTACCGCGTCAGCGATCATCTCGACGGTGACACTGTCTTCACCCTGTTCGAGAAACAGCTTGAGCGCGGTATCGAGGATTTCCTGTTCGCGACGGCGAAACTCACGGACCTTACGAGGTTCTTTCTGCATAGGAAGGACTGGATGACAATCGAAGCGGTTTATTATGCCTAACTTGCGGGAAATTGCACGGATCATCCAACCATGTCTATGTTTCACGATGAGTTCGACCATGCCCCCGGGCTGCGCTACCTGAACCACGCCGCCATCGCCCCCTGGCCACGGCGGGCTGCCGAGGCAGTGGCCCGCTTCGCCCGCGACAACGTTTGCCTAGGTGCCAGCGAGTACCCATCCTGGCTGGCCACCGAGCGACGTCTGCGCGCGCGGCTGGCGCGGCTTATCCATGCGCCCTCGCCTGGCGATATCGCCTTGGTGAAGAACACCTCCGAAGGGCTGTCGCTGGTCGCCTTTGGGCTGGACTGGGCAGCGGGCGACCAGGTGGTGATCAGCGACGAAGAGTTCCCCTCCAACCGCGTGGTGTGGGAGGCGTTGGCCGACCGTGGCGTGCAGGTGATCGAAGCCAGCCTGGCCGGCCCAGACCCCGAAGCCACCTTGCTGACGGCCTGCGGCCCACGCACCCGGCTATTGGCGGTCAGTGCGGTGCAGTTCGGCAGTGGCCTGCGCCTGGACCTGGCGCGCCTGGGTGAGGGTTGCCGGGCGCGTAATGTACTGTTCTGCGTCGATGCCATTCAGCAGGTAGGCGCCCTGCCCTTCGACGTGCAACGCTTTCAGTGTGATTTTGCCGTGGCCGATGGCCATAAGTGGATGCTCGGCCCTGAGGGGCTGGGGATGTTCTATTGCCGCGCCGCGCTACGCCCGCAACTTGAACTCAATGCCTATGGCTGGCACATGCTGGAACACTTGGGCGACTTCGACCAACGCCAATGGCAGCCCGCTCACAGCGCGCGGCGTTTCGAGTGTGGCAGCCCGAACATGCTCGGCGCCCACGCGCTGGAGGCAAGCCTGTCGCTCCTGGAGGAGGTCGGTATCAGCACGGTCGCGCAGCAATTGCAACAGCGCGTGGCTCAGTTGTATGAAGGCTTGGCATCAGTGCCCGGTGTTGTGCTGCACACCCCGGCTGACCCAGACAGACGAGCGGGCATCGTCACATTCAGTATCAAAGGGCAGGCCAGCGTGGACATCTACAAGGCCTTGATGGCCCAGCGCACAATTTGCGCTTTGCGCGGCGGCAGTGTGCGATTTTCACCGCATTTCTATACCGGTGAGCAACTGATCGACGAAACTGTTCAGCAGGTGCGGCGCCTGGCCATGCACTGAGAGTGCAATGGAACGCGGGCGTATTCCAAATCTGTTTAAAAAACGACCAACAGCCACTGGCACTGCGCCAAACCTGACCAATACTTGAAGTGTTGGCGCGGCGCATCCCCCCCAAGTGGCGCGCCGATAAAGGTGCTCAGGGACCGCGTACCTTTGTTTTACTCCTAATGGTCTTAACCCGGATTCCCTCCCCCAGAACCCGGGTTTTTTTTGCCTGTCGCGCTACCCGGCCACGCGAGCCAGCGGGAACAACCGCTTGAAGTTGGCGGTGGTCTGCTCCGCCAACTGCTCATAGCTGGCCCCTCGCAACGAGGCGACGTATTCGGCCACCTCACGCACATACTGCGGCAGGTTAGGCTTGCCCCGGTGCGGTATCGGTGCCAGGTATGGCGAATCGGTCTCCACCAGCAGGCGGTCGACAGGCACTTGGCGCGCCACCTCACGCAAGGCATCGGCATTGCGGAAGGTGACGATGCCCGACAACGAGATGTAATAGCCCAGGTCCAGCGCCGCCTTGGCCATGTCCCAGTCTTCGGTGAAGCAGTGCAGCACACCGGCTTGGGGCAGGTTCGCCTCGCGCAGCAGCGCCAGGGTGTCGGCCCGCGCAGCACGGGTATGCACGATCACCGGCTTGCCGGTCTGGCACGAGGCCTCCAGGTGCAGGCGAAACGATGCCTGCTGCAACTCGGCGGCTTCCGGCTCGTAGTGGTAGTCCAGGCCGGTTTCACCGATCGCCACCACATGCGGATGCGCCAACTCACGCAATAGCCACTCCAACGCCGGGGTTTCGCCCGGTGCCAGGTCGAGCGGGTGCACCCCCACCGAACAATCGACATCGGCGTACTGCTCACTCAGCGCTTTGACCGCACCAGCGTTCTCGGCGCTGACGCCAATGCACAGGAAGTGCCTCACCCCGCGCTCACGCGCGGCTTGCAGGGCGGCATCGAGGGAGCCCTGGTGGGCGCTCAGGTCAAGACGGTCAAGGTGGCAATGGGAATCTACGAGCATGGGATAACGGCACACATGAAAAGGGAAAGTCAGCGGGCGCCTGGCAACTGCTGCCAGTGCGCCAGCAGCGCTTCGAGCAGCAGGGCGCGGTTCAGGTTAGCCTTGCCCAGCACCTTCTGGCGCTGTTCCAGGATCCACGCCTGCACCTGAAGCACGTTGGCCTGGCGGCTTTTTTGCGCCAGGTACTGCACAACCTTGCGCATATCGGCCAAGCCTAACCCTTCTTCGTCCTGGGTCAACTGATAGCGCAGGATCAGGTGCGACCAGTCGCAGAACCAGTCGAACAACAGCAACAACGGTACGCCATTCCAAGCCTCTGCCAACTGACTGGGCGATTGCTGCTGCTTGAGCAGTTTCTTCACCCCGTCGGTGACCAGCGCACGCTGCTCGCGCACGCCCTGCGCCTGCAAGCTCACCGCCATCAATGGCGAACCAGCGGCCAGGGTCAACAACTCATCGCGCTCGGCTTCATCGCTGTCGGCCAGCGCATGGGCCAGCCAGGCTTGGCTCTGGGCCAGGCTGGGCTGCGGGCAAGCGACCTGCTGGCAACGGCTCTTGATGGTCGGCAACAGGCGGCTGGGCTGGTGCGTGACCAACAGCAGAACGGTGTCGCCAGAGGGCTCTTCAAGGCTTTTGAGCAGGGCGTTGGAAGCGTTGATGTTCATTGCCTCGACCGGCTCGATCAACACGACTTTGCGCCCACCCAACTGCGCAGTCTGCACCACGAAAGCCACCAACTCACGCACCTGGTCGACCTTGATCGGCTTGTCGGCCTCTTCGGGCTCCAGTACGTAGTTGTCGGGGTGGCTACCGGCCTTGAGCAGCAGGCAGGACTTGCAGCTACCACAGGCATCCAGGCCCTGCGGCTGCTGACACAGCAGGCGCGCCATCAACCGCTCGGCCAGGGCCCGCTTGCCAATGCCCTGCGGCCCATGCAGCAGGTAGGCGTGGGCGTGCTGGCTGCGACCGGCCAACTGCTGCCAGATGGCCTGCTGCCAGGGGTAGGCTTCAGCCACGGCAACGCTCCAGAATCCCGGGCAGCAGCGCATCGATGGCGCGCTGCACGGCCTCCAGCGGTTGCGCGGCGTCCAGCAGGCTGTAGCGCTGCGGCTCACGATGGGCACGCTGCAGGTAGGCTTGGCGCACAGCCTCGAAGAACGCCTGGCCTTCCTGCTCGAAACGGTCCAGGCGGCCACGCGCAGCGGCGCGGGCGAGGCCGACTTCTACGGGCAGGTCGAATACGAGTGTCAGGTCAGGGCGCAGGTCCCCCTGGACGAATTGCTCCAAGGTGGCGATACGCTCGACGGATAACCCGCGACCACCACCCTGATAGGCGTAGGTGGCATCGGTAAACCGGTCACATAACACCACGGCGCCGCGGGCCAGCGCAGGACGGATCACCTGCGCCAGGTGCTGGGCGCGTGCAGCGAACACCAGCAACAGCTCGGTATCGGCCGCCATGGTTTCATCGCTGGGTGCCAGCAACAGTTCACGCACCTTCTCGGCCAGCGGCGTACCGCCCGGCTCGCGGGTCAGCAACACATCCAAGCCTTGCTCGCGCAGGCGCGCCGCCAGGTATTCACGGTTGGTACTTTTGCCCGCGCCTTCGGGGCCTTCCAGAGTAATAAACAAGCCGCTCACAGGCAGTCCTTAATGTTGTTCGTCGGGCGTCGGCGCAGTGGCCGGTGCATCGACGGGGGCAGGGTCGCTGGCCGGGGCGGTTTCCTGCACGGGCGCCTCATCGGGCTCAGGCTGCGCAGTCGGCTGGTCCGCTGCGGGCGTCTCGGGCTCCACGGCCTCCCCCGCACCCGGCTGGGCCTGCGGAGCCGGGCTGGAGCGGTAATCCGCCCGCCGCTTGAGCTGGAACTCGCGCACCGCCGAGTTGTGATCGTCCAGGTCGTCGGAGAACACGTGACTGCCATCGCCGCGAGCGACGAAATACAAGCTGGTGCCATCGGACGGATTGAGCGCAGCGTGAATCGCCTCGCGGCCGACCATGGCGATGGGCGTCGGCGGCAGGCCGGTAATGGTGTAGGTGTTATAGGGCGTTGGCTCACGCAGGTCGGCGCGGGTGATTTTGCCGTTGTAGCGCTCGCCCATGCCATAGATCACTGTTGGGTCGGTCTGCAGCATCATGCCCAGGCGCAAGCGCCGCACGAACACGCCGGCAATCTGCCCACGCTCTTGCGGGATGCCGGTTTCCTTCTCCACCAACGAGGCCATGATCAGCGCCTGGTAGGGGTCGCGATAAGGCAGGTCAGTGGTGCGCTCCGACCACTCCTTGGCCAGCACTTCGTCCAGGCGCATGTAGGCTTGCTGCAACAATTCGATGTCGCTCATGCCACGCACGAAGCGGTAAGTGTCCGGGAAGAAGCGGCCTTCAGGGAACACCCCGGTGTGGCCAAGCTTGTCCATGACCTCGGCGTCGGTCAGGCCGTCCAGCGTGTGCTTGAGCTTTTCGTGCTTGGCGATCGCCGAGCGTACCTGGCGGAAGGTCCAGCCTTCGACCAGGGTCAGGTTGTACTGCACGACATCGCCGCGGCGCCACGCATCGAACAACTGCTCGACCGTCATGCCCGGGGTCAGGCGGTACTCACCGGTGTGCAGGGGCGTACCGGCCATGTTGAAGCGCCAGTAAAGCCGCAGCCAAAAGGCGTCATCGAGCAACCCCTCGTTCTGCATGCGGTAGAACATGCGGTTGGGGTTGGTGCCATTGGGCACATCGAGCAGGCGCTCCTGCGTCACGTGCAAGGGCTGCTCCAGGACCGAGTTGACCTTCCAGGCTGACCAACCGAATGCCAGGCCAGCCAGGATCAACCCCATTTCCAGCAGCAGCAGGAATTTGCGTCTCACGAATTCAGGTATCCAGTAACGTACGGGCAACGGCCTGCAGTTTACGGGTGAGTGGGCCTGGCGACCAGTTCAGCGCGGCAATTCCCCGCACAGGCCAGACCCCATAGACACTGTTGCAAACGAATACTTCATCCGCCTGCTGCAGTTCATCGAATGCCAGGTCACGAACCTGGACGGGAATGGCCAGCGCCTGGGCCTGCTGCAACAACGCGGCACGCATTACTCCCGCGACGCCGCATCGGCTGAGGTCTGCGGTCAGTAGCACGCCGTCACGCACCAGGAAAAGATTGCTATACACCCCTTCGACCACCCTGCCCCGCCCATCTCGCATGAGGCCTTCGGCATGCTCGCTGTCCTGCCATTCGGCACGCGCCAGCACCTGCTCCAGGCGATTGAGGTGTTTGAGCCCGGCCAGCAGCGGTTGTTCCCCAAGCCGGGTCTGGCACGGGAACAAACGCACGCCACGCTCGGCATGCTCGACAGGATAGCTGGGCAGTGGGCTGCCCTGAAGGATGCGCCGTGCCGCGGCACCGGCAACCGGGGCATAGCCGCGCTGGCTGTCGCCACGGGTCAGGATGAGTTTGGCGACGCCATCACCGAGCTGGCTGGCGTAACGCAGAAGCTCGTCTTCAACCAACACCAGGTCAACGTCGATTGCCAGGCGCTGGCAACCCAGCGCCAAGCGTGCGAGGTGACCCGCCAGCAAACTGGGCCGGCCACCGCGCACGGCGATGGTCTCGAACAGACCATCGCCGTATGCCAGGCCGCGGTTTTGCAAGTTGACTGCATCCGCCGGCTGGCCGTCGACCCAGCTGTGCATCAACCGGCGAACCGGCGGAACACCAGCGAGCCGTTGGTGCCACCAAAGCCGAACGAGTTGGACAGCACCACATCGATCGGCATGCTGCGCGCCTGGTGTGGCACGAAGTCCAGGTCACACCCTTCGTCCGGCTCGTCCAGGTTGATGGTCGGCGGCGCCATCTGGCTGTTGATCGCCAGCACGCTGAAGATCGCTTCCACCGCGCCAGCAGCACCCAGCAGGTGGCCAGTCATCGACTTGGTCGAGCTGACCGCGAGCTTGTAGGCATGCTCACCGAACACACGCTTGATCGCCGCCACTTCGGCGATATCGCCGGCCGGGGTCGAAGTGCCGTGGGCGTTGATGTAGCTGACCTCTTCAGGCTGGATACCCGCATCGCGCAGGGCATTGGCCATGCAACGGGCAGCGCCTTCGCCGGTATCGGGTGGCGAGGTCATGTGGTAAGCGTCGCCGCTCATGCCGAAACCAACCAGCTCGGCATAAATGGTCGCGCCACGGGCCTTGGCGTGCTCGAGTTCTTCCAGCACCAGGGCACCGGCACCGTCAGACAGCACGAAACCATCACGGCCTTTGTCCCAAGGACGGCTGGCACGGCTTGGCTCATCGTTGCGGGTCGACAGCGCACGCGATGCGCCGAAGCCGCCCATGCCCAGGCCGCAGGCGGCCATTTCGGCGCCACCGGCGATCATCACGTCAGCTTCGCCGTAGGCGATGTTGCGCGCCGCCATGCCGATGCAGTGGGTGCCCGTGGTGCAGGCGGTGGCAATGGCGTAGTTCGGGCCCTGCAACCCCAAGTGGATAGACAGGAAACCGGAGATCATGTTGATGATCGAACCCGGCACGAAGAACGGCGAAATACGCCGCGGGCCCTGCTCGTGCAGGGTCCGGCTGGTTTCTTCGATGTTGGTCAGGCCACCAATACCCGAACCCATGGCCACGCCAATGCGTTCACGGTTGCTGTCGTTGACCTCCAGGCCCGCATTACGCACGGCCTGGAACCCGGCCGCCAGGCCGTACTGGATGAACAGGTCAAGTTTGCGGGCCTCTTTGGCCGACAGGTACTGTTCGACCTCAAAGCCTTTCACCGAGCCGCCGAAACGGGTGGAGTAGGCAGACAGATCCGTATGTTCGATCGGACCGATGCCACTGCGGCCAGCCAGAATGCCCTGCCAGGTGCTCGGTACATCGGTACCCAGTGGCGACAGCATACCCATACCGGTGACCACGACGCGTCTACGCGACACAGTACTCTCCTTTTCTAATAACAGAGTCTCTTGGCATTGCATTCATGCGATGGAATGGAATGACAACAGGCTCTCGGTGCGCGGTGAACGATACCCTTGAGCTGAAGGCAGGGGGCTCGCAAAGAAAAAACCGCACGCCAGCAAAGGCAGTGCGGTTTTTCCCGACAAGAAGCGTCGACTACTGCGTCTTAGGCCTTGTGGCTGTTGACGTAGTCGATAGCGGCTTGAACGGTAGTGATCTTCTCGGCTTCTTCGTCAGGAATCTCGGTCTCGAATTCCTCTTCCAGAGCCATCACCAGCTCAACGGTGTCAAGCGAATCGGCACCCAGGTCATCGACGAAGGACTTCTCGTTGGTCACTTCCTCTTCCTTGACGCCCAGTTGCTCGGCGACGATTTTCTTGACGCGTTCTTCGATGGTGCTCATACCTAGTTTTCACTCCTAATGGACATATGTCAGGCAGCTGGCCGGTGACCAATTTTATAGAAAGACGTTCGCTTTTCAAGCTAAACGCACCTTCGGATTAGTCACCGCACCCGCTGCCTGGAATCTGGTTGCAGCTTTATAACGGATTTTAGGCTCGCAGTATGACTCTTTTTTTACGAAATCCGTCACATTGAGTTGCAGTTGTTACATGTACATCCCGCCGTTGACCGGCACCGTAGCGCCGGTCACATAGGCTGCGCCGTCGGAGGCCAGGAAGGAAACCACCTTGGCGATTTCCTCGGCCTGGCCCAGGCGGCCCAGCGGAATCTGGGTCTGCAGGGCTTCGCGCTGCGCTTCTGGCAGCTCGCGAGTCATGTCGGTGTCGATGAAGCCCGGGGTCACCGAGTTGACGGTGATACCACGCGAGCCCACTTCACGCGCCAGGGCGCGGCTGAAGCCTTCGAGGCCGGCCTTGGCCGCCGCGTAGTTGGCCTGGCCGGCGTTGCCCATGGCACCGACAACCGAGCCGATGCTGATGATACGACCCCAACGCGCCTTGGTCATGCCGCGCAGCACGCCCTTGGACAGACGGTAGAGGCTGTTCAGGTTGGTGTCGATCACATCGAACCACTCGTCGTCCTTCATGCGCAGCATGAGGTTGTCGCGGGTGATGCCGGCGTTGTTGACCAGGATGGTCGGCGCACCGAACTGTGCGCTGATGGCACCCAGCACCGCTTCCACGGACTCGGCGCTGGTCACATTCAGCTCCATGCCGGTGCCGGCGATGCCGTGCTCTTTGAGGGTGGCGGCAATGCGCTCGGCGCCGGAAGCCGACGTGGCGGTGCCGATCACGGTCGCGCCCTGGCGGCCCAGTTCGAGGGCAATGGCCTGGCCGATGCCACGGCTAGCGCCGGTGACCAGTGCAACTTTACCTTGCAGGCTCATGCAAGCTTCTCCAATTCAGGCCAGCGCCGCACGGGTGGCGGCGACGGCGTCAGGGGTATTGAGGTTGTAGGTGGTGACACCGTCGGCGCAACGCTTGTTGAGGCCGGCGAGGACTTTGCCCGGGCCGCACTCGACCAGGTTGACCGCGCCATTGGCGGCCAGGGTCTGCACGCACTCGACCCAGCGCACGGGCTGGTAAAGCTGTGCCAGCAGGTCATGCTTGAGCGCATCGAGGTCGGCGGCGATAGCGGCGGTGACGTTCTGCACCACCGGGATCTGCGGGGCCTTCCATTCGATGGCGTTGACCGATTCGGCAAAACGCTCGGCAGCCGGCTTCATCAAGGCGCAGTGCGACGGCACGCTGACCGCCAGCGGCAGGGCGCGCTTGGCACCGGCCTCTTTGCACAGCGCCATGGCACGGTCCACGGCAGCCGTGTTACCCGCGATCACGACCTGGCCTGGCGAGTTGAAGTTCACCGCGCTGACCACTTCATCTTCGGCGGCCTTGGCACAGATATCGACCACTACGGCGTCGTCCAGGCCGAGAATCGCGGCCATGGCGCCGTGACCGGCAGGCACGGCCTCCTGCATCAGTTCGCCACGGCGCTTGACCAGCTTCACTGCATCTTTGAGCGACAGGCTGCCAGCGGCAACCAAGGCGCTGTATTCACCCAAGCTGTGGCCGGAAACGAACGCCGGCTGCGCGCCGCCCTCTTCCAACCACAGGCGCCACAGGGCGATCGAGGCAGTGAGGATGGCCGGCTGGGTCTTGTCGGTTTGGTTGAGTTGTTCTTCCGGGCCTTCCTGGACCAGCTTCCACAGGTCATAGCCCAGAGCCTCGGAGGCCTCCTTGAAGGTCTCAACGATCACCGGCTTTTCGGCGCCCAATTCCTTGAGCATGCCGAGCGACTGGGAACCTTGACCGGGAAAGACGAATGCGAGGGATGCAGACATTGAACAAGCCCTTATGATCTTGTCGTCGGATAGGGTGCGCCGGGCATCAGCCTGACGCGGAATCTGAAAACTTGGATGGAGACGCGGACCAAGCGGTCACATTTAAGCACTTCATCGGCGAATTGCCTAAGGCAACAGGTCTTCAAGGCGGCCATGCAGCCGCTGCGGCAAGTTTTCCTGAATCTCGATCAGCGCCCGCTGAATCGCACTCTGAAAGCCCTGCACACCTGCCGAACCGTGACTCTTGATGACGATCCCCTGCAAACCCAGGAAACTCGCACCGTTGTGCCGCGCCGGCGCCAGGTCAGCCTGCAGGCGCTTGAGCAGTGGCATGGCCAGCGCGCCGGCAGCGCGCGACAACACGCCACCCTTGAACAGCGTCTCGATGCGCGCAGCGATCATCGTCGCCAGGCCCTCGCTGGATTTGAGCAGGATGTTGCCGACAAAACCGTCACACACCACCACGTCAGCCTCGCCGCGGTACAGGCCATCGCCTTCGACGAAGCCCACATAGTTAAGCCCACGGGCGTTCTGCAGCAAGGTGGCCGCCAGCTTGACCTGCTGGTTGCCCTTGATGTCCTCGGTGCCGATATTCAACAGCGCCACGCGCGGCCGATGCACACCCAGCGCCTGGGCGGCCACCGAGCCCATCACGGCGAACTGGAAGAGGTTCTCGGCACTGCAATCGACATTGGCACCCAGGTCGAGCAACTGGCAGTACCCCGCCTGAGTCGGGATCGCCGCCACCATGGCCGGCCGATCGATACCCGGCAGGGTTTTGAGCACGAAACGCGACAACGCCATCAGCGCCCCGGTGTTGCCGGCACTCACGCAGGCCTGGGCCTTGCCGTCACGCACCAGTTCGAGCGCAATGCGCATCGACGAATCCGGTTTGCCACGCAACGCCTGGGATGGCCGCTCGTCCATGCCAATCACCTCGCTGGCCGCGACAATCTGCAGGCGCGCGCGATCCGCCGCCGCAAGGCCGCTGACAAGATCTTCAAGGAGGGAGGGTTGACCGACGAGGGTCAGGTGCAGCGAGGGAGTAGCCGAAAGGCAGGCAATGCTAGCCTGGACAATGCTGCGGGGACCGAAGTCCCCGCCCATTGCGTCGATCGCGATGATCTGAGCGGACAAGGATTACTCGTCAGCGCCCTTGTCGACCACTTTGCGACCACGGTATACGCCTTCTGGCGATACGTGGTGGCGCAGGTGAACTTCACCGGTGGTTTTCTCTACCGACAGCGCGTTTTCCGACAGAGCGTCGTGCGAACGGCGCATGTCACGGGCAGAGCGGGATTTTTTGTTCTGCTGAACAGCCATAATTGATTAACTCCTAAACGTTTGGGTCACGCTTTAACTGCGCCAAAACACTGAACGGGTTGGACCGCGATACCTCGTCCTTGCTCGAATCGGGCTCGTCTGCGCCCGCCGGCTGCTGGCATTCTTCCGGATGATGAGCAGGCACGATTGGCAAGGCGAGCAGAAGCTCCTCCTCGACCAGCGCCTGCAGATCCAATGGATCTTCGCCCAGTTCCAGCACGTCATAGCCTTTCGGCAACGACTGGGTATTCGCACCCTCCTTCACCACGGCGTAAGTACATTCGCTGTGGATCGGCAGGGTGACCAGCTCAAGACAACGCTGGCAAACCATCTTGACCTCGACGTCGAGCTCGCTGTGGATAACCACCACGTGCTGTTCATCTCGTTCAAAATTTAACTTCGCCTGCACCGTACCGACATTGTCGGAAAGCGGGTCGCAGAGTCTTTCCAAATCAGCGAGTTGCAGCGAACCGTTAAGGGTTACGCCACGATCGGCTAATTTGCGCGGGTCAACGTGAGGTGGAATCGGGTCATTCAACATAGGCGCAGCATTCTAGGGATGCCCCCCGCACCTGTCAAAGGAAATTAGGCGGCATGTTGCATGTTAGAATTTGGTTCAACTGACCAGGAGTCTACCATGCTTCCCTTATTACTGGCTTCCAGCTCCCCTTATCGACGCGAACTGCTCGCCCGCCTGCGCCTGCCATTCACCTGCGCAAGCCCCGATATAGACGAGCAGCGACTGGGTGACGAGCCTGCCGTGGAGCTGGTACGGCGCCTGGCCAGGCAAAAGGCTGAGGCATTGGCGGGCAGCCACCCAGGGCACCTGATCATTGGCTCTGACCAGGTCGCTGTGCTGGGTGAACAGATCCTGGGCAAGCCACACACCTTCGCCCGCGCCTGCGAGCAGCTGCTGGAGGCGAGCGGGCAGCAAGTGACCTTCCTGACCGGGCTGGCACTGCTGAACAGCGCCACGGGGCACTGCCAGGTCGATTGCGTGCCCTTTACCGTCACCATGCGTGAATTGGACCGCAAACGGGTCGAGCGCTATGTAACGGCAGAACAGCCGCTGGATTGCGCCGGGAGCTTTAAGGCGGAAGGGCTGGGGGTGAGCTTATTCCAAAGCACGCACGGTTGCGATGCGACCAGCCTGGTGGGGCTGCCGCTGATTCGGCTGGTGGATATGTTGACGAAGGAAGGGGTGGAGATACCTTAGGCTCAACATTTGTGGCGCTTATGAGATTGAGCGCCGCCTGCGCGGCGCTTCGCAGCACAAGGCTGCTCCTACAGTTGTTTCGGGCCAATTATTTCTGGGACATGGGCGCGGGCGGCGCCTGATCTCACAGGCACCAAAACTGCGACGGTGAACCCTCAGCGCAACGACGGCCCCTGGAACCCCATATACATCGCCAGATGCTCCGCCACGCTCGCGCCCAGCCGCTTCGAGAAGCGATCAAACGGCGATTCCTCGACCGTGAAATCCACCAACTCCTTCTCGCCGACAATCTCCCGCGCGACATAGCTGGCACTGCCCAGGCCATCCACCAGCCCCAGCGCCTTGGCCTGCTCGCCAGTCCAGATCAGGCCACTGAACAGCTCCGGGTGCTCTTTGTCTTTCAGGCGGTCACCCCGCCCCTGCTTGACCATGGCGATGAACTGCTGGTGCGTGGTGTTCAGCACACCCTGCCAGAACGCACGCTCTTCCGGCTTCTCTGGCGAGAACGGGTCCAGGAAGGCCTTGTGCTCGCCTGCAGTGTACGTGCGTCGCTCGACCCCAAGCTTCTCCATCGACCCGACAAACCCGTAACCCGCTGCCGTCACCCCGATGGAGCCGACCAGGCTAGCCTTGTCGGCATAGATCTCGTCCGCCGCACTGGCAATGTAGTAAGCACCGGAAGCGCCCAGGTCGGTAATTACCGCATACAGCTTGATGGCCGGGTACTCGGCACGCAGGCGACGAATCTCGTCATATACATAACCCGCCTGCACCGGGCTGCCGCCTGGGCTGTTGATGCGCAGCACCACCGCCTTGGTCTTGGCGTCCTTGAACGCCTCACGCAGGCTCTTGACGAGGTTATCGGCACTGGCAGCCTCCTGGTCGGCGATCACGCCGCGCACCTCGATCAGCGCCGTATGGCTGGCACTGCGCGAAGCCGCCTTGTCCATGTCCATCAGCGGCGTGAACAGCATCAGCATGCCGAACAGGTAGACGAAGGTCAGCAGCTTGAAGAAGATCCCCCAGCGACGCGCGCGACGCTGCTCCTGGACGCCCGCCAGCAGGGTCTTCTCCAACAGCTTCCAACTCTTGCGCTCTTCGCGCTCCTCGGGTTCGGACTCAGGGGCTTTCCATTCGTCTGCCATGCTTACCTGCCTTGGACGTGAAATTACGCGGAACGGCCCAGCCACTCACGCAACTGGGAAAAATGATTGATGCACAGCTGCGGGCCGAATTCGGCCAATGCCTGCAACGACATCGCGCCATACCCGACAGCCACCGAATGCATGCCAGCATTGCTGGCCATCTGCAGGTCGAACGCCGAATCGCCGACCATCAGCGCACGTTCTGGTTCGACACCACAATGGCCGAGAATTTCCTCGAGCATCAGCGGGTGCGGCTTGCCACGGGTCTCGTCGGCAGCACGGGTGATGTCGAAAAACTGCTCCCAGCCATTGGCCTTGAGCACCCGATCCAAGCCGCGACGCGCCTTGCCGGTCGCCACCGCCAGGCGGTAACCCTCTGCACGGAAGGCATCCAGCGACTCGACCACGCCCTCGAACAACGGCGAGGGCTGCTGATCGAGCGCCATGTAGATGTCGGCGTAGTGCTGCCGGAAGCGCTCGAGCGCTACCGGCGTCAGGTGCGGGTACAGGGTATGGATCGCCTCGCCCAGGGCCAGACCGATGATGCCCTTGACCGCCTCTTCGTGGCTTGGCGCCTCACCGGCACGCTCAGCGGCGGCATTCATCGCCTCGACGATGCGGCCGATGGAATCGGCCAGGGTGCCATCCCAGTCGAAAATCAGCAGTTCATACGGCTTTTTCATAGATCAGGACGCACTCAAACGCTCAACCGTCTTAGCCCACACCTCATCCACCGGCGCCTCGAGCTTGAGCTCGCCGCCGTCAGGCAGCGGCACGGTCAGGGCGTAGGCATGCAGGAACAGGCGCTTGCCGCCCAGCTCGCGGATTTCGCGGCTGAAGTCTTCATCGCCGTACTTGCTGTCGCCTGCGATCATGTGCCCAGCATGCAAGGTGTGCACACGAATCTGGTGAGTACGACCGGTGATCGGGCGCGCCTCGACAATGGTTGCGAACTCGCCAAAACGGCGCAGCACGCGGAACAGGGTCAGCGCTTCCTTGCCCTCGTCATTGACCTCGACCATACGCTCGCCAGAACGCAGGTTGCTCTTGAGCAACGGTGCGTTGACCTGCTTCTTGGCGGTCGGCCAATGGCCGCGCACCAAGGCCATGTAGCGCTTGTCGACACCGTCGCCACGCAATGCGGCATGCAGGTGGCGCAGCATGCTGCGCTTCTTGGCGATCATCAGCAGGCCGGACGTGTCGCGGTCCAGGCGGTGCACCAGTTCAAGTTCCTTGGCGTCCGGGCGCAGTTGGCGCAGCGCCTCGATCACACCAAAGCTCAGGCCACTGCCGCCATGCACGGCAATACCGGCCGGCTTGTTCATCACGATCAGCGCTTTGTCTTCATAGACAATCGCCGCTTCCAGGCGCTGCAACAGGCCTTGCGCCACCGGCGCAGGCGCATCACGCTCGGGCAAGCGGACGGGCGGTACCCGCACGATATCGCCGGCCTGAATCTTGTACTCAGGCTTGACGCGCCCCTTGTTGACCCGCACTTCACCCTTGCGCAGGATGCGGTAGACAAGCGTCTTGGGCACGCCCTTGAGGGCCGTGATGAGGAAATTGTCGATGCGTTGGCCGGCAAGCTCCGGCGCGACTTCGATCAGCTGAACGCCGGAAGTCGGAGGGGTATTGGTCGTCATCAAGGGATCATAACAATTTTTTATGGAATTGAAGCACTTAATCATTGCTGCTATAGTCGCGAACGCCGCCAAAAGCGGCAGGCCAGCGGCACCAGGCTCTTCGCCGGTCCCTGACCTTCGCAATTCTCCAGGACGCGAGGCCGTCCTACGGGGTTTTCGCCAGTTTACCGAATTGCCTGGAATCGCCACCAGCGCTGTGTAGAGAAGACCGAAAAAAAACGACAAGTGCGGTGTTTCACCTGCTTACCCGATTCTTTTCGCTGCACCTCTGCCCGCCTCGTCGCTTCCACGCAACGCACGGCGAATGCTTCGGAAATACCTGCCTTGGACATGAATGGCGCCAGCGCGGAACCCGCGCTGGCGAAAAATGCAACCCGTTGCGGATTCAGCGCGCGGCAGCACCCGAATTATCAGGGATACGTGCAGGGTGGAGATGCACAGCCCTCGGACCGTGTAGCACCGCGTCCGGCCACCGGCCCACTGACATGGGCGGCGAGCGGATAAGGTCCTGAAACAGATGCCTCCGGGCGTCCACGGCTGAAGGTTGATTCCTCCTCCTGACTGAGTGCACTTGGCCCGCTGGGTTGATTCGGATACCTATTCGAAAGCCACAAGGGCCAGCTAGGCACCGCAGCAAACAGGACGCGTCGTCGTGACAACGGCAGGCTGGGCAACCGGCTGGTGCCGAACGTCGCTCGACACGGGGGTGGCCCCGCCACCCTTTGCGCACCTTGGCACCGACCATGAGACGTCGTGTGTGCCGAACGCCGTTTCCGGCAGCCCGGAAACCGACGGTACAACATGAAAAGAATGCTGATTAACGCAACTCAACCCGAAGAGTTGCGTGTAGCCCTGGTGGACGGCCAACGCCTCTACGACCTGGACATCGAGTCCGGCGCCCGTGAGCAGAAAAAGGCCAACATCTACAAAGGCAAGATCACCCGCATCGAACCTAGCCTCGAAGCCGCCTTCGTCGACTTCGGCTCCGAACGTCACGGCTTCCTGCCGCTGAAAGAAATCTCCCGCGAGTACTTCAAGAAGTCCCCCGAAGGCCGCGTCAACATCAAGGACGTCCTCAGCGAAGGCCAGGAAGTCATCGTCCAGGTCGAGAAGGAAGAGCGCGGCAACAAAGGCGCCGCCCTCACCACCTTCATCAGCCTGGCCGGCCGCTACCTGGTGCTGATGCCTAACAACCCACGCGCTGGCGGCATCTCCCGCCGCATCGAAGGCGAAGAGCGCAACGAGCTGCGCGAAGCCCTGAACGGCCTGACCGTGCCGGGCGACATGGGCCTGATCGTGCGCACTGCCGGCCTTGGCCGCAGCAGCGAAGAAATGCAATGGGACCTCGACTACCTGCTGCAGCTGTGGACCGCCATCAAGGAAGCTTCCCTTGACCGCGCCGCGCCATTCCTGATCTATCAGGAAAGC